>CANGXM010000089.1 GCA_947457845.1 Rhodospirillales bacterium | reverse complement strand
TGCCGCCGCCGGCCGGGGGGCCGCCGGCTGGGGCACCGTCAACTGCTGCAGGAAGCGGCGCTGCTCCGCCTCCCGCTGGCGTTCCAGTTCCGCCCGCTGGCGGGGGTCCTGCGGGGCGAGGCCGACGAGCCACGTCGCCCCGGCCTCGATTGCGGGCAGGGTCCGCGCGTCGCGCACCCAGCGCGGCTGTTCCCCCGTCGGCACCAGCCACGATCCCAACAGATAGGCGAGGCAGACGAACAGCGCACCCCGTGCCAGCCCGAAAAGGAAGCCGAGCGAGCGGTCGAGGGCCCCCAGCGGCCCGCCCCGCAACCCGCGCGAGATCTGGTGCGAGAAGACGGACAGCAGGACGAGCACGCCGAGGAACAGCGCCAGCACCGTCACCGCGTCGGCGACCAGCCCGGGGCCCAGGAACTCGGAGACGTAGGGACGCAGCGGCCCGAAGCCGTACATCGCGGCGAAGGCGGCGCCGATCCACGACCCGATCGACAGCACCTCCAGCACGAAGCCCCGCGCGAAGGCGATCAGCGCCGACAGCAGCAGCGTCGCCAGCACGATCGCGTCGATCGGGTTGATGGGGAACTGGTCCATGGGGCGGCGTCAGGAGGCGGCGGTGCGCGGGCGCCGCGCGGGCGGCCCCTCGGCCGGGAAGAGGGGCATCAGCTCGTCGAGACGGGACAGCTCGACCGTCCGCAGCGGGGCTTCGGGCGGCTTGCCGCCGGCGCGGGCCGGGCGACGGGAGGGCATCACGGCCGAGGCGAACCCGAGCTTGGCCGCTTCCTTCAGCCGCGCGTCCGTCTGGCCGACCGGCCGCACCTCGCCCGACAGGCCGATCTCCCCGAACACGACCGCGTCGCGCGGCATCGGCGTGCCGGAGAGCGAGGAGACCAGCGCCGCGGCCACGGCGAGGTCGGCCGCGGGCTCGGTCACCCGCAGCCCGCCGGCCACGTTCAGATAGATGTCGTTGGCGCCGATCTGGATGCCGCAGCGCGCCTCCAGTACCGCCAGCACCATGGCGAGGCGGCCCGAATCCCAGCCGATCACCGCCCGGCGCGGCGTGCCGGGCGGGGAGGGGGAGACCAGCGCCTGCACCTCCACCAGCACCGGCCGCGTCCCCTCGATCCCGGCGAAGACCGCCGTACCCGAGACGTCGCCCTGCCGGTCGGCGAGGAAAAGTTCGGACGGGTTCGGCACCTCGGACAGGCCGCCGTCGGTCATCTCGAACACGCCGATCTCGTCGGTGGGACCGAAGCGGTTCTTGACCGCGCGCAGGATGCGGAACTGGTGCCCGCGCTCGCCCTCGAAGTAGAGGACGGTGTCGACCATGTGCTCCAGCACCCGGGGGCCGGCGAGCGTCCCCTCCTTCGTGACGTGCCCGACGAGCAGCAGCGTGGTCCCGCGCCGCTTGGCGACGCGGATCAGTTCCGACGCCGCCGCGCGGACCTGCGCCACCGTGCCCGGCGCGCTGTCCAGCGTGTCGACCCACATGGTCTGGATCGAATCGATCACCGCCACGTCCGGCGGATCGGCCACGTCCAGCGTCGCGACGATGTCGCGGACCGAGGTGGCGGCGGCGAGTTCGACCCGCGCCTTCGACAGGCCCAGGCGGGCCGCGCGCAGCCGCACCTGGTCGACCGCCTCCTCGCCCGACACGTAGACGCAGCGGGACGCGTCCGCCAGCCGGCAGGTCGCCTGGAGGAGGAGCGTGGACTTGCCGATGCCGGGGTCGCCGCCGATCAGCACGGCCGACGCAGGCACGAGGCCGCCGCCGCACACACGGTCGAACTCCGCGATCCGCGTCAGGCGGCGCGGCAGGGGGGCGGAGGATCCCTCCAGCCCCACGAACTCGATCCGCCGGCCCTTGGCCCCCGACTTGCCGAGGCCGGCGGGCGTGCCCTCGGTCGCCGCCTCCTCCACGAGGGTGTTCCAGGCGCCGCACGCGTCGCAGCGGCCCGCCCATTTGGGATGGGCGGCTCCGCAGCTCTGGCACACGTAGCGCGTGGTCGGTCGGGCCAAGGGGGTTCGCGGGCGGCGGGTGTCTGACGGCGGGTACATAGCACGCGCGCCGCCGCGGGACAGCCGTCGCCCTGCGGCGGTGCAGCAGATGGGGTCAGCGGCCCCGTTCCGTCAGGGGGGCGCCGCCGCCGCGAGCCGTGCCGGGACGCCCTCGCCCCCGGGCGTCAGGACGACGTGCCGGTCGTGGAAGGCCGCCAGCGCCTCCCGATGGCCGATCGAGACGATGCTCGCCTGCGGCAGCCGTTCGCGGATCAGGCGGTAGAGCATGGACTCGGCCGCGGGATCGAGGGCCGAGGTCGCCTCGTCCAGGAAGATCCAGTCCGGTCGCGCGACGAGAAGGCGCGCGAAGCCGACGCGCTGCTGCTCGCCGCCCGACAGGCGCTGGCCCCAGTGGTGGTCGACGTGCAGTTCGTCGACGAAGCCGTGGAGGCCCACCTCCTCCAGCACCTGCCGTGCGGTCGCGTCGTCCACCGTCGCCGGGTCGCCGGGGAAGCAGATGGCGTCCTTCAGCGTGCCGATGGGGATGTAGGGCTTCTGCGGCACGAAGGCGCTGCGCGCCGCGGGCGGCACGTCGATCGCTCCGCCGCCGTAGGGCCAGAGACCGGCGATGGCACGGAAGAGCGTGCTCTTGCCCGTGCCGGACGGGCCGGAGACCAGCACGCTCTCTCCCGGCGCCACCGACAGGTCGACCGTGGCCAGCGTGGCCCCGCCGTGCGGCAGGTCGATCCGCGCGTTTGTGACCGTGAGCCGGTCGCCGACCTCGCGGCGCTCGATGCGGGGCCCGGCGGCGGCCTCGGCGTGGACCTCGGCGACCGCGCGCTCGAACGTCGTCAGCCGCTTCACCACCGCGGCCCAGTCGGTCAGCTGGGTGTAGGCGTCGACGAAGTAGGTGAGCGCGTTCTGCACCTGCCCGAAGGCGTTGGAGATCTGGATCAGCTGGCCCAGCGAGATCGCGCCGGCGAAATAGCGTGGCGCGCCGACGATGAAGGGGAAGACGATGGCCGCCTGGTTGAAGCCGGTGGTGAAGGTGAGGACGCGCAGGTTGTAGTTCACCAGCCGGCGCCAGTTGGCGACGATCATCGCGAACCGGTCGGCGAAGCCGCGCAGTTCCGCCGGCTCGCCGCGGATCAGCGCGATCTGCTCCTGGTTCTCGCGGAAGCGCATGAGGGCGAAGCGGAAGTCCGCCTCGTAGCGCTCCTGGTCGAAGTTGATCGAGACGAGGCGCCGTCCGATGACGTGGGTGATGGCCGTGCCGAGCACCGCATAGACGACCGCCGCCCATACCATGTAGCCGGGGATCGTGATCCCGCCGAAGACCGGCACCGTGATCGGTCCCGACAGCGCCCACAGGATGCCGGCGAAAACGAACAGCGTGCCGACCGCGGACAGCAGCCCGAGCGTCAGCGTCAGCGTCTGCTGCACGAAGAGCTTGATGTCCTCGGCGATGCGCTGGTCCGGGTTGTCGGTGCGGGTGCGGGCGAACTGGAGCCGGTAGTGGGTCAGGCCGCCCAGCCACTCCTCGGTGTAGCGCCGGGTGAGCCAGCGTCGCCAGCGGATCTGGAGGGTGTAGTTGAACCAGAACCGGATCAGCGTCGCGACGATCGCGACCGCGGCGAGCCAGCAGAACCAGAGCATCTCCTCCCAGAACGCGCCCTCCACCTTGTTCTGGAGCGCGTCGTAGAACCGGCCGTACCACTCGTTGAAGACGACCGCCATGTAGACCTGGAACAGGGTGAGCGCGATGACCGCCGTCAGCAGGCCCCAGGCCGCGAGCCGGTCCTCGGAGACGAAATAGGGCCTGGAGAGCCGCCAGAGGTCGCGGACGAACCGGTTCTTGGTGCTGGTCATCGTCGGATCCGGATGGTCGGCGCGGGGCGCGCGCCGGTGAGGCTCATGCACCGGCCGTGTGGCCGTCCCGTGGCGAGGTGTCCAGCACCGCCCGCGCCAGCGCGATCACGCGCCGGGCCTCGGCCCATTCCAGCCGCCCGTCCGCCTCGGCCAGCGGCACCCATTCGGCGGCGTCCGCGTCGTCGCCGACGACCGGTTCGCCGCCGCCGGGGCAGTCGGCCAGCACCTCGACGAGGGTGAAGTGGAAGCGCACGCGGCCGTCCGCGTCGCGCGTCACGCTGTCGACCGTCGTCAGCACCGTGCGGGGGACGACCGTCAGGCCCGTCTCCTCCCGCACCTCGCGCGCCGCCGCCTCGAACACCGTCTCGCCCAGGTCCTGCGCGCCGCCCGGCAGGCCCCACTGGCCCTGGCGGGGCGGCCGGCCGCGGCGGACCAGCAGCACCGCGCCGTCGCGGATCACGACGACGCCGACGCCCACCCACGGGCGGTCCGGATACGCCCGCGCGCTCATGCCCGCCCCGCGCGGACGGCGGCTTGTGCCACGGTGTCGAATGATCGACGATCCGTGCCGACCCGCCCGACGGGGCGGACGGAGGATCGCACCAAGATGCCCGACATCGCGCGTCGCACCCTTCTGGCCGGTTCGGCCGCCGGCCTGGCGGCCCTGGCGGCGCCGCGGACGGGACGGGCCCAGGGCGGGCCGATCCGCATCGGCGAGATCAACAGCTACACGAGCCAGCCCGCCTTCCTCCAGCCCTACCGCAACGCCTGGATCCTGGCGCAGGAGCAGGTGAACGCCCGTGGCGGCGTGCTGGGCCGGCCGCTGGAGACGGTCTTCCGCGACGACGCCGGAAAGCCGGAGGACGCGGTGCGCTTCGCGGGCGAGTTGCTGTCGAACGAGCGGGTGGATCTGCTGGCGGGCGGGTTCCTCTCCAACGTCGGCCTCGCGCTGGCCGACGTGGCGCGGCAGAACCGGCGCCTGTTCGTCGCGTCCGAGCCGCTGGCCGACGCCCTCGTCTGGTCCCAGGGCAACCGCTACACCTTCCGCCTGCGCCCCTCGACCTACATGCAGGCGGCCATGCTGGTGGAGGAGGCGGCGAAGCTGCCGGCCCGCCGCTGGGCCGTTGTGGCGCCCAACTACGAATACGGCCAGTCCGCCGTCCGCTGGTTCAAGGAGCTGCTGGCGAAGGTGCGGCCCGACGTGACCTTCGTCGCCGAGCAGTTCCCCGCACTCGGCCGCATCGACGCCGGTGCGACCGTTCAGGCGCTGGCCGCCGCGAACCCTGAAGCGCTCTTCAACGTCACCTTCGGCGCCGACCTCACCAACTTCGTCCGCCAGGGCAACGTCCGCGGCCTGTTCGAGCGGCGGTCGGTCGTCAGCATGCTGACCGGCGAGCCCGAATACCTCGACCCGTTGCGCGACGAGGCGCCGGAGGGCTGGATCGTCACCGGCTATCCGTGGGAGGAGCTGAACACCCCCGCCCACGCCGCCTTCCGCGACGCCTACCGCCGGCGCTGGAACGAGCCGCCGCGCCTCGGCTCGGTCGTCGCGCACGAGACGGTGACCGCCATCGCCGCGGCGCTGGCCCGGGCCGGGACGACCGACAACGAGCGCCTCGTCGAGGCGTTCCGCGGCCTGCGCTACGACGGGGTCTTCGGCCCGGTCGAGTTCCGCGCGATCGACCACCAGTCGACGCTGGGCGCCTTCGTCGGCCGCACGGCGCTGCGCGGCGGGCGCGGGCGGATGGTCGACTGGCGCTATGCCGACGGGGCCGCCTATCTGCCGCCGGACGAGGTCGTCCGCACGCTGCGCCCGCAGGGGACCTGAGGCCGGGGGCGGACGGCGTTGGAGTTCCTCGTCCTCCAGGCGCTGAGCGGCCTCGCGAGCGCGTCCTCGCTCTTCCTCGTCGCGGCCGGGCTCTCGCTCATCTTCGGCGTCACGCGGATCGTGAACTTCGCCCACGGCTCGCTCTACATGCTCGGCGCCTATCTCGCCTGGACCTTCGTGGAGCACGGGCCGGGCGGGGCGCTCGGCTTCTGGGGCGGGATCGCCGCGGCGGTCGCGGCGACGGCCCTGATCGGTGCCGTGATCGAGATCCTGCTGCTCCGCCGCATCTATCGCGCCCCCGAACTGTTCCAGCTCCTCGCCACCTTCGGCGTCGTTCTGATCGTTCAGGACCTGGCGCTCGCCATCTGGGGGCCGCAGGACCTGCTGGGGCCCCGGGCGCCCGGGCTGCGCGGGCCGATCACCATCCTCGGCCAGCGGTTCCCGCTCTACGAGGCGTTCCTGATCCTCGTCGGCCCCGCCGTGCTGGCGCTGCTCTGGCTGCTGCTGAACCGCACCCGCTGGGGCACGCTGGTCCGCGCGGCCACCCAGGACCGGGAGATGGTCGGCGCGCTGGGGGTGGACCACCGGCGCCTGTTCACCGGCGTCTTCGTCCTCGGCTCGGCGCTGGCGGGGCTCGCCGGCGCGCTCCAGCTCCCGCGCGAGGGGCTGTCGCTGCACATGGACCTCGCGGTGGTGACCGAGGCGTTCGTGGTCGTGGTGGTCGGCGGGCTGGGGTCGGTGGGGGGCGCCTTCCTCGCCGCGGTGCTGATCGGCCAGCTCCACGCCTTCGGCATCCTGGTGTTCCCCAAGATCACGCTCGTCCTCGTCTTCCTCGTGATGGCCGTGGTGCTGGTCCTGCGTCCGCACGGCCTGCTGGGCCGGCCGCAGGCGGAGGCGCGGGCACCGTCGGGGGCGGGCGAGCCCGTGCTTCGCCCGGCGACGCGCCCGGTGCGCATCCTCGGCACCGTGGCCCTTCTCTGCGCGATCGCGCTGCCGCCCTTCCTCGGCGACTACGGGCGGGTGGTGATGATCGACATGGCGATCCTCGTCCTGTTCGCCGCCAGCCTGCACTTCATGATGGGGCCGGGCGGCATGGCGAGCTTCGGCCACGCGGCCCCGTTCGGGATCGGGGCCTACGGGTCGGCGCTGGCGCTCAAGCTGGCGGGCGCGCCGATGGAGGTGGGCCTCGCCGCCGCCCCCTTCGCGGCCGGTCTCGCCGGCGTGGCCTTCGGCTGGTTCTGCGTGCGGCTGTCGGGCGTCTATCTCGCCATGCTGACACTCGCCTTCGCCCAGATCGCCTGGTCCGTCGCCTTCCAGTGGGTGGAGGTGACGGGGGGCGACAACGGCCTCCTGGGCGTCTGGCCGTCCGATTGGGCGCGGGACAGGCTCGTCTATCTCTATCTCACCCTGGCCCTCTGCCTCGGCGGCACGCTGCTGCTGCGACGCGCGATCTTCTCCCCCTTCGGCATGGCGCTCAGGGCCGGCCGGGACAGTCCGCTCCGGGCCGAGGCGATCGGCATCCCCGTCGGCGCCGTGCGCTGGGCCGCCTTCGTGATCGCCGCCGTCATGGCGGGGCTGGCCGGCGGCCTCTTCGCCTATGCCAAGGGCAGCGTGTTCCCGACGTATCTCTCCATCTCCAAGTCCGTCGACGGGCTCGTCATGGTGCTGCTGGGCGGGGTGCGGACGATCAGCGGGCCCATCGTGGGGGCCGTCGCCTTCACCGGGCTGGAGGAGCAGCTGACCCGCGTCACCGACCTCTGGCGCCTCGTCCTCGGCCTCGCGATCGTCGGCCTCGTCCTCGCCTTCCCGGCGGGGCTGGCCGGTGCCGCGGCCGCGTTGGCGGAGCGGCGGCGGTGAGCGGGCCGGTGCTCGACGCGCGCGGCCTCGCCAAGGCGTTCGGCGGGGTGGAGGCGGTCGCGGGCGTCGACCTTTCGGTCGAGGCGGGGCACCTCCTCGCCCTCATCGGACCGAACGGGGCGGGGAAGAGCACCTGCTTCAACATGCTGAACGGCCAGATCCGCCCCGACCGGGGGCGCGTCCTGCTGGGCGGCGAGGACGTGACCGGGCTGTCGCCCCGCGCGGTGTGGCGGCGCGGCGTCGGCCGCACCTTCCAGATCACCGCGACCTTCCAGTCGATGACGGTGCGGGAGAATCTGCGGACGGCGCTCCTCTCGGTCCGTCGCGCGCTGTGGAATCCCTTCACCTCGGCGCACCGCCGCCACGACGACGAGGCGGACGCGCTGCTGGCGCTCGTCGGCATGGCCGATCAGGCGGACCGCGCCTGCGGCGTTCTCGCCTATGGCGACCTCAAGCGGGTGGAACTGGCGGTGGCCCTGTCCAACGCGCCCCGGCTCCTTCTGATGGACGAGCCGACGGCGGGCATGGCGCCGCCGGAGCGGATCGCCCTCATGGGCCTCGCCGCCCGCCTCGCACGCGAGCGGGAGATCGCGGTGCTGTTCACCGAACACGACATGGACGTCGTCTTCGCCCATGCCGACCGGGTGATGGTGCTCGACCGCGGGCGGACGATCGCGGACGGGCCGCCAGCCGCGGTCCGCGCCGACCCGGCGGTGCGGGCGGCGTACCTAGGCGGGGAGGGCGGATGACGGTGCTGACCGTCGAGGCCCTCAACGCCCATTACGGCCGCGCCCACGTGCTGGCGGACGTGTCGCTGACCGTCGCCCCGGGGGAGGTGGTGGCGCTGCTGGGCCGCAACGGCGCCGGCAAGTCGACGACGCTCAAGGCGATCATGGGTCTCGTCCCGCCCACCGGTGGCCGCGTGCGCCTCGACGGCCGGGACCTGACCGGCCGGGCGCCGTTCGAGATCGCGCGGGCGGGGATCGGCTGGGTGCCCGAGGACCGCCGCATCTTCACCGACCTGACCGTGGCCGGGAACCTGGAGGTCGGCCGTCGCCCACCGGTCGCGGGCCGTACGGTCTGGACGCCCGACCGCCTGTTCGCCGTCTTCCCGGCCCTCGGCCGCCTGAAGGACCGGCCGGCCGGGCGCATGTCGGGGGGCGAGCAGCAGATGCTCACCGTCGCCCGGACGCTGATGGGAAACCCGTCGGTCCTGCTGCTGGACGAGCCGACGGAAGGGCTGGCCCCGGTGGTGGTGGAGGACCTCGTCCGCACGATCCGGTCGCTGGCGTCCGAGGGGCTCGGCATCCTCCTGTCCGAACAGACGCTCCCCGTGGCCCGCGCGGTCGCCGGCCGGGCCTTCGTGATCGAGACAGGACGCATCCGCTGGGAAGGGTCGATGGCCGCGCTGATGGCGGACGATGCGGCGCGGGCGCGGCATCTGGCGGTGTGAGGGGGGGAAAGGGGGCCTCAGCCGACCTCGGGCGCCAGCGTGACGGTCAGCCCGTCAAGGTCGGGGCCGTAGAGGATCTGACAGCTGAGGCGGGAGTTCGGGCGGACGTCGAACGCCTCGTCCAGCATCGCCGTCTCCTCGTCGTGCGGCGGGTGCAGCTTCGCAAGCCACGCCGCGTCCACGTAGACGTGGCAGGTGGCGCAGGAGCAGGCCCCCCCGCACTCCGCCTTGATGGGCAGGCCGTGGTCGCGGATGATCTCCATCACCCGCCAGCCGTCCAGCGTCTCCAGCTCGTGCTCCGCGCCCTCGCGGTCGATCACGCGGATCATTTCTCGGCGACCCCCAGCTTGTTGTGCAGGTCGGTTGAGGAGGTCGTGTACTGGAACCGCAGCTTCTTCTCCGGGAAGACGATGCGGAAGGCGGCCTGCGCCATCAGCGCGGCCTCGTGGAAGCCGGACAGGATCAGCTTCAGCTTGCCCGGATACCAGTTGATGTCGCCGATGGCGAAGATGCCGGGGGTCGACGTCTCGAACCTCTCCGTGTCCACCGGGATCAGGTTCTGGTGGAGGTTCAGGCCGAAGTTCGCGATCGGGCCCAGCTTCATCGTCAGGCCGAAGAAGGGCAGCAGCGCGTCGCAGGCGATCTCCGTCTCGGCCCCGTCGTCCGCCTTGACCAGAACATGGCTGAGACGGCCGTCCGATCCGACGAGGCGGGAGACCTGGCCGATGCGGAAGTCGATCGTCCCCTCGGCCGCCAGCGCCCGCATGCGGTTCACGCTGTCGGGAGCGGCGCGGAAGTCGTCGCGGCGGTGGACTAGGGTGAGCCGCTCGGCCAGCGGCTGGAGGTTGAGCGTCCAGTCGAGCGCGCTGTCGCCGCCGCCGACGATCACGAGCCGCTTGCCGCGGAACGGCTCCATCCTGCGCACCGCGTAGAAGACCGATCCGCCCTCGTAGGCGTCGATGCCGGCGATCGGCGGCTTCTTCGGCACGAAGCTGCCGCCGCCGGCCGCGATGACGACGACCTTGGCGATCACGCTCTCGCCCGCGTCGGTGTCGAGGCGCCAGCGGCCGTCCGCGAGCTTCTCCAGCCCCTCGACCTGCTGGGAGAAGGAGAAGGTCGGGTTGAACGGCCGGATCTGCTCCAACAGCCGGTCGGTCAGCTCCTGGCCCGTGCAGATCGGGACGGCGGGGATGTCGTAGATCGGCTTCTCAGGATACAGCTCCGCGCACTGGCCGCCGGGCCGGTCGAGGATGTCGATCAGGTGGCACTTCATGTCGAGAAGGCCCAGCTCGAACACGGCGAACAGCCCGACGGGGCCGGCGCCGACGATCGCGACGTCGGTCTCGACGGGTGCGGCGTTCGGGGTGTGGGAGGCGTCCGGCATCGCTGTCTCCGGCCGGGGCGCCCGCGCACCCCGGCAGATCGGTCCTGTGAATGACTCCTCAATTACAGTGCGTTGCGACCGCGAACAATGGGACAGGATCGCCGCACGGGCGCAGGGCGGCGTTGCGATGCGCGATGGGCGGCCCGGGTGGCCGGGCCGCCCTGCCGCTCACGCTTGCGACGCGTCGTGCATCACGCCGTCGAAGGCGTGCTCGCTCACGTCGACCGTCTGGACGCCGTTCTTCGAGAAGACCGACGAGGCCAGCTTCTCCGCCACGCCGTTCACCATGATGGCGTCGACGTGGAGGTTCCGGTCCTTGCCGGCGCTGCCGCCCCAGGCGTCGTTCAGGAACTCGATCCCCAGCGTCTTCGTCGCGTCCGACAGGTCGGTCCGGAAGGTGAAGGCCTGCCAGCCCTGGCCCAGGTCGGTCGTGACCGTCTGCACCGCGCCGATCTGCTTGCCGTCGGCGAGAAGGCGGAACTGCGCGTCGCCGTTCCAGCTCTGGGTCGCCGCCTTGACGACGATGGTGTCGACGGTGGGGGCGGGCGCCGGGGCCGGTGCGGGCGCCGGCTGGGGGGCCGGGGCCGTCGTCACCGGTAGCGTGGCGAGCGCGGCCGGCACGGCGAAGTCGTAGGTGCCGTTGCGACCCATCGTGGTGTCGACGTCGGTGACGACCTTCCCGTTCACCAGCAGCTTGTCGAGGTAGAGGGTGCGGTCGCCCTGGCCGGCGACGTAGAGGTCGTTGAGGAACTTCACCGACACCTTCCCGCCGCCGTCGGCCACGTCGGCGGCGAACTTGAAGCTCTGCCAGCCGGCGCCCTTCTGGACGGTCACGGTCTGCACCGCGCCCACGTCCTTGCCGTCGACCTGCAGCTGGAACTTCGGGTCGCCCTTGTAGCTCTGGGCCGAGAGGAGGAGTTCGATCGCGTCCGCCTTCGACGGCGCGGGGGCGGGGACGGGGACGGGGACGGGTTCGGGCGCCTCGGTCGTCGGCGCGGTCACGACGGTGCCGACGGGCGGCAGCGGCGGCTTCACGCCCGCGTAGTTGCCGGACTGGGCGATGTTGCCCCACGGCTCGTTGTAGGTCTCGACGAACTTGGGGAAGTCGTGCCAGGCGTTGCCCGACAGCGCGACGTTCTTCGCGCCGTTCATCACGAACACGGCCGAGACCTTGCCGCCGTCGAACCCGTTGTCGGCGATCTTCACCCCGTCCACGCGCGACCCGTTGACCACCACCGCCGTCTTGCGGCTGTCGTCGACGATGTTGCCGGTGACCGTGATGCCACGGACGTCCGCGCCGCCGGCGTTGTAGATCGTGATGGCGCCCTGCCCCGTGCTCATCCCGCCGGTGTCGACGAGGTGGTTGCCCTTCACCAGCACGTTGGAGACGCCGAAGGTCTGGTAGCTGGTCTCCTGCGCGATGTAGACGCCGGCGTGGTCGGCCGTGCTCTTCACGAAGTTGCCGAGCAGCTGGACGTTCTGGCCGCCGACGACCGAGAGGCCGCGGGCCCAGTCGTTGCCCTGGACCGAGTTGCCGGAGACGACGATGTCCGACACCGGCCCGCCGTGCTTTTGATAGCTGACGACCGAGATCCCGTCGTCGCCCGAGCGGATCACGTTGTTGCCGGTGATCGTCAGGTGGTTCGACTTGGCGACCATGTGGATCGAGTCAGCACCCGTGTCCATCACGGTCGACCCCTTGACCGTGCCGTAGGACGCGCCGTGCAGGATGATGCCCGCGCCGCAGGGCCCCTTCACCGTCACGTTCTCCACCAGGAAGTTCTTGGTGCCGGACATGACGAGGCCGGACGCGTCGTAGGAGCTGATCCGGGTGCCGGAGACGCTGGACAGCGTCATGTCGGTCACCTTCACGCCGTCGCCGGTGACGAACAGCGCGGATTTCGACGCATTGGTCGCGTGCAGCACCGACTTGGCGCCGGCGCCGTCGATGCTGACGCCGTCGGCGCGAAGGACGCCCGCATGGGCGAAGACGCCTTCGGGGATGTAGACGGACTTGCCCGCCGCCTTCGCGGTGTCGAACGCCCTCTGGATGGCGGCGGTGTTGTCGGTCCGTCCGTCGCCCCTGGCGCCGAAGTCCGTGATCGAAACGAAGCTTGTGGCCATCTTGTCTCTGTCCATCTCCGTATACGGTAACCACAAGGGGTTACCCGATGAACGAGCAGTACGGGCCTAATCGTTGACGAAATATTACCCGGCCTATCCTCTCGGGGGAAGTAGGAGAGATATAGATCGAACGTCGTTTCACTTGTGACAGACTTGGGTCTGACCTCTTTAATCGAGTGTCGACTGTCCCGGATTTCCGCCGATCGCGATCGTTTCCGCGGTTGCGAAACGCTCGCTTATGGAAACCGCACCCTCGGCGGCCCAGGCCGCCCGCCACGCCCGGCGGCGGCCCGCGGCGTGCCGAATCGGCGTCGGCGCTACTCCGGTTCCGGGTTCGGCTGGCGGACCCAGTCGCCGCCCTGCAGCACCGAAACGGCGATCGTGACGATGTCGTGCGCCCCCACCTCCCACAGCCGCGCATGGGGAATGCCGTCGCGCTTGTCGATCCGCTCCACGCGGAACAGGCGCCGCGGCGCATGGCGACGGGCGAAATGGTCTCCGACCTGGATCGGGCGGGAGCGCATGCTGTGACCTCGGGGTATCGGATGTCGCCGGCACGCGTCGACGCCCGCCGGTCCGGTCCATATGGCGCCGATCGTCGGCCCGGTCCATAAGGGAGATGGCCGGAACGACCGGATCGCCCGGCGATCCCGCGCGCCCGGTCAGCCCCCGTTCGACAGCGTGAAGTCGCCTGCGCGGACCCGCTCGGGAAGCCGCTCCACGATCTCCAGCACCGCCGCCTCGCCGTGGGCGTCGATCATGTCGGTCAGCGCGAGATAGATCACGGTCGTGGCCAGCACCTCGGCCGGGATGCCCTGCTTCAGGAGCCCGTCCCAGGTGTCGAGGAGGGCGGCGAGCGCCGTGCGCTTCCACACCGCCTCGCGCGGATCGCCGACCTCGTCCATGGGCGCGTTCCCCCGTTTTTCGCCTTCGCTGAGATGGGGGCGGCGGTCCGCGGGCGGAACCGGGGCGCGGTCGTTTCGACGCCACCGGTTCGGCATCGACGGCTGCCGGCGGCGATGAATGCCACCAATAAGTGTAAAACGCTGGCAATAAACACGTTTTCGGGCGATGATCGGCCGTTCCATCTTCGCCGCCGGCCATGCCCGTCCCTGCCTCCGACCCGTCCGCCGATCCCGCCGACCGTCCCGTCCGCATGACCGTCCGCATCGCGCGGGCGGCCGGGTGGGACGCGGGCAACCGCTCGATGACGGTCGCCGGGCGGGCGGCCTGGAACGAGGAGGACTGGAACGTCGCCTGCGAGGTGTTCGAGACCATGATGCGGCGGATCGCGGAGATCGCCGCCGACGAGGGGTAGGGGCCATGGGTCCGGCCACCGCACCCGGCGGGTGGAAGAACGCCCTCCACTACGGCGACAACCTCGACGTCCTGCGGGACGCGATCGACGACGCGTCGGTCGACCTGATCTATCTCGACCCGCCGTTCAACTCGAACGCCGACTACAACGTCCTCTACCGCTCGCCCGCCGGCCATCGGTCGGAGGCGCAGGTGGAGGCGTTCAAGGACACCTGGAACTGGACCCTCGACGGGGCGGAAAAGGCCTACGACGAGGTGCTGCGCTCGCCCTGCACCGCGGCGGCGGCCATGCTGCGCGCGATGCGGCAGGCGATCGGCGAGAACGACATGATGGCCTATCTGGCCATGATGGCGGTGCGCCTGATCGAACTGCACCGGGTGCTCAAGCCGACGGGGTCGCTGTATCTGCACTGCGATCCGACGGCGAGCCATTATCTGAAGGTGTTGTTGGATGCGATTTTCGGTGCCGAAAACTTCGGCAACGAAATAGCTTGGCTTAGGTCAACTCCAAAGGGTCATGCAACGCGTAGACTTGCTTCGAATCATGATGTAATTTTCTTACGCGCAATCTAACTTCGATGTTGGTGTGGCTGAATCGTCATACCGCTTCTTTTTCCAGCCTGCGCCCTTCAGTTGTGCGATCGAATTGCCGTTTCGATGAACGCGATCGCGTTCGTCGCGTCCGCGTCGTGCTGGCGGATCCAGCCCATGTAGAGGGGCAGCCGGTGGGTCGAGACGCCCCGGAACCGGTGATTGATGATCGCCTTCATGC
>CANGXM010000088.1 GCA_947457845.1 Rhodospirillales bacterium | reverse complement strand
GTCGCCGCCTTCACGCCCCCTCCCGCCGAGGTCGCCCGTGCCCGCGCCGTGCTCGCCGCCTCCGCGGCCGCCGGCGGCGGGGTGTGCGAACTCGACGGCCGCATGATCGACCGCCCGGTCGTGGAGGCGGCCCGCCGCCTCCTCGCCCGCGCCCCGGACGCCTAGAGGATCCGCCGATGTTCAGCGCCTATCACCGCCAGCCCGACGGTCGCATCCGCGAGCGGTTCGGGCTGTCCTGGGAGGATTTCGCTCCCGGCCAACGTGTCCGCCACCGTCCCGGCATCACGCTGACCCAGCAGGACAACATCGACGAGGCGCTCGACACCATGAACGCCGCGATGATCCACTACGACGACCACTACGCCGGCAAGACGGCGTGGGAACGGCCGCTCATGGTCAGCACGGTCACGCTGCAGCGGCTCGTTGGCATGGGCTCGAAGACGTTCGGGCGCCGGCGCGCCATCCTCGGCTTCGACGAGATCGCCATGACGGCGCCGGTGTTCGGCGGCGACACGCTCTATGCCGAGACCGAGGTGCTGGAGACCGAGGCCGGGCCCGACCCCGACGCCGGGCGCCTGCACCTCGGCGTGTCGGGGCTGAAGCCGGACGGGACCGTGGTGGCGCGCATCCGCCTCGTGGCCGAGGTCTGGCGGCGCGGACGGGGGCCCGACGCCGACATCGGCCCCGCGATCGACGAGCCGCGCTTCGCCGCCTTTCGTGCGGAGCCGGACGGCACGCTCGTGGAGCAGACGGGCCTCTTCTTCGAGGAGTTCGTGGAGGGGGAGACCTTCGTCCACTCCCCCCGCCGCACCTTCTTCCGCGACGAGGCCGTGACCCACGCCTGGCGGTCGATGGAATGGAGCCCGGCCTTCCACGACCTCGGCTGGATCGACCGGCACCAGGGGGGCCGCTACCGCATCCCCGAGACCTTCGTGCTGACCGCCTCGGTGACCCCCTCCACCCGCATCTTCGGCCGGGTGGTGGCGAACCTCGGCTGGACCGACGTGCGCTTTTCGGTGCCGGTCTTCGCCGGCGACACGGTGGAGGCCGCGTCCACCATCATGGGCGTCCGCGCCTCCCGGTCGCGCCCGACGGAGGGGATCCTCACGGTGGAGACGCGCGCCACGAACCAGCACGGCGCCGACGTCGTCTCCTTCCGCCGCAACCTTCTGGTCTACCGGCGGGACGCCGCCAACCCCTATGCCGAGGCCGGCTATTGAGCCGCTCTCCGGCTTGACCGCGCGGAGCCCGTCGGCCACGTTCCCCGGCGACGAGGTCTTGGGGAAGCGACCGCCATGAGCGCACTGAAGCTGGCCGCCGGCATGGGCCGGCTCGGCACCGAGAGCGTGTTCGACATGCTGGCCCGGGCGACCGAGCTGGAGGCCCAGGGCAAGCCGATCATCCACCTTTCCATCGGCCAGCCCGACTTCAAGACGCCGCCCCACGTGGTCGAGGCCGCGATCCGGGCGCTGAAGGACGGGCACCACGGCTATACGCCCACCCCCGGCGTCAGGGCGGTGCGGGAGGCGGTGGCCGCGGACGTGGCGCTGCGGCGCGGCGTGTCGGTCGACCCCGCGCAGGTCATCGTGGTGCCCGGCGGCAAGGTGACGATGTTCTTCGCCATCGCGATGTTCGGCGAGCCGGGGGCGGAGATCCTCTATCCGAACCCCGGCTTCCCGATCTACGAGTCGCTCATCAAATGGACGGGCGCCACGCCGGTGCCCATGCGCCTGACCGAGGCGAGCGGCTTCGCCTTCTCGGCCGACGAGGTGCTGGCGCAGATCACGCCGCGGACCCGGCTGCTCATCGTCAACACGCCGGCCAACCCGACGGGCGGCGTGGTGCCGAAGGCGGAACTCGACCGCCTGGCGGCCGGGCTCGAGCGGCACCCGCACGTCGCGATCCTGTCGGACGAGATCTACGCCCGGATGCTCTACGACGGGCACGCGCACGTCTCGCTCCTGTCCTATCCGGCGATCCGGGACCGGGTGATCCTGCTCGACGGCTGGTCGAAGACCTATGCGATGACCGGCTGGCGCATGGGCTACGGGATCTGGCCGAAGGCGCTGGTGGAGCCCGCCACCCGCCTCGCCATCAACTGCCACTCCTGTGTGAATTCCTCGGCCCAGTTCGCGGGCATCGCCGCGCTGGAGGGGCCGCAGGATACGGTCGACGCGATGAACGCGGCCTTCACCGAGCGGCGGGCGGCGACCGTCGACCTGCTCAACGGCCTGCCCGGCTTCCGCTGCCTGTCGCCGGGCGGCGCCTTCTACGCCTTCCCGAACATCGCGGGCACGGGCCGGACGTCCAAACAGCTTGAGACGCTGTTCCTGGAGGAGGCGGGCGTCGCCAGCGTCGCCGGCACCAGCTTCGGCGCGATGGGCGAGGGGTATCTCCGGATCAGCTACGCCAACTCGCTGGAGAACATCCGCGCGGCGGTGGAGCGGATGCGGGCGGTGCTGTAGGGTTTCGCCAGTGGTGGTGGAGCAGCGGCTGCCGTCCTCGGATGGAGGATCGCATCCATGCCGAAACGCGATGTCGAACTCCCGGCGGGCATCGTGCGCCACATCGAAGTCGGGGTGTCCGGTGGCGGCGTCCGCTCGCCCGGCGAACTGATCAGCCGGGCCGTACGGACCGGAGCCGGCTCGTCCCGGGTCTGCGCTCCGTCCACTTGATGCAGGCGAACCGCCGTCGGCGCGGGTCTTCGTACGGCCTCAGACGGTCGCACCCCGGCCGCCCTCGGGTCTCGCCGCCCTGCGTCCCCGCGATGCGACCAATTCCTTCCCGCATTGCCCCTTGCAATCCCGCCCCCCCTGCATATCTATCGCCCCCAGACGCACCCGCACGTGCCCTCGGCCCTTCCCGACCCTCCGGTCGGGTCCGGGCCGGCAACGACGTCAGGCGGTCTTTGGGGAGAGGCGGTCCCGTGTCCGCCCGCTCGAGGGAGCTCGATATGGTTGCCGGCTGCGAGAAGGGTTCCGTTCGGTAGAGCCCGGGTCGGTCTCAGGCGCATCCCCTGCCGCGCGACGCGGCCATGATGGCGCTCATTCCGGCCCATCCGTCGATCCTCCGGATCAGACCTCCGTTCGGCAGAACGTTCCCTCTCCTGCATGGGACGTCCGCTTGCCGTTCCGCTCCACCGTCCGTCGGCCGGTCTCGACCCCGGCTCATGGAGAGTGCGCCATGTCGTTCAAGTCCCGTTTCCGCGCGCCGGTCAGCCCGCTGCGCCGTTCGTTCGACCAGCCGTCGCACCGCCCCACGGTGGCGGCGATGCTGCGCCGCGACCAGCCGGCCGAGCCGGTCCACTGCCTGCGCCCGCAGGTCGTGGAGCGGGCGGCGGTCGCCTTCCGCGCGGCGTTCCCGGGCGAGACCATGTACGCGGTCAAGTGCAACCCCGAGCCCGCCGTCCTGCGCGCGCTCTGGAAGGGCGGCATCCGCGCCTTCGACGTGGCCTCGATGGGCGAGATCCGCCTGATCCGCACCATGTTCCCGCAGGCGGCGATGCACTTCATGCATCCGGTGAAGCCGCGCGCGGCGATCCGGGCCGCCTACCAGGAGTTCGGGATCCGCACCTTCGCCCTCGACCACCCGGACGAACTCGCGAAGATCCGCGAGGAGAGGGGCGGGGCGGGCGACCTGACGCTCGTCGTCCGCATCGCCGTTCCCAAGGGCGGCGCGGCCTACGACCTGTCGGGCAAGTTCGGCGCGGCGTTCCGGCCGGCCGTCGACCTGCTGGTCGCGGCGCGGGCCGTGGCGGCGCGCGTCGGCGTCACGTTCCACGTCGGTTCCCAGTGCCTCGACCCGCAGGCGTATGTGCGGGCGATCGAGCTGGCGTCGAAGGTGGCGCTGCGCGCCGGCGTGCGACTCGACGTGCTGGACGTGGGCGGCGGCTTCCCAGTCGCCTATCCGGACCAGGTGCCGCCGCCGGTCGACGTCTTCGGACGGACGATCGGCGAGGCGGTCGCCCGCTGGTTCCCCGACGGCGTGGAACTCCACGCCGAGCCGGGGCGGGCGCTCGTCGCCGGCGGGGCGTCGGTGGTGGTGCAGGTCGATCTCGTCCGCGACGGCATGCTGTTCGTCAACGACGGGATCTACGGCGCGCTCTCGGACGCGGGCGTGCCGGCGTTCCGTTTCCCGGTGCGGCTGATGCGCGCATCGGAGGCGGCCCCGGCACCGTTCGGCCTGTTCGGCCCGACCTGCGACAGCGCGGACCGGATGAACGGCCCGTTCTGGCTGCCGGCGGACGTGCGGGAGGGTGACTACGTCGAGATCGGCCAGCTCGGCGCCTACGGCGGCGCGCTGCGCACGGCCTTCAACGGGTTCGACCGGGCGCGGATGGTGGAGGTGCGCGATCCGCCGCTCCTCGAAACGCCGGGTTACGCGGACGCCGCGGTCGCGGCATAAGGGCGTCCGGATTTCTTCCTGCGTGACGGTGCCCCGGCACGGGCACCGTCACATTTTTCGTGTTCATGACCATCCGGGGCCCGGCCCCGGCGGACCACTTCAGGAGTGAGCGACAGTGACTCTCGACAAGAAGTACCTGGCCTTCCGGGGCCGTATGCTCATCGTCGGCTTCGGATCGATCGGCCAGGGCGTGCTGCCGCTCCTGTTCCGCCACGTCGACATCAAGCCCGAGCAGATCGAGATCGTCACCGCCGAGGAGAAGGGCATCGAGGAGGCGCGGAAGTACGGCGTCACCTTCACGATCGACCCGCTGAGCAGGACCAACTACCGGCAGATCGTCTCCCAGCGCCTGAAGAAGGGCGACTTCCTCCTCAACCTCTCGGTCGACGTGGCCTCCGTCGTGCTGATCGAGCTGTGCCAGGAGATCGGCGCCCTGTACCTCGACACGGTCATCGAGCCGTGGGCCGGCGGCTACACCGATCCGAACCTCTCGCCCTCGCAGCGCTCCAACTATGCGCAGCGCGAGGAGGCGATGGCCCTCAAGCGCAAGTATCCGGGCGGGCCGACGGCCGTCATCACCCACGGCGCCAACCCCGGCCTCGTCTCCCACTTCGTCAAGCAGGCGCTGCTGAACATCGCCGAGGCGGTCGGCAAGCCGGTCGCGACGCCGAAGGACAAGGCGGGCTGGTCGACGCTGGCGGCCGACCTCGGCATGAAGGTCGTGCACATCGCCGAGCGCGACACCCAGGTTGCGGCGACGCCGAAGCGCCCGGGCGAGTTCGTGAACACCTGGTCGATCGACGGCTTCGTAAGCGAGGGCTCGCAGCCGGCCGAACTCGGCTGGGGCAGCCACGAGAAGCACTTCCCGGCCGACGGCCGCCGCCACGACTTCGGCGGCGACAGCGCGATCTATCTGATGCGGCCGGGCGCCTCGACGCGCGTGCGCACCTGGACGCCGCTGGAGGGACCGTTCCACGGCTTCCTGATCACGCACGGCGAATCGATCTCGATCTCGGACTACTACACGGTCAAGGATGCGTCCGGCGCCGTCACCTTCCGACCCACCGTCCACTACGCCTATCATCCGTGCGACGACGCGGTGGTGTCGGTCCACGAGCTCGGCGGCAAGAACTGGATCCAGCAGTCCGAGCAGCGTCTGATCGTCGACGAGATCACCGACGGCATCGACGAGCTGGGCGTGCTGCTGATGGGGCACGGAAAGGGCGCCTACTGGTACGGCTCGGTCCTGTCGATCCACGAGGCGCGCCGACTCGTCCCCTACAACAACGCGACCTCGCTCCAGGTCTGCGTGGCGGTGCTGGCCGGCGTGATCTGGGCGATGGAGAATCCGGACCGCTGGATCGTCGAGCCGGACGAGATGGACCACGACCGCATCCTCGAAATCTCGGTCCCTTATCTCGGCGACATGGTCGGCAGGTTCTCGGACTGGACCCCGCTGCAGGATCGCGAGCGGCTGTTCCCGGAAGACGTGGACAGGGACGATCCCTGGCAGTTCAAGAATTTCCGGGTGGTCTGATCGCGTCTCCCGGGTGGACTGCCTGCAACCTCCGCAGGAAAAATCGCCCATCGGCCGACCGGTCGTCGCGCGAAGGTTATGTTCCCTTCGACTCGTCCGATCGGATAGGGTAGCGATGCAGTAGGGAACCCGAGGGCGTCGAAGGGCGGAACGGATGGTCGTTGTCCGGGAGGACGAAGTCGTTCAGCAGGTCAGGGCGCTGATGCCGCGCCTGCCGGGCGCTGCCGTCCGTGACCTGATGAACGATCTGGAGGAGAAGCACGGCCGCGGCGAGCGTGGCCAGGCCATCCGCCGCATCGTGGTCGAGGAGTTGAACCGCCGTCGCCCCAACCGGGCGCAGCGGCTGTTCACCGGTCTCCTCGAGCCGCTCCTGGTGGACGACGAGATCATGTTGCGGGCTCCGGGGTTCACCCCGGGCCTCCTCACCCGCCTCGACATGGGCGTGATGTGGGGCTACCTGCGCAAGGCGGCGCTCGCCGACCTGGCGCGTGAAGCGCAGACGCGGCTGGACGATCTGTGCCGCACGGATCCGATCGAGCGGGCGCTGATGTCGCCGGTGGCGCTCGATCTGCGCAACCGTATGCGGCTGGCCGCCGCGACGCATCTCGAGACGACCCTGCGCAACCGCCGCGGCCTCGACGACGTGATCGAGCCGCTGAGCGCGACCGCCTTCAAGGTCGCGAAGACGCGGTATCCGACGCTCGCCGACAAGCACAAGCTGGAGGCGCCGTTCCTGCGGTTCTTCGCGGACACGCTCGCGAACTTCGAGGTGGTCGTCAGCACGGTCGACGAGGCGGTGGCCCGGTTTGGCTACAAGGTGCTCCTGACCGAGCAGCTCGAAGTGCAGATCGAAGGCATCCGGGCGATGCAGTCCGAGATCGGCATCGCGCTTCCCGACCTGCTCGGCTCCCGCGGGGCCATCATGAAGGGCCTGCCGACCTTCACGCTCATCAACCGGCTGGAGCGCTTCGACTTCGGCGGGCGCGTCGTGATGGCCTTCCCCGAGAGCCCGCCGCCCGAGGTGGCGCTCACCCTCGACGTCATGCTCTGCCACTTCGGCGCGGCCTGCCGCACGGTGGCCGAGCACCTGACGGCGGCGACGACGGTGGGGCAGGGGGAGATCGTTCCCCTGCTGTTGATCCCCGATCACGTGCGGCAGATCCTGGACAGGGCGCTGGGTCGATTCTCGTCGATCCTGCGCGAACTGGCCGACGTCGGGATCTTCGGGGAGCGCGGGCTCGAGGCCCGGTACCGCTACGCCATGACCGCCGCGTCCTCGGTGATCGTGGGGCCGGTCATGCAGCTCGCGATCGAACGCACCCGGGCCGTGGCGACCGACCGCAACGGACCGACCGACGACTTCGACGGCGTCTGCTGGCTCCTGAACTTCACCTGGCGGTGGAGCCAGGAGCTCGTCTCCCTCGGCTTCGCCGCCGACGACCTGATCGAGTTCCAGCGCACGCTGCGGCGGGAGATCCACAACGGCTTCCAGAGTGCCGTCCGCTTCGATCCCGAGGACGGAATGGCGCCCCGCCTGCGCCACCTCGTCCGGCTCGAGCGGCTGATGAACGCGATGGAGACCTCGATCTCCGAGTGGTTCTCGGCGCTCAGCCACCAGCTCCAGAAGGTGATGATCTGGGGCATCGACCGACCGATCATCCGCGGCGACGAGCTTCAGGTGATCAACGCCTACATCTCCCTCGTCCAGGACCAGATGACCAGGGCCCGGCACTTCGTGGCGCCGGAACTCGCCGAAGTGATCGACGTGTACGAGCGCCGGCTCACCGAGGGGTTCGACGTGGTGGACTGACACGGGGGCGCAACGCGCGCTCCTTGTCTCTCTCCTTCGAACCCCCTATGTCAGTCGCGCGATTGACAGGGACCCCGGGCGCCAACGCCGGGGCCGCACAACGAAGGGGAGCTTCGCAGATGTTCAACCGTCGGTTCGTCATGTTGTCGGCCGTCGCCGCCGTCGCGGTGATGTCCGGTGCGCCGGTCGGGGCGCAGGCCCAGGACGTCAAGATCGGCGCCGTCCTCAGCGTCACCGGCGGTCTCGCCCCCTTCGCGCCGGCGATCACCGCCGCCGCCCGTCTCGCGGTCGACGAGATCAACGCCGCCGGCGGCGTGCTCGGCGGTCGCCGCATCGCGCTCGTCGAGGCGGACGACCAGACGAACCCCCAGGTCGCGCAGACGGTCGCGACCCGTCTCGTGCAGGTCGAGAACGTGGCCGCGATGGTCGGCCCGCTGACCTCCTCCAACGTGCTCGCCGTGTCCCAGGCGGTAACGATCCCGGCCGGCGTGCCGCTGGTCTCCCCCTCGGCCACCTCCCCGGCCATCTCGCCCCTCGACGACAAGGACACGGTCTTCCGCACCGTGACCCCCGACGGGCTGCAGGGCCGCGTGCTGGCCCGCACCACGCGCGAGCGCGGCGTGACGCGCGTCGCCGCGATGGTCGTGAACAACGACTACGGCCGCGGCCTCCAGGCGAACTTCATCGCCGCCTTCCAGGAGATGGGCGGGACGATCACGTCCGCGACCAACTTCGAGGAGAACCGCGCCTCCTACCGCGCCGAGCTGGCGACCGCCGCCGGCAGCGGCAATCCCGAGGCGCTGCTGCTGATCGGCTATCCCGCGTCGGGCGGCAACACGATCCTGCGGCAGGCGCTGGAGAACGGGTTCTTCAACCGCTTCGTCATGACCGACGGCATGCGCGACGGCTCGGTCATCCAGACCATCGGCCCGCAGAACCTCGCCAACTCCTTCGGCACGTCCGGCGGCAGCGCAGCACCGGCGGAGACGCTGAAGAAGTACCAGGACGCCTTCCGGGCGAAGAACCCGTCGCTCGACCCCATGGGCGCGTTCGCCCCGCAGATGTACGACGCGGTGATGACGGTGGCGCTGGCGATCCAGAAGGCCGGCTCCACTGACCGCGCCGCGATCGCCAAGGCGCTGCGCGACGTCGCCAACGGTCCCGGCGAGGTGGTCGGCCCCGGCGACTTCGCCAAGGCGCGCGACGCCATCGCCGCGGGCCGCAAGGTGAATTACGACGGCGCCTCGGGTCCGATCGAGTTCGACGCGGCCGGCGACGCCGCGGGCGCGATCGACGTCTGGTCGGTGAAGGGCGGGGCCATCTCGGTCGACGCGACCGTCCTGCGCTGATCCGTCGACACGCCGATCCGCCGGCACGACGGGGCCCGGGCCCGCCTCTCCCGAGGCGGGCCCGTCCCGTTTGCGTGCCGCCCTCGCCTCCGTTCCGTCGGCCCCGATGATCGAAGTCCGGAATCTGGTCAAGCGCTTCGGCGGCTTCACGGCCGTCGACGGATGCTCGCTCACCGTCGAGACCGGGTCGCTCACCGGCCTCATCGGTCCGAACGGCGCCGGCAAGACGACGCTGTTCAACACCATCGCCGGCACCTATCGGCCGGACGGGGGGCAGGTGCTCCTCGACGGCGCCGACGTCGGCGGGATGCCGCCCCACGTGCTGTTCCGGCGCGGGCTCGTCCGCACCTTCCAGATCCCGCACGAATTCTCGCGCATGACCGTGACCGAGAACCTGTGCGTCCCGGTGCCCGGGCAGAGCGGGGAGAACCTGTTCGCCGCCTGGTTCGGCTGGGGCCGGATCGCGCGGGAGGAGGCGGCGATCCGCAAGCGGGCGCTCGAGGTGCTGGAGTTCCTCAACCTCTCCCACGTCGCCGACCATCAGGCGGGGCGCCTCTCGGGCGGGCAGAAGAAGCTGGTGGAGATCGGCCGCGCCATCATGTCGGGGGCGAAGACCATCCTCCTCGACGAACCGGCCGCTGGCGTGAACCGCGCGCTGCTGGGGACGCTGACCGAGGACATCCGGCGCCTGCACCGCCAGGGCTACACCTTCCTCCTGATCGAGCACGACATGGACATGATCGCGGCGCTCTGCGACCCGATCTACGTGATGGCCGAGGGCAAGGTGCTGGCCCAGGGGACGATGGCCGAGATCCGCGCCGACGCACGGGTCCGGGAGGCCTATCTCGGCCACGGCATGTCGGCCGACGGGGCCACCGGCGGCGCCGCCCGCGCGGGGAGGGCCTGATGCCGCTCCTCGACGTCCGGCAGGTCCGCGGCGGCTACGGCGAGAGCGACATCCTCAAGGGCGTCGACCTCGCGGTGGAGCCGGGCGAGATCGTCGTCATCATCGGGCCCAACGGTGCGGGCAAGTCGACGCTGATGAAGGCCGTGTTCGGCCTCGTGCCGCTGCGCTTCGGCATCGTGGCGGTCGACGGCGAGGACATCACCAACGCGAAGCCCGAGACGCACGTGCGCCGTGGCCTCTCCTACGTCCCGCAGGAGCGCAACGTGTTCCCCTCGCTCACCGTGCAGGAGAATCTGGAGATGGGCGCCTTCGCCCGGCGCGACGACTGGTCGGCGGCGATGGCGCGGGTGTTCGAGATCTTCCCGCCGCTCGCCGAGAAGCGGGGGGCGCTGGCGGGCTCGCTCTCGGGCGGTCAGCGGCAGATGGTGGCCATGGGCCGCGCGCTGATGCAGGAGCCCAAGCTCCTGATGCTCGACGAGCCGACGGCGGGGCTCAGCCCGAAGTTCATGGACCTGATCTTCGACCGGGTCGTGGCGATCAACCGGAGCGGGACCGCGATCTTGATGGTGGAGCAGAACGCGCGGCAGGCGCTCGCCATCGCGCACCGCGGCTACGTGCTGGCGATGGGCCAGAACCGCTTCACCGACACCGGCCGCGGCATCCTGGAGAATCCCCAGGTGGCCGAGATGTTCCTGGGGGGCTGAGGCGTGTCGGGACTGGAGTTCGTCAACTTCTACCTGATCCCCGGGCTGGTGCTGGGGTGCATCTACGCGATCTCGGCGGTGGGGCTGTCGCTGCTGTTCGGCATCCTGCGCTTCGCCAACTTCGCCCACGGCGACATGATGTCGTGGGGTGGCTATTCGGCGCTGGTCGCCGTGACCTTCCTGGGGATCGGGCCCTGGGCGTCGATCCCGGTGGCGATCGTTTCGACCGTCGCCCTCGGGCTCCTCGTCCAGCGCCTGTTCTACGGCCGGCTCAAGGGTGCGAACTCCGTCGTCCTGCTGATCTCGGGCTTCGGCGTCGCGCTCATGATCCGCGCGATCCTCTATTTCCTCTTCGGCCCGACCGAGGTGACCTACGGCCTCGGGATCCAGCGCCCCTTCGTGTGGGAGGGGTTCCGGATCCAGTGGCGGCACATGTACTTCATCGGAACCGCGGTGGCGATCGTGACCGCGCTGCATCTGTTCCTCACCCGCACCCGCACCGGAAAGGCGATGCGGGCGATGAGCGACAATCCCGACCTCGCCCGCATCACCGGCATCCCGACCGACCGGGTGGTGACGGTGGCGTGGGTGATCGGCGCCTCGCTCACCGCCGTTGCCGGCGTGTTCCTGGCGATCGACACCCAGCTCTCGCCCCTGATGGGCTTCAACCTGCTGCTGCCCACCTTCGCCGCCGCCATCCTGGGCGGCATCGGCAAGCCCTACGGCGCCATCGTGGGCGGCCTCGTCATCGGGCTCGCGGAGGAGATGTCGAGCCTGCCGCTGATCGACGGCCAGCCGCTGCTCACGCCGGCCTACAAGACCGGCGTCGCCTTCGCCATCCTCGTGGCGGTGCTGATCGTCCGCCCGACGGGCATCTTCCGGAGTCCCCAGTGATGAGCGCGGAAGCCGTCGGCCTCACCCTCTACTTCGTCCAGATCGCCACGCTGGGCGCGATCTACGCGGTCATCGCGCTCGGCCTGAACGTGAACTGGGGCTTCTCCGGCCTCATGAACGCAGGCATCGCCGGCTTCGTCGCGATCGGCGCCTACACCTCGGCGATCCTCACGGCTCCCAACGGCGCGGGCCAGCTCGGCGCGTTCGGCTGGCCGCTGTGGGCGGCGTGGCTCGCGGCGATGGGGGCGGCCGGGGTTCTCGCGCTCGTCATGGGGACGATCACGGTCAACCTGCGCTCGGACTATCTGGCGATCGCGACGCTGGGCATCGCCGAGATCCTGCGCCTGATCGTGCGCAACGAGGACTGGCTCACGGGCGGGCCGCTGGGCGTGACGCCGCTCGCGCGGCCGTTCGAAAGCTACGGCAATCCCTGGGCGCCCGTCCTCTTCCTCCTCCTGCTCCTCGCCATCGTCGCCGTCGTCTACTGGCTGGCCGAGCGGGCGATCCGCAGCCCGTGGGGGCGGGTGCAGCGCGCGCTGAGGGAGAACGAGGCGGCCGCCGCCGCGATGGGCAAGGACGTGCGGAACTTCCGCCTCCAGTCCTTCGTGCTCGGGGCCACCTTCATGGGCCTCGGCGGCGCCATGCTGGCGCACTTCTCGAAGTACATGAGCCCGGACGTGGTCGACCCGCTCACGACCACCTTCCTTGTCTGGGTGATGCTGATCGCGGGCGGCAGCGGCAACAACCGCGGCGCCATCATCGGCGCCTTCCTGATCTGGGGGATCTGGGCGGCGACCGACTTCCTGACCGCCTATCTGCCCTCCGACGTGGCGACGCGGGCGGCCTATCTCCGGCTCTTCCTGATCGGCCTCGCCCTCCAGATCATCCTGATCCGCCGGCCCGAGGGGCTGATCGGCGAGCGGCCGCCGCGGCCGGCCGACGGCCGCTGACCGGCGCCGCCGCATTCTCACAGGGAAAACATCCACCGTTGGTGGTATGAACGGGCGTCCGTCCGATCCGGATGTCCCATGCGTCGCGCCGCCGCCGTCCTCCTCGCCACCGTGCTCGCGGGTTCGGTCCCCGCCGGGTCCCAGACGCCCGGTCCCGTGGCCCTGCGGATGGAGCTGAGCCTGCTCGAGCAGCAGGAGGGCGCCTGCCGGCACTACGTCACGATGGAGAACCGGACCGAGGTCGATTTCGCCTCGCTCCGCTTCGACCTGTTCCTGTTCGACGGGTCGCAGGCGATCGCGAGCCGCGTCGCGGTGGCGAGCCGCCGGATCCGCCCGAACCAGACCCGCGTGCTCGTGTTCGACGTGCCGGCCGTGCGCTGCGACCGGATCGGCCGCGTCCTCCTCAACGAGGTGCTGATCTGTCAGGAACAGGGCGGCCGGATGCGCGACGACTGCGACGACCTCGTGCGCACCGTGACGCGGCTGAGGGTGCCCTTCGTTCACTGATCCGGCGCCGGACCGTCATCCGGCCTTCACACGCCCGTCATCGTCCGCGCCTAGGCATTGCGGGGTCCGCAGACCCGCCCCCAGGAGCGCCGCCCCATGATCAGCCGCCGTAGCTTCCTCGCCGCCTCCGCCGCGCTCGGCCTCGCCGGCGTCGCCCGCCCCTCGTCCGCGCAGCAGGCCCCGTGGGCCGCCCGCTATCCCGAACTCACCTTCGCGATCATCCCGGCCGAGAACGCGTCCGGCGTCATGGATCGCTGGGGGCCCTTCACCGCCTATCTGACCCGCGAACTCGGCACGAAGGTGACGATCCGCGTCGCGCAGGACTACGCGGCCGTGATCGAGGGCCAGCGGGCGGGCCAGATCCAGATCGCGATCTACGGGCCGGCCGCCTACGCCCGCGCCCGGATGACGGGGGTGCGGACCACACCCTTCGCCCTCACGCTGAACGACGACGGGTCCACGGGCTACTACGCGGTCTTCTTCGTGCGGGCGAACAGCCCCTATCGGAGCATCGAGGACCTGAAGGGCAAGAACCTCGGCCTCGTCGATCCGAACTCGGCGTCGGGCAACATGGTCCCGCGCATGGAACTCGACCGGCGCGGCATCCGCCCGTCGGAGTTCTTCGCCAACGTCGTCTATACCGGAAGCCACGAGAACGCGATCATCGCGCTCCAGCAGGGAACCGTCGACGTTGCCGCCAACTCCTGGACGTCGGACACGATCTCCAACCTGCGCCGCATGGCCGACAAGGGGATGGTCAAGCTCGAGGACTTCCGGATCATCCACCGCTCGGACGAGATCGTGAACTCGCCCGTCGCCTATCTCGACAGCCTGCCCGACGATCTGAAGGCCGCGATCCGGACCGCGTTCCTCGAGGCGCCGACGCGCGATCCGGAGGCATTCCGGCGCGCCTACCTGAGCCTCGACCGTTCGCTGAAGCCGGTGACGCATGAGGCGTACCTGCCGATCATCGAGCTGAACCAGTTCATCGACCGGCTGCGCCGACAGGGGAGCTGACGGCGTCGATGCGTTCCCGTTCGGCGGGGTCGTGGGCGCAGTAACCAGCCCTCGCCCGTCTCCACCGCCACGCCGCAATGACCCGCCGTGTGACCGGCCAGAGGGATCGGCAGGATCTCCGGCGGCAGGCCGTCGAGCGTCCGGACCGCCGGCATGTCCATCCAGCTCTCCCCCGCGACGGCGTCGGTGCGCCACGTCCCGGTCTCGCCCCACTGGGCGGGGCGACAGCGGATCCGGCCGAGGCACACGAGGTCGGCCTGGCCGACGCCGCGGGTGATCCCGTCGATCAGGCGGTCGCCGAACGGGCAGAGCGTTCCGCAGCCGATGTGGTGGACGCGCATGGGGCGGCTCCGCGGGGATGGTCGACGGCACAACCCCGCCGGCGCCATCGCCGTTCCGCGGCCGGCCCGTGCTGGACTACGCTGCACCCACACCGACGGAGACCGGCACCTTGAGCCACCGCTACGCCCTCTATTTCGCCCCGCCGGCCGGAAGCCCGCTCGCCGGGTTCGGCGCCCGCTGGCTCGGCCGCGACGCGCACACGGGCGCCGCCGTGGCGCAGCCCGCCG
>CANGXM010000087.1 GCA_947457845.1 Rhodospirillales bacterium | reverse complement strand
CGGCCGGCGGGCGACCGGGCGGAGAACCGGATGCGCGACCTCGCCGCCCTGGCCCGCGCGGGCTTCGCCCGCGACGTGGCGGTGCGGGTGGTGGACGACGGGGCGGAGGAGGAATGAGGGGCGGGAGCCCGCAGGTTCAGACGCGCCCGCCGATCGCCCGGTGGCGGAGCAGGTGGTCGGCCAGCACGCACGCCACCATCGCCTCGCCCACGGGCACCGCGCGGATGCCGACGCAGGGATCGTGGCGGCCGCGCGTGGAGACCTCGACCTCCTGCATCGCCATGTCGACCGACCGGCGCGGCGTGAGGATCGAGGAGGTGGGCTTCACCGCGAAGCGGGCCACGACGTCCTGGCCCGTGGAGATGCCGCCGAGGATGCCGCCCGCGTGGTTCGACAGGAACGCGATCGCGCCGTCGGCCCCGCGGCGCATCTCGTCCGCGTTCTCCTCGCCGGACAGCGCGGCGGCGGCGAAGCCATCGCCGATCTCCACGCCCTTGACCGCGTTGATGGTCATCAGCGCGCGGGCGAGGTCGCCATCGAGCTTGTCGTAGAGCGGTTCGCCGAGGCCCGCCGGCACGCCCGACGCCACCACCTCGATCACCGCCCCGCACGACGAGCCCGCCTTGCGCACGCCGTCGAGATACCCCTCCCATTCGCCGGCGGCGACCGGATCGGGGCAGAAGAACGGGTTGCGGTCGACCTCGGCCCAGTCCCAGCGCGACCGGTCGATCCGGTGCGGGCCCATCTGGACCAGCGCACCGCGCACCGCCACGCCCTCGCCCAGCGCGAGGCGGGCCAGCGCCCCCGCGGCCACGCGCGACGCGGTCTCCCGCGCGGACGAGCGCCCGCCGCCGCGATGGTCGCGGATGCCGTACTTCTGCCAGTAGGTCACGTCGGCGTGGCCGGGGCGGAAGCGGTTGGCGATCTCGCCATAGTCCTTGGACCGCTGGTCGACGTTCTCGATCAGCATCGAGACGGGCGTGCCCGTCGTCATCCCCTCGAACACGCCCGACAGGATGCGGACCGCGTCGGGTTCCCGCCGCTGTGTCGTGAAACGGGACTGGCCGGGGCGCCGCCGGTCGAGGAAGCGCTGCACCCACGCCTCGTCGAGGGGCAGGCGCGGCGGCACGCCGTCGACCACCACCCCGATCGCGGGGCCGTGGCTCTCGCCCCAGGTGGTGAAGCGGAAGAGGGTCCCGAGCGCGTTGCCGGCCATCGGCCGACCGTCACTCGGCCGCGGCGGCGGCGCCGGTCAGGCCGGTGAGCAGCTTCGCCGTTTCGGCCGCGCTGTCGACCGCGACCATGCCGACCACGTGATAGCCGGCGTCCACGTGCATCACCTCGCCGGTCACGCCGGTGCCCAGATCGGACAACAGGAACAGGCCGGCGTTCCCGACCTCCCCGATCGTCACGTTGCGGCGCAGCGGCGCATTCAGCTCGTTCCAGCGCAGGATGTAGCGGAAGTCGCCGATGCCGCTGGCGGCCAGCGTCTTGATCGGGCCGGCCGAGATGGCGTTGACGCGGATGGCCTTCGGCCCCAGGTCCATGGCGAGGTAGCGCACGCTCGCCTCCAGCGCCGCCTTGGCCACGCCCATCACGTTGTAGTGGGGCATGACGCGCTCGGCGCCGTAGTAGGTTAGGGTGAGCAGCGAGCCGCCGTCCGCCATCAGCGGCACGGCGCGCTGGCAGACCGCGGTGAAGGAATAGCAGGAGATGTCCATCGTCCGGGCGAAGTTCGCCCGGCTCGTGTCGAGGTAGAGGCCGTCCAGCTCCGCCTTGTCGGAGAAGGCGATGGCGTGGACCACGAAGTCGATCGTGCCCCAGGCCTCCTTCAGCGTCGCGAACACGACGTCAAGGCTCGCCTCGTCGGTCACGTCGCAGGGGAGGACGTGCCGGGCGCCCACGCTTTCGGCCAGCGGCTTCACCCGCTTGCCCAGCGCGTCGCCCTGGTAGGTGAAGGCAAGCTCGGCGCCGTGCGCGTGCAGCGCCTGCGCGATGCCCCAGGCGATGGAACGGTCGTTCGCCACGCCCATGATAAGGCCGCGCTTGCCCGACATGAGCGCCGGAGTGCTGGTCATCGATGCCTCGGAAAACTGACGGAAGACGGTCCCATCCGGGGGCTGGCATGGTACACCAATCGTGTTCGGGATCAAACGCAGGGTCGATCCGCGATGTCCGCACAGACCGTCCGCAACCTCGCGAAGGCCGTCGCCTCCTATACCGGGATGGTGCCGCGGTTCCTGTCGGCCGTGGCCAGCCTGATGTCCTACTCGGTCAACCGCTTCTGGTGGGGCAACTGCTTCCAGGCCGCGGCGGCGCTGACCTATACGGCGCTGCTCGCGCTGGTGCCGCTGCTCACGATCGGCTTCGCGATCTTCGCCGCCTTCCCGGCCTATGAGGCGCTGCAGCGCGAGGCGCAGACCCTCATCTTCAACAACCTCGTCCCGCAGGTGGGCGACGCGCTGCTGGAAGCGCTCGGCCCCTTCATGGCGAACGCGGGCCAGCTCACGGCGTTCGGCGTCATCGGCCTCGCCTTCACCGCGATCATGCTGCTGTTCACGATCGAGGGGTCGTTCAACACCATCTTCAACAGCCGCGAGCCACGGCCCGTCGTCCTGCGCATCCTCGCCTTCTGGGCGATCCTGACGGTGGCGCCGCTGCTGTTCGGCGCGAGCCTCTCGCTGTCCGGCCAGATCTTCAACCTCATCACCACCTCGGCCTTCGGCGAGGTGACGCGGCCCTTCTGGGGCATGGGCAAGCTGACGCCCGGCCTGTTCGAGTTCATGGGCTGCACGCTCCTCTACGTCGTCATCCCGAACCGGTCGGTCCACTGGCGCGACGCGGCCGTGGGCGGGCTGGTCGCGGCGGCGCTGCTCGAGATCTCGAAGTCGCTGTTCGCGCTCTACATGTCGCGTTTCCCGGTCTACCAAACGATCTATGGCGCCTTGTCGTCGGTGCCGATCTTCCTCGTCTGGCTCTACATCGCCTGGTCGGCGCTGCTGTTCGGCGCGGTCGTCACCGCGTCGCTGCCGGAATGGCGGTCGGGCCGGCTCTTCAAGAGCGGGTCGGGCGGGCTTCTGCCCACCCAGCGGATCGCCGTGGCGCTGGCCGTGCTGCAGGAGCTGATGCAGGCCGGGCGCCTCGGCGTGGGCCTGCGCCGCCAGACGCTGCTCGCCCGGCTGCCGCTCGGGACCACGGTCATCGACGGGACGCTGGAGGTGCTGGCCGACGCCCACTGGGTGGCGCGCACCACGCGCGGCGCCTGGATCGCCACGCGCGACTTCGGGGAGGTGACGCTCGAGGATCTCTCCAAGGCGCTGAGCATCGGCCTGCGCGGGCCGTTGCGCAGCCCGGCCGGGTTGCACGACCTGGGCGAATGGCAGGACCGGTTCCACGTCATCCTCGAGGACGCCGACCGCGCCAACCGGGCCATCATGGGCCTGACGCTGAAGGAGCTGTTCGACGGGCCGCTCGCCGCGACCGCCGATCCCGCCCCCTCGCCCAACCTCGTCCCGCTGCCGCGCCGCGGCCGGGGCGACGCCCCCTCCCAGACCTGACCGCGGAGACCCATGACCGACGCCTCCCGCCCGCTCCGGATCCTCGGCGTCTCGGGCAGCCTGCGCGCCCGCTCCTTCAACACCGCCGCCCTGCGGGCCGCGGGGTCGATGCTGCCGGACGGCTGCGCCTTCGAGATCGCGCCCATCGGCGACCTGCCGCTCTACGACCAGGACCTGATGGACCGCGAGGGGATGCCCGGGCCGGCGGCCCGCCTGCGGGCGCAGATCGCGGCGGCCGACGCGCTGATCCTCGCGTGCCCCGAGTACAACTATTCGGTCACGGCGGCGCTGAAGAACGCCATCGACTGGGCGTCGCGCGGGCCGGACCAGCCGCTGAACGGAAAGCCGGTGGCGATCCTCGGCGCGTCCGGCGGGATGATCGGGACGGCGCGGGCGCAGTATCACCTGCGCCAGATCTGCGTGTTCGTGAACATGCACCCGATCAACAAGCCCGAGGTGATGATCGGGCAGGCGCCGACGAAGTTCGACGCCGACCTGACCCTCACCGACGAGCCGACGCGCAAGATCGTGGGCGACATGGTCCAGGCGCTGGTCGCGTGGACCCGGCGCCTGTCGCCCTGAAGGCGCGTCAGGCCCCCGCCGCGGTGGCGACCTGCTCCGGCTTCATCCCGGTCAGGTCGCCCTTCACGTGGACCGTCCGCTGCGGGAAGGGGATCTCGATCCCCAGCTCGTCGAACCGCTGCTTCATCAGCTTGTTGTAGGCGCGTGCGACGGCCCACTGCTTGCCCGGGCGCGTCTTGATCCGGCCGCGGATGACGATGGCGCTCGGGCCGAACTGGTCGAGGCCGAAGATGTCGATCGGCTCCAGGATCGAGCCCTGGAACTGCGGATCGGCCTGCAGTTCGGTCCCCACCTGCCGCATCACGTCCGCCACCCGGTCCACGTTCTGGGTGTAGTCGACGCTGGCGTCGATCACGGCGAAGCCGAAGTCCTTGGTCATGTTGAGGACGGTCTGCACCTCGCTGAAGGGCACCGTGTGGACGGCGCCCCGCACGTCGCGCAGGCGGATCGTGCGGATCGAGATGGCCTCGACCACGCCCGAGTGCCCGCCGCCCACGTCGATCACGTCGCCGACGGCGATGGTGTCCTCGAACAAGATGAACAGCCCGGTGATGACGTCCTTCACCAGCGTCTGCGAGCCGAAGCCGATGGCGAGGCCGATGACGCCGGCGCCGGCCAGCAGCGGCGCGATGTTCACCCCGAGTTCGGACAGCACGATCAGCCCGACGAAGGTCAGCAGCACGATCATGAAGGCGTTGCGCAGCAGCGGCAGGAGCGTACGGATGCGGGCACTGCGCTCGATCTTCTGGCCGTTCTTCGAGCCGCCGGCGAGAAAGCGCTCGATCAGCCCGCTCACCACCTCCCACGCCACCAGCGCGCCGACCAGCACCAGGCCGATGGTCACGGCGCTGGTCGTCACCCGTCGGCCCCAGGCGGTGTCCAGCCACGCGAAGCTCTCGATCCCCCAGGCGTCCAGCAGCGTCAGCGCCGAGATCGCGAGGATGATGCCCCTGAGCCCCACGTGGACGCCCGGCAGGTAGCGGTTCGCCCGCGCCTCCAGCATCGGGAAGTCGCGCCGCACGTCGTCGGGGATGGCGAAGCCCCGGCGGATGCCGCGGTCCACGGCCATCAGCGCGAGGCGCGTGATCACGAGCACGACCGCCGAGACCGCCGTCGCCCGCAGCATGAAGGCGAACCCGCCGTGCACGTCGAGCGCCCAGATGCCGTAGATGACGAGGATGTAGAGGATGGCCAGCAGGTGCCATACCTCGCCGACGCGGTTGCGGAAGCTCCGCATGGTCAGGAAGGTCGGCGGTTCGGGCGCCGTCTCGGCCCCCGGCTGCACCTCCTCCGCGGTCGCCGGTGCGCCGCCGCGGATCCGGTCGGCGACCGAGCGGCGGTTCTGCAGCACCAGCACCACCAGCATCGCGGCGACCAGAAGGCCGGCGAACTTGAGCAGGCCGAGGTAGGTGCCGGTCGGGATGCCCAGCACGTAGGCGGCCTGCGGCACGAAATATCCGTAGACGGCCGTGTAGGCGATGCGCCGGCACCAGATGTAGGCGTAGTGCGCCCCCTCGTCGTCGAGCGGGACGAGGCGCAGCGACGGGGTCCGCGGGCTCAGCGCGAACCGCACGAACACGAGGACCACCTGGATCAGGATGGTCGCGTTCACGATCGTCAGCGCCACGATGCGCACCCGGAGCTGCGGCTCCGTCGCCGACAGGATGCCGTAGCCGACCAGCGCGAAGGCGGCGATGGGCAACAGGTCGAGGAGGATGCGGGCCAAGAGCACCGGAACCTTCTCCACCGGGGAGGCGAAGGTCCGCTCGCCCAGCCGCTCGCGCGTCCCGGCGGCGAGATAGCGCACGAGGCGCGAGGCGAGATGGCCGCCGAGCAGGATGAAACCCAGCTGGAGCGCCAGTTCCGTCCAGCGCTGGCGCAGCGTCGGATCGCGGGCCTGCAGGTTCATCCAGGCGAGCGCCGAGTGCACGTCGCCGAACGCCATGCCGATGCGGACCATCTGGCGGCTGACGTCGCCCAGCTGGCCCGTCGCCCATTCGAGCGTCCGCGACCCCACCGTCTCCGTTTCCGTCTCCTCCGCGGGGGCACGGCCGCCCTCGGCGACGGCGATGAGCGCACGCAACTGGCCCACGAGACGGTCCCGCGCCTGCGGGTCCTCCAGCGTGTCGGCGAGGCTACGCAACTGCTCGGACGAGAGGCCGGTGGTCGTCGCCGCCGGCGGGGCCGCGGGCGGCGCGGAACCCTGCGCGGCGACGAGGGCGGAGGAGAGCGCCACGACGAGCAGCGCCGCGACCGCAAGGGCGGAACGCAGGAACGGAGGAACGATCAAGGGCGGCACCGGACGAGGAACGCGACGACGGGTGTCGAGCGATGACGCACCATCATGGCGCTCGTTGGGCGGCGGTCCACCCGTCAATCCGCGGACATCATCGTGGCGATCGCGTGACCGTCGGGATCGGTGCCCGCCCGGAGCGCCGCGATCACGCCCGCCCGGTCGTCCGGCGTCTTGTTCTGGCTCAGCTTGGCCTTCCCGGCGACGGCGTCGATCGGCATGGCGAACCCGACGATGCCGCGGACCATGGCCGTCCGGCGCCGGGGCTCGTATTCGTCCAGCCGCCAGCCGTCCGGGTCGGGCTCGTAGGCGTCGCTGAGGCGGGCGACGATCGCGTCGGTCGTGGCGTCGTCGAGCAGGTGCGGCCGGCCCCTCGCCTCCACCGCGACGTAGTTCCACGTCGGCACGTTCTCCGACCGGGCGGCGTACCAGCGGGGCGAGACGTAGGCGTGCGGCCCGTGGAACCAGACGACGGCCTCGGTGCCCGCGGCGAGATGGGCCGTCTGCGGATTCGGGCGGGCGAGGTGGCCGTAGAGGGTGCCGTGCGGCCCCTCGTCCGGATCGACCAGGACCGGGATGGGCGTCGCCGCGATGCCGTCGCCGCCCGCCGTGACCAGCAGCGCGAAGGGGTGCGCGCGCATCACCGCGAGGCGCGCGGCGGGATCGTCCAGGCGGAAGGCGGGCGGCACGTACATCGTCGGGGTTCCCGTCCGGGGGAGCGCAGCCGATCTTTATCGCCCCCGCGGGCGCCGCTCAACGGGCGGCGGTGCAGGGCGGTCCCGCGTGGCCGGGGGTAGCCCCTGTGACCGCCCGCCCCCCGCGAGTGCCTCGGCCCCGGTTCCGGCGCGTGGCGGCTAGGATCGCAAGGCGAGGGCTGCGGGCGGGGACGGTGGATGACGCAACGACGGACGGGATCGGCCGATGGCGCCTCGCTCACGCGGATCGCGGCCGACATCCGCCAGGTCCGCCGCCTGCGCGAGACGGCGCAGAGCGCGTGGACGCTGGGCCTGAAGGGGGCCGCGGAGTGGATGCTGAAGCTGTCCGACGCGATCGAGACCCGGGCGCTGGCCGACCTGCAGCGCCTCGTCCCCGATTGGGACGCGAACCTGCGGATCCGCGGCGGCGGCAGATCGTGACGGCCGATGTGGGAGAATGGTGCCGTTGGAGGGATTTGAACCCCCGACCCGCTGCTTACGAAACAGTGAAGACGTGGTTTCCGATTGTAACGCCCAGTTGCGCGGATCGAGCATTTTCAAGGGGTTGCCGGTTCAACTTGTAACACCTTGCGCCGGGTAGTAGCGTCCTCTCCGTTACCCCCGCGTTACCCCGGCTCACCCGCTGCTATGCCAACCCCCACCCGCTGCTTCTCGACGGCTCGCGAAGTCGACGGGCTGAAACCCGATCAGGCGGGCCGGATCGAGGTGCCCGACGCGCACTGTCCAGGGCTCTACCTCATTGTCCAGCCGTCCGGATCGAAGTCATGGGCGGTCCGCTATCGAGCCGATGGCAAGCCGGCGAAACTCACCCTGGCACGGTATCCGCGCATGTCGCTGGCCGATGCACGTGAGGCCGCTCGCGCGGCTCTCCGTGACGTCGCCCGCGGCGCGGATCCAGCCGCGCGGAAGAGGGTCCTGAAGGACGCAGGCGGGAACACGCTGGCCGACCATGTCGACGTGTTCATCCGCAAGCACGCGCGGCCGCGTAACCGCTCATGGGCCGAACAGAAGCGGCACCTGGACGTTTACGTGATCCCGTCCCTGGGGGCGCGCGACGTGGAGGCGATCACCAGGCGTGAGGTGATCGAACTGCTGGACCGTATCGCCGGCCGGAAGCTGAAGGCGAAGCGGGAGGATGGGAAGCGAGTCGTGCGCGGTGGCCCCACTCAAGCGAACCGCGTGCTCACCACTCTTCGCCGGCTGTTCAACTGGCTGGTGGAACGCGACGTGATCCCGGCATCGCCGGTTGCCGGCGTCAAGGCTCCGGCTCCGGAGACGCGCCGGGATCGCGTCCTCACGGATGGCGAGCTGCGCGAGGTGTGGTGCGCGGCCGAGACCGTGGGGCATCCGATCGAGGCGATCGTCAAGCTGTTGATCCTCACGGCCGCGCGGCGGGATGAAATCGGCGGCGCGCGCTGGTCATGGGTCCAGGGGTCAGCGATCGTGGTGCCGGCCGACGCCTACAAGACCGCACGATCCCACATGATCCCGCTCGCGTCGGCCGCGCTGGCGATCGTGGATGGCCTCGCGCGAGTCGACGGGTCGGAATGGCTGTTCCCGGCCCGTGGCGCATCCGAGCGGCCCGTCAGTGGCTTTTCCGACATGAAGGAGCGGATCGACCGGGCGATCACCAAGGCCCGGGTCGAGCGTGGGGACGAACCGATGCCGGGATGGACGCTGCACGACCTTCGCCGCACCGCGCGCACCGGTCTGTCGGCGCTGAAGGTTCCTCCGCACGTCGCGGAAGCCGTGCTTGGCCACGTTCTTCCAGGCGTCCAGGGCGTGTACGACCACCACACCTATGCCGACGAGAAGCGCGCCGCGCTCGAGGCATGGGCCGATCACGTTGCGGGGCTGGTCAAGGCGAACGGCGTTCGCCGGGACGGGTCGGTGCGATCATGACGGGAGGAAGGGTGTCAGTTCAACTGACACCATCGGTCGGCGTCAGTTCGGTGGACCGCCCGTCCTGGCGCGCAGCCGAACGCCGGGACCGCCACCGTTCTCTGCGATGAACTCGACGCCGGCGGTTTCCAGGGCGGCGCGCATGGTCGCAATCGTCGTGTCGCGCAGCCGTTCGCCCCGCTTGAAGCGCGCGATGGTGTCCAGCGAGACGCCGCATGACCGCGAAAGGTCGCGCGTCCCCCATCCGATCGCCGCAAGAGCCATGTCGAGTTGAACCGGAAGCATTTCGTATCCGCGATACGTTTTCGATTGCGTTCGACGACCGCCGGAATATCGTATCGATGATCCGAATTAGGATCAAGCGGCCGGCGTGGTGGCTGGACCCCACCGCGCCGGCCTCACCACAACCCGAACGGTAGGAGTTCCGGGAATGGCTGATCTTGTCCATACCACACGCCCCGCCGCGGCACCTGCGTTTGCCGCTCTCGCAAATCGGATCGTCGACGCTCTCGGCGACCGCGACCGGATCGAGGACCTGGTCGAGCACCTGGTCGAGCTGCTTAACGCGATCGACGGCGACCCGGAGATGGAGGACGACGGCGATGGCGTCTGCTTCCCGACCGTTGGTGCAGGTGACGCTGAGGATGCCGAAGACGATGACCCGGCCGAGGAAGACGACCCGGCCGAGGATGATGGCGACTTTGAACCCGACCAGTACGCTGCCCCGATCTACCCTACTATGCCGGAGCGGTCGCAGGACCCCTCCGACTGGCCGGGTCGGTGGTTCGGCCGTCAAGCTGACGTCTGCGTGGGCCGAGAGCGCCAGCCGGTGGGAGGTCCACCCTGGCGGGGGGATCCCGTCGTCATCGAGTTTCCGCGCATCCCGGCGCGGTGATCCAAGGGGGCGGCTTCGGCCGCCCCTCTCCGTTTGGGGCGATCGGCGCGTCTGCTACCGGCGTCGGCGGCGTGGCTGGGGCGGGGGTAGGGGGGGTGAATCTCTGGCGGGTGGCGGGGGGTCAGACCGCTTTGGGGGTCACGCGCAGAAAATTTCCCGTGGGGATCGATGTCCTAGAATATGTTTTTTTTCTTGATCGGCGTGTATCAGGGAGGATCGGGAGGTTTGACCCGTTATCGGCGTCACGTGCGCGCGCGTGTAACGGTGATAACCGGATGATCCTCCCGATCCTCCCTAGTCACCGGTGCCGTCAGTCATTGGTGTACCAGGGGCGACGATCATCTTTCAGCGCGAGGCCGCGGAAGCACATGAGGCCGTCGCTCTTCTCCTTCCCGAAGCCGCGTTGCTCTACGTTCATCGAGAAGCGCTTCATCTTGCCGGCATACTCCCCGGTCGCTGCGGCCCACGTCTGCCAGTCGGCGAACAACACGGACACGTGAGTGCGCTTCGTCTCGTCGCGCTCGCATCGTTCCTCGATCCATCGGCCGATCGCGTCTTCGGTCTCGAAGTACTCCGCGGTCGCGCTGAGTACGGGCTCCGGCGGGCTGAGGCCGACGCGACGCCAGTGCAAGCACCCCTCGACGGCCCATCGAAGCACGCCCGGCCACTCGGCTTTCATCCGATCGAAGAGTCCCCGGTCAGGCGTGGCGGGCTTGAAGTTGAACGGGATCAGATGGAGCCGACGTCGCATGGCGTCGTCGACGTTCCGGATCGCCGGCCGGTGGTTGCCGACCACGAAGAGCTTGAAGGTCGGGGTGAACGTGAAGAAGTCTTGGCGCATGAAGCGCGCCGTGATGGGATCGCCACCTGTCAGGGCCTTGACCTTGCTCTCGGCCCACCTTCGGCCTTCCTCGGTTTCCTGCGCCGTCACGAGGCGGGCGCCGCGCAGCATCGCCATGTCGGCCGGATGCCGATCGCTCGGGGATGCCGTGAACGTGTCCATGCTGGCGACGGTCGCGTAGTCGCCAAGAACGGCCTGGATGGTGTTGAGGAAGACGGACTTGCCGTTCCCGCCTGGTCCGTGGACGAAGAACAGCGCGTGTTCGTCGATCGACCCCGTCAGGCAGTAGCCAACCGCACGCTGAAGGTAGTCCATCACCATCGTATCGCCCGCGGTGACGTCTTCGATGAACTGCATCCAGGTGGGGCACTCGCCGGTTGGCGCAACGGCGGTGATCTTGGTGCATCCGGCCGCGGGATCGCATGGCTGGAGATCGCCGGTTCTGAGATCGACGATCCCTCCAGGCGTGTTCAGGATCCATGGATCGCTGTCCCAGTCGCTCGTTCGGCTGGCGTGTACCGGGTCGGCCGATGCCAGCTTCAGCACCGCCGCGACAGTGGCGGCGGAAGCCACCTTCGCGCCGATCCGCGGGTTCTGGATCCCGGCTTCCCAACTCGCCTCACGACAGATGTGCCGCGAAAGGTTGAAGCTCTGCATCGTGTCGTCGGCTGCCCACGTGTAGCCGTTCCAGATGAGCCAACGGTTCCACTTCGCCACGTACATGAGCTGGCCGCGGTGCTGTTCGGTGAAGCGGAGCGCAAGAGCTTCCTCGGAGAACTCAACGGGGACGTCGACCTGTTTGGCGCCGTCGACAATCCGCCGGATCGTCGCCTCTGCCTTTTGCACTTCCGACCGCGCCTCCTCGGCCTTGTCCATCACGACGCCTTTCGGTTCTCGGCGCTGTTCGCGATCCAGGCGTCGACGTCTTCTTTCCGCCAGGCGATCGAGTGGGCGTTCACCTTGATTGGCGCCGGGAACGTGCCTTCGCGCACCCAGCGCCAGATTGTCGTTCGGCTGAACCCCAGCTGGTGGCATAGGGCCTTGCACCTGATGAGACGCACACTCGCCTCCAATTGCGTTTTGGAGAAAATCCGAAACGCAATGGAACAGCAAAGGTGTTTCCGGCGTCAATGGGCTTTCGTAAAACCTCCAAATGAAATTGAGAGGAACATGACCATGCGGGTTCGCGAGTTCGAGGCAGCGCTGGGCAGCCTCACGCCCTGGAGCGCGTCGGAGATCGACCAGAGAACGCGCCGACTGCGCGAGCTGCGTATGCTTCCCACCGGTGGCCGTGGCCTCAATGCTCCGGATCTGTCGCCGGAACACGCCGCAACGATCCTGATCGCCATGTCGGCCGCGGCGAAGGCGACCGACACCAACCACGCGGTGGCGACCTACGCGACTATGCGTCCCGTCGCCTCCGAGCACGGCTTCGATTTTCTCGGCTGCCAGTCCTTCGCCGAGGTGCTGGAACTCATCCTGTCCAGCCCCGAGACGGCCGCGAGGATCGCGCGCATCGTCGTCTATCGCAGCTGGCCGCAGGCTGATCTGATCTGGCTCGGTGCCGATGGCGCGGAGAACGTCCAGTCCTATCGGTCTGACAACGCCCCTCAGACGGGGTTCGGCTTCGGGATGTACGAGGCTGTCACGCTAACGGCGTCGTTCCTCTCGCAGCTCGCCCTCGATCTGTCGCACACCGACGCCGACCTCGACAGTCAGGGTGGTTGGGTCGCTGACCGGGGCGCGGAATGACCGCCCCCTCCGTCATCATCGAGGCGTTCGCGCTGGCGAACAGGTCGCCGAATTTGGGCCGTCAGGTCCTCGCCTTCGCCACCGTCGTCTACGCCGGGGTCCGCCTCCGGGGCGTCACCCTCATGCGCAAGGGTGACGGGTTCATCGTCGGCGCCCCGTCCAGGGCCGGCCACGCGGGCGAGCGTCAGGTCGAGTTCGTCGGTCCCGAGGCGCGAGCGGCGATGCTCCCCCCGCTGATGCGGACCATGCACTCGTTCCTGGCCCAGCAGCTCCCGTTCCGGGACGGTGATGTCGAGGCCGATCCGGCCCCGGCCGCCCCTGCCCCACCCAATTCCGGCGCCGACGTCGGCGATCCGGAGCCTTGAACGGCCTTAGGCAAGCCGCGAGCGCGCCGGATGGCGCCCTGTCCCTCAGATGGAGCCCCTTTATGGACGCCTACGAAATGAAGACGCTGATGGACCAGCTCGGCGGCGCGTTCGAGAAGTTCAAGTCCGAGCACGCCGCCGCCCTGGCAGCCGAGCAGAAGCGCGTGGACCAGATCGAGAAGCGTCTGATGCGCCCCGGCGGGTCTGTTTCGACCTTCGATCCGCCCGCCAACGTCGATCGCAAGGCGTTCAACGCCGCGCTCCGCAGCTTCGCGAAGTCGAACGACCCGTCAGCGTTCGCCGAGTTCACCGACGCCGAGACCAAGGCGATGTCGATCGGGAGCGATCCCGACGGCGGGTATATGGTTCCCCCCGTTCTGAGCCCGAACGTCATGCGCCGTGTCCGCGAGAGCGTGGCGCTCTACCGTCTGGCGAACGTGATGGAGGTTCCCGCCGGCAGCGACGCCCTGGAGTTCCTGCGCGAGAACGGCGACCTCTCCGCCTCGTGGGTCGGCGAGACGGATAGCCGTCCCGAGACCAACTCGCCCACGTTCACGAAGACGCGGGTTTCGCTCCGCGAGATCTACACCATGCCTGCCGTCACGCAGCAGCTTGTCGACCTCGCGAGCTTCGATCTCGCCGCCTACCTGACCGACGCCATCTCCCGCCGCATCATCCGGGCGGAGGGCGCGGCCTTCATGACCGGGGAGGGCGTCAGCCGGCCGCGCGGTCTGCTGGCCTATCCGACTGCGGCAACGGCGGACGCCGCGCGTCCCTTCGGCACGATCGAGCACGTGAACACCGGGGCCAACGGCGGCTTCACCACGACGGTTTCGGGCACCTCGAACCCAGCGGACGTGCTGATCGACCTCACGATCAAGCTGGCGCCGGAGTACAGCTCGAACGCCCGCTGGATCATGTCCCGCGACGTCGCGAACCTGGTCCGCAAGTTCAAGCTGTCGGACGGCCAGTTCATCCTGCAGCCCGGTCTGCAGATGGGTCAGCCGCCCATGCTGCTGGGCTACCCGGTCGAGATTGACGACTTCATGCCGGCGCTGGGCACCGGCTCGCTGTCGCTCGCCTTCGGCGATTTCCAACGGGCCTACACCATCGTGGAGCGAGCTGGCATCCGCATGCTGGCGGATCCTTACACCGCCAAGCCCTTCGTCCGCTTCTACGCCCGCCGTCTGGTCGGCGGCGGTCTCGTGGACAGCGATGCGGTCAAGCTCCTCCGGTTCGCGGCCTGATGACCACACGAGACGGGGCGCTTCGGCGCCCCGTCAGCAGAGGAGGCAAGCGGTGGCTGAGACTGACGCCGACATCCTCGCCTGTGTCGACGCAACGACCGTTCCGCGTCGGTCTGCGGCGAACGCCGTTCGCGGCAAGCGGCCTTCCCTCGCGAGCACGGTGCGGCAGCTGTGCACCGACCTCGATGCGTTGCGCGCCCGCGTATCGTCGCTGGAAGACGCGGTCGACGCCCAGACGGGCGATCTCGAATACCGGCTGGACGAGATCGAGACCGCCGCCGCCGTGCGCGCGGCCGAATGGACGCCGCCCAGACCGACCAGCAACGACCAAAGTGGGGGCCGGCGATGACGCAAGTGAAACTGGCGTCGCTTCGGGCGGCAGCCGACGGTCACGTCCGTCAAGCTGGTGGAGATTCGCGTGCGTCGTGAGGTGGCCATCGGTCAGGCCGCGAGGGGTGGGATCTGGATCGGGTCGGCGGTGTCGGTGGCGGCGAGCTCGGCCATGGCCTCGACCTGCATGTAGCGGGTCTGG
>CANGXM010000086.1 GCA_947457845.1 Rhodospirillales bacterium | reverse complement strand
GGCAGCAACGGCGTAGTCTCGCGCATGGCGGGTGGGGCCTCTTCGGGTCGGGCGGATTTGTGTTTGGCGACTGAATCCTAAACCCGATCAAGGACTTATGCTACACCCGCCACCCCTCAAAGCCACCTTGGTGCATAATCCGGGCTAATCAGACGTAGAAAACTTTGAACTGTCACCGCTTCCACCCGGATCAAAATCGGTGTCGGTTCGCTAATAGTAAACTGTCACCGTTTTCCCCGTTCTTATCTGGACCGTCCTTCGACAGGCTCAGGACGAGGTGGCGAGACGCCCCCGCCGCCTCCCTCACCGCGGCCGGAAGCGCCAGCCCGCCGCCAACCCCTTCAGCACTACGCCCAGCCGCCGCCGCCCGCCCGGCCGGGCCGCGCCCAGCACCGCCCGGCGCAGCGTGCCCAGCACCACCCGCGCCTGTCCGCTCATGCCGTAGTGGCGGCGGGCGACATAGACCTCGTTGCGATAGAGGTAGTAGAGCCGGTCGACGCGCGCGGGGTCCGTCTCCGCGTGGCTGTCGGGCGGGCCGCCGGAGGCGCGGGCGTGGACGACGCGGCTGCGCGCCACCATCCAGGCGGGGCGCCACGCGGTCGCCCGCAGGGTCCAGTCCGCGTCGTCGCCCCACATGACGAAGTCGGCGGACGGCGGCGCGATGCGGGTCAGCGTTTCACGTGGAACGAGGATCGACACGAACGTCGCCCGCCGGATCTTGACCAGCCCCTCCGCCAGCCGACGGTCCCAGTCGGCGTAGCGCCCCTCCGCCCGGCGGAGGTCGGGCTCGGGCACGTTCATCGACCGGCCGTCCGGCCCCACCGCCCGGCTGATGAGGAAGGAGGCCGGTTCGTCGACCGTCGCCGCCGCGTCCAGAAGCGCCGCCAGGGCGCCCGCGTCCGGGATCACGTCGTCGTCCATGATCCAGGCGAAATCGGCCCCGCTCTCCGTTCCGGCGACGAAGCAGGCGCGGAAGCCGGCCGACGCGCCGTCGTTGCGGTCGGCCCGGCGGTGGTCCAGCGGCACGCCCTCCCACCGGTCCCGCCCGGCCAGGAGTTCGTCCGTGCCGTCGGTCGAGGCGTTGTCGATCACCAGGATCCGGCCGGGGGGCCGGGTCTGTCCCGCGATCGCGGAGAGGCAGCGGGCCAGGAGATCCTTGCGGTTCCAGGTCAGGACGACAGCGACGACCGAGGGCGCGACGACGGTTTCACGATCGCTCATTCGCCCCCCCCGACCTCCACGGAACCCGCGCGCCGGCCCAAGACCGCGCGGCGCCGCGCCACGGCCACCGCCAGGTTCGCGCCGCCGGCCACCGCGCGGACGTCGTCGCCCACCAGCACGCCGTCGTTCCCGCTGCCGTCGAGCAGGTTCCCGACCAGCGTCACTCCGACGATGGCGTCCTCCAGCCGGCGGCCGTCGCGGGTCGGCCGGGTGCCCTCGCCGCCGCGCACGAAGATCCCGGCGTGGCCAACCCGCTTCGACACGTCCGACAGCACGTTGCCGGTGATGGCCACGAACCGCGGCGCGTAGGTCTGGTAGTTGTTCTCCTGCGCCAGATAGATGCCGGCCGCCGCCGTCCCGGTGATCACGTTGCCGGCGATCGAGACGTGGTGCGCGCCGAGGCAGGCGATCCCCCGCGCCTTCCCCCCGGCCACGAGATTGCCGGTGATCGCCACGTGCGAGACCACGTCGCCGTCCTTCTGATAGCCGACGCAGGCGATCCCGTCGTCGCCCGTCGCGAGGCACCGGTTGCCGGACACGATGCCCTGCCGGCTGCGCTCGGTGAGGTGGATGCCGTCGGCGAAGGTGTCCTCGATCAGGCAGCCGGTGATCCGGAAGCCCGCGCAGTCGCGCAGCAGGATGCCACCGCCCGCCACGGCCCGCACCGTCACCCCGTCGATGGTCAGCCCCGTGCAACCGCCGCCACGCAGGCCCATGGCGCGGTCCGACGAACTCCGCCCCTGCGCGTTTCCGACGATCGTCACCTCCCGCACCGCGACGTCCGCACCTTCGAGGAACACCGAGCTGCGCTCGGGGTTGCGGGCGACGAGGCGGGCGCCCCCCTGCGCGCGCAGCGTGGTGCGCGCCCGGACGACCAGATTGTCGGAATAGCCGAAGTCGCCCGGCGCCAGCAGCACCTCGCCGCCGCCGGCCGCCCCGACGGCGTCCAGCGCCGCCTGCAGGGCGGCGGTATCGTCGCCGCCCGCCGAACGGACGAGGGTGCGGAGCTGTGCCATGGATGCCCGGTCGATCAGGCTGAGCCGTCGGGGCGCAGCGTCAGGTGATGGATCCCGCCACCCGCCGCGCGCGCCGACCAGCGATAGCCGGGCATGCGGTCCGGCCGGCGGTCGCTCTCGGCGTAGATCAGCCGCACCTTCGACCGCACGTCCGGCGCCAGCGCGCGGATCAGGTCGATCTCCAGCCCCTCCACGTCCACCTTGAGCACGTCGATGACGCCCCTCTCGGCGAGGATCGCGCGGAGCGCGGCGTTGATCTCGACGCAGTCGACCGTGATCCGGTCCTTGAGCGCGAGCCCGATCCCGCCGTAGCGGCCCGTCTCCTCCCAGCCGAAGGTCACCGGCCCGTCCGCCAGCCCCACCGCGACCGGGTTCACCGTCAGCCGGTCGGCGAAGGCGGCCGTGTTCGCGGCGAGCCGCTCAAGGTTCCGGGGTAGCGGCTCGAAGGCGTAGACCCGGGCCTGCCGGTCGCGGGTCAGGAACCAGAGGGCGGCCAGCCCGATGTTCGCCCCGATGTCCACCGCCGTGCGCAAGGGCGCGCCGCAGGCGTAGTCCTCGCGGCAGAAGATCTCGTTCACCGTCAGGAGGTCGTGGTGGCTGTGGAGTTCCGGCCGGATCGTGCCCAGCGGCGTGCGCACCGGCAGCGTCCGCGGATAGGTCCCCGTGCCCAGCAGATAGTCGAACAGCGGCCGCGGGAACGTGGGCAGGCGCCGGGGCATGCGCAGCAGGGCGCGATAATGCTGCGACCGCGTCACGGCCCCCAGGATCGTCTCGACCGAGCGTCCGCCGATCTTCATGGAAGGGACCTTTCGGGTATCGGGTCGGTGGCGTCCGGCGACCGCGGGTCGGCGGTCTCCGAGAGGGCGACCAGCCGCGCCGCGACGCAGGCGCCGACGAACAGGATCAGCGGGAAGATCGCCCGCGATTCGTAGAGGTAGTTGAGCCGCACGAGGTCGGCGAAAGTGAACCAGAGGACGGGGTAGAGGCCGTACGCCATCGGAGCGCCGAGGCGCGCGCTCCGGTGCGCGACCATCAGCACGACCACGAGCCCCAGATAGGCCACCACGCCCCACCAGCCGAAGTCCGACATGAACGTCTGGAGCCCGCCGGGGTTGGTCAGCTCCCGGCTGCGGACGCCGAAGCGCTCCAACGTGTCGAACAGGATCGATTCGTCCGGGAACTCCGCCAGACCGAACCGGTAGAGCATCCGCGACACGCCGACCGACCAGAACGACGTCTGCCAGAAGAACTGCTCGGTCAGCGTCAGATAGAGCTTGTTGGTAACGTCGACGTAGTAGCTGAAGAACCGCTCCAGGTTCCACGCGATGATGAAGTCGAGGCTGAGCTGGGACAGTCCGCCGCCGATGTCCGCGAACTTCGACCAGAAGCTCCGGAAGATCTCGGTCGACAGGAAGAACACGGGCACGAAGCCGACGATGGCGAACAGGCGGCCCCAGCCGATGCGGATGCGGCCCATCAGCGTGAGGACCACCATCATCGGCAGCAGGAACTCGAGCAGCGCGAGGCGCTCGCCCACCAGCACCGCGCGCATCAGCACGAGCAGGCCGAGCAGCGCCAGCGTGCGCACGATCCTCTCGCCCCGCAGCACGCCGATCGCGACGTAGGGGCCGAGGAACCAGACGTGCAGCTGGGTGAAGATGAACAGCCCCTCCCCCTCCGCCACGACCGATTTCATCGCGAAGACGCCGCCGCCGATCCGCGGCAGGACGTTCGCGAGAAGGTAGAGGTTGGCGCCGATCGCCCCCCAGATGGCGAGGCGGCAGAAGCCGAACAGCACCGCCTCGTACCGCCCGGCGGGGTCGGGCAGGTACCAGGGCGTGGGGAACAGCATCCGATAGAAGGCCCAGACCGCCAGCTGGACGATCGCGAAGCCGACGCAGAAGGCGAGGTGCGAGGGGGTGTCCCAGTACTTGACGACCCCCGAATACTCCATCGGCCAGAGGTACGGCAGGGTCGTCAGCAGGACGACGGCCGCCAGCGGAAAGCCGGGGTCGGCGAGGTCCGCCCCCCGCGAGCGGCGGGGCGCGCCTTCGGTCGCGGCGGCCATCAGTAGGCGCCGTCCCGCTCCAGCACCACGCGGACCGTCCGGAACAGGATCGTCACGTCGTGCCAGAGCGACCAGTTGCGCACGTACCAGCTGTTCAGCTGCACCCGGCGGGCGTAGTCGAGCCCGTTGCGCCCGCTCACCTGCCACAGGCCGGTGATGCCGGGATCGACCTCGTAGTAGTAGACGATGTCCTCCCCGAACCGGGGAACCTCGTCCGGCACGATGGGGCGCGGGCCGACGAGGCTCATCTCGCCGCGCAGCACGTTGATCAGCTGCGGCAGCTCGTCGAGGCTGGTGCGGCGGAGGAAGCGGCCGACCGGCGTCACGCGCGGATCGTTCCGGAGCTTCTGGTTGCGCGCCCACTCCTCGCGCGCCGCCGGGTCGCGGGCGAGGAGGTCGGCGAGGCGCCGGTCGGCATCCGCCACCATGGTCCGGAACTTCAGGCAGGTGATGCGCCGCCCGCCGCGCCCCACCCGCCTCTGCCCGAACAGCGCCGGCCCGCCATCCCGCCGGATCATCAGCGCGAGCACGCCGAACAGCGGCGACAGCGCCACCAAGAGGATCGCGGACACGGCCAAATCGAAGCAGCGCTTGAGGATGCGGGCGTGCAGGCGCTGGAGGTTGTTGGGCGCCGTCAGCAGCACGGCGTCGTGGCTGAAGAAGCCCTGCGCGGACATGTTGAGGACCGACATGCCCGACAGCGGCGGCACGACCGCGAAGGCCGCGCCCTTGCGGTGGAGGTCGGCGATGAGGGACTGCACCCGCGGGACGTCCGTCGCCTCCGCCGCGATCACGACGAAGCGGGGATCGCGGGTCGACAGAAGGTCCGCGGCGGCGGGGACGGGCGTCTGCGCGCCGAGGTCGATCCGCGCCACCACCTCGTAGCCGAGGTGCCGCTCCGATCCCAGGGCGGCGACCGCCTCGTCGATCGTCTCGCCGCTCCCGACCACGACGGTCGGCAACTGCCAGACGCCGGCGCGCAGCAGCGCGGACTTGAGCGCCCGCCGCCCCGTGACCAGCAGGAAGGCGACGAGGACCCAGCTCAGAACCAGCCAGGAGCGGCTGTAGAGCTGATGGGAGACGTATTGGCTGAAGCCGTCGGCGAGCGCCACCACCACGATCACCCAGCAGACCTGCTGCACCTCCGTCCAGAACGGCACCCCGCGCCGGTAGTGGCCCAGCTGGGTGAACCAGAAGACGAGCACGGGGACGAAGACCGAGAAGTGCGCGAGCCGCTCGGTCAGGATGATGTTGATGCGCTGTGGCAGCATGCCGCTCTCGCTCGTCCACGCGACCGCGGCGAACACCAGCGCTGTCGCGATGCCGAAGGCGAGGAATGCGACCAGGACGTCTGCGGTGACGAACAGGAACCAGGGTAGGGCCAGTCGTTCGCGCTGCGCATGGGAACGCGTCGCGATGCCGAGCTGCGAGACCATGCCGGATGCACCGATCACTGAAAACCGCCTTGCGCGGTCGACCCCGGACAGATAACGCCCTCGGCAAGTCGATCAAAACATTACTTCGGCGTACCGAGTTTTGGATGACACGAAAAAGACAGGAACAGGATGAAACTTCTCTATGCTAAAAGAAAACTTGTATGGACTGGAAGAATACATAACCCGTTCGATCGGATTACGCATCGTCATTGGGAATCGCGCCGGTGACGTCACTCGATCGATTTCGACACCGTTCGGGCGATGTCCGATCGACCCGGTCGTGCGCACCGCCGCGCACGGACTTGGGCTATCCTCCTTCACCGCCCGGACACGTCGGGCCGCCCCCGGGGCCGCCCCCGCGGCCGCCCACGGGGGGGGCCGTCCGCGGGGCCGTCCGCGCGGGGCGAGGTGGCGCGTCTGATGGCGCCGGAGGTTCCGGCCTGAGGGGGCAGGCGGAGGGACGCGTGCCCGCCCGCCTTGCCCCGCCCGCGCCCTTCACCCCTTCACCCCTTCACGCAGACCACCTGCCGCAGCGTGTGGACGATCTCGATCAGGTCGGCCTGGGCGGCCATGACCGCGTCGATGTCCTTGTAGGCCCCCGGCGTCTCGTCCAGCACGCCCTCGTCCTTGCGGCATTCGACGCCGGCGGTCGCCTGCGCGTGGTCGTCCAGCGTGAAGCGCTTGCGCGCGGCCGAGCGGCTCATCGCCCGGCCGGCGCCGTGGGAGCAGGAGCAGAAGCTCTCCGGGTTGCCCTTGCCGCGCACGATGAACGACTTGGCGCCCATCGAGCCGGGGATGATGCCGAGGTCGCCCGCCCCGGCGCGCACCGCCCCCTTGCGGGTGACGAGGACCCGCTCGCCGAAGTGCTCCTCGGTGTCGACGTAGTTGTGGTGGCAGTTCACCGCCATCTCGTCGACCGCCACGTCGGGAAAGAACCGGGCGAGCGCACCCATCACCGCCGCCATCATCAGCTCGCGGTTGGCCCGGGCGTAGCGCTGCGCCCAGGAGACGGCGTGCATGTACTGGGCGAAATGCTCCGTCCCCTCCGGCAGATAGGCGAGGTCCGCGTCGGGCAGGCGGATGAAGAACCGTTCCATGTCCTTCTTCGCCAGCTCGATGTAGGTGGTGCCGATCCGGTTCCCCACCCCGCGCGAGCCGGAATGGAGCATGGCCCAGACCGCGTCCGCCTCGTCCAGGCAAAGCTCCACGAAATGGTTGCCGGTGCCGAGCGTGCCGAGGTGCTCCAGCGTGCGGCCGGACGCGAGCTTCGGCCGGTGCTCGACGATCGTCCGCCAGCCCTCTTCCAGCGTCGCCCAGGCCGCGCGCGCCCGCTCCGTCGGCTCCCCGAAGGAGCCACGGTCCATCGGTCCGCCGTTGTGGGTCCGCCCGTGCGGGATCGCCGCCTCCAGCGCCGAGCGGATCGGCGCCAGGTCGTCGGGCAGGTGCGCCGCGCGGATCGTGGTGCGGACGGCCATCATGCCGCAGCCGATGTCGACGCCGACCGCGGCGGGGACGATGGCCCCGTTCGTCGCGATCACGCTGCCCACGGTGGCGCCGAGGCCCCAGTGCACGTCCGGCATGGCCGCCACGTGGCGGAACGCGAAGGGCAGCGACGCGACGTTGCGCAGCTGCCGCAGTGCCGCTTCCTCCACCGGGACCCCGCGGGTCCAGCTGCGGACCGGGACGCCGCCCTCCACCGTCATGACCTCGGGCTCGCTCATCGTTCCCTCCATAAGCGCCGCTATCGGATCAGATCCGTCTGCGGATGTATATGGTGGCGGGAGGGGCGGCGTCCAGCACCCGCGTGACGGGTGCCCGCCGCCCCTGCCCCGGTCAGCCCCGCGGCGCGTGCTTGTTCAGGATCCGCTGGAGGGTCCTGCGGTGCATCTTCAGCCGCCGCGCCGTCTCCGAGACGTTCCGGTCGCACTGCTCGAAGACGCGCTGGATGTGCTCCCACCGCACGCGGTCGGCGGACATCGGGTTTTCCGGCGGCGGGGGCAGGGTGCGCCCGTCGGCCAGCAGCGCCGCCTCCACCGCGTCGGCGTCGGCCGGCTTGGAGAGGTAGTCGACCGCGCCCTGCTTCACCGCGGCGACCGCCGTGGCGATGTTGCCATAGCCGGTCAGCATGACGATCCGGGCGTCGGGCCGCGCGTCGCGCAGAGCCTTCACCACCTCGAGCCCGTTGCCGTCGCCCAGGCGCAGATCGACGACGGCGAAGGCCGGCGCGCTCTCCTGCGCCACGTCGATCGCCGTGGCCACATTGTCGACCGCGACCACGTCGAAGCCCCGTTTCTCCAGCGCCCGGGCCAGCCGGATGCGGAACGGCGCGTCGTCGTCGACGATGAGGAGGCTTCGCGCGGCGTCCCCGGTGAAGCTCAGCTTCGGCTCGGTCACGTCCCCGGTGGCGTTCGTCATGGTTCATCCTGCCTGTCGGCCCACATCTCCAGTATGGGTCCGTTCCAGCGGATGACAACCTCCGCACCGCCTTCCGTGCGGTTCGCGAACTCCACCTCGGCCCCCGAACGCTCCAGCAGCGTCTTCGCGATGAAGATGCCGAGGCCCATGTGGCCGCCGTTCGGGTCGTAGCGGACGACCCGGTTGGAGAGGTAGGGCTCTCCGATCCGGGCGATCAGGCCCACGGGAAACCCGGGCCCGTCGTCGCGGATCGCGACCGTGAGGTGCCGCGCGTTCCAGCCCACCGCCACCTCCACCCGCGCGTCGGCGAACTCGATCGCGTTCTGGAGGAGGTTGCCGAGGCCGTGCAGCACCTCCGGCCGGCGGACCAGCACGGGTTCCGGCACGTCCGGCGCGCCGTCCGCGGTCACCACCAGATCGATCGTGGGAAGCCGGTGGGGGGCCGCCGCCACCTCGATCATCGCCCGCACCGTCAGCCGCTCGAACGGCTCGCCGCCGTCGGCCTCGGGCTTGCGGGCGAGTTCGGCCAGGATGTCGCGGCAACGCCCGACCTGGGACAGGAGGAGGGCCGCGTCCTCGGCCAGGGGATCGTCGGGCGGGATCTCCCGCACCAGCTCCTTCGCCACCACTGCGATGGTGCCCAGTGGCGTGCCCAGCTCGTGCGCCGCGGCGGCCGCCAGCGCGCCGAGCGCCGAGAGGCGCTGCTCGCGGGCGAGCGCCACCTGCGTCGCGGACAGCGCGGTCGAGACCCGGCGCGCCTCGTGCGCGACGCTCCAGACGTAGGCGGCGATGAACACGGCCGAGACGAGCAGCGCGATCCAGACGCCCAGCGCGTAGAGCGGCGACAGTTCCAGCGGGCCGTTCGGCCAGCTCAGCGGCACATGCCACAGCGCCAGCGCCGACCCGCACAAGATCACGAGCCCGGTGAGGGAGAGCACGCTTGTGCGCGACAGCGTCGTCGCCGCCACCGTCAGCGGCGCCAGCAGCATCACCGTGAAGGGGTTCTCCAGCCCACCCGTGAGATAGAGCAGGAGCGCCAGCTGCAGCGTGTCGAAGGCGAGGTAGAGGGCCGCATCCCGATCGGACAGCCGGGGCCCCGGGCGTTTCAGGCCCATCGCCGCCAGGTTGAGGGCGACCGACGCCGCGACCGTCGCGAGCGCCGGCCAGAGCGGGAGATCAAGGCCGAGGCCGTGCTGCACGACGACGATGGTCAGAAGCTGTCCGACGATCGCGATCCAGCGGATGAGGATGAGGGTGCGCAGCCCGATCCGGCCCTGATCGGCCACCGTCGTCGCCACCGCCAGCCCCGTCATCGTCCCGTCCCCTGGCATGCGCCGATCCGGCCGCCATATTGTCGGACCATGTCCGACATCGCCATCCATGTCGAAGGGCTGACGAAGCGCTTCGGCCCCGTCGCCGCCGTCGACGGCGTCGACTTCACCGTGCCGCGGGGTGGCATCACGGGCCTTCTCGGCGGCAACGGGGCCGGCAAGACGACCACGATCTCGATGCTCCTCGGTCTGCTGGAGCCGACGGGCGGGCGCATCACCATGCTCGGCCACGACATGGCGACCGAACGTCACAGGGTCCTGCCCCGGATCAACTTCTCCAGCCCCTACGTCGACCTGCCGCACCGGCTGACGGTGCAGGAGAACCTCACCGTCTACGGCCACCTCTACGGCCTGTCCGGCATCCGCCGCCGGATCGACCGGATCGCGGACGCACTCGACCTCGTGCGGTTCCTCGATCGTCCGTCGGGCGCGCTGTCGGCGGGGCAGAAGACGCGGGTGGCGCTGGCCAAGGCGCTCCTGAACGACCCCGACCTGCTGCTCCTCGACGAGCCGACGGCCAGCCTCGACCCGGACACGGCCGACTGGATCCGCACCTATCTCGAGCGCTGGCAGCGCGAACGCGGGGCGACCATCCTCCTCGCCTCCCACAACATGCCGGAGGTGGAGCGCATGTGCTCGCAGGTGCTGATGCTCCGCCAGGGCCGGATCGTCGACCAGGGAAGCCCTGCCGATCTCCTCGCCCGCTACGGGCGGGAGACCCTGGAGGACGTGTTCCTCGACATCGCCCGCGACCGGCGTCGCGCCGCCGTCGCCGCCGACTGAGGGGGACGCCGCCCTTGCTCGCCCTCCGCCGGATCTACGCCGTCGTCCTGCGTCACTGGTTCCTGTTGCGCAAATCCTGGCCGCGCCTGTTCGAGTTGATCTACTGGCCGACCATGCAGGTCGTGCTCTGGGGCTTCATCAACCAGTTCATGGCGACCAACTCCTCCTGGGTGGCGCAGGGCGCGGGCGTTCTGATCGCGGCCGTGCTGCTGTGGGACATCCTGTTCCGCGGGCAGATCGGCGTCTCGATGGGCTTCCTCGAGGAGATGTGGAGCCGCAACCTCGGCAACCTCTTCGTCAGTCCGCTGAAGCCCGGCGAGTGGGTCGTGGCGCTGATGGTGTCCAGCCTGATCCGGACGCTGATCGGCGTGACGCCGGCGGCCCTGATCGCGATCCCGTTGTTCGGCTATTCGCTGTTCTCGCTCGGCCTGCCGCTGATCGCCTTCTTCCTGTGCCTGATCGTCATGGGCTGGTCGATCGGGATCCTGATCATCGGCCTGATCCTGCGCCACGGGATGGGGGCGGAGAGCCTCGCCTGGATGTCCGTGTTCATCCTGGCGCCGGTCAGCGCGGTCTATTATCCGCTGTCCGCCCTTCCCGGCTGGCTCCAGGCGATCGCGTGGATGCTGCCGTCGGCCCACGTGTTCGAGGGAATGCGCGCGGTCGTGTTCGACGCGACCGTCCGTTGGGACCACCTCGCCTGGGCGGCGGGGCTGAACGCGCTCTATCTGGCGGCGGCGATCGCGGCGTTCATGGCCTTCTTCCGCGACGCCCGCGTGCGCGGCGCCCTCCTCCAGACGGGGGAGTGACTGGCCGACGCTCTTTTCGTGCGGGGCGATCCGTGCTAACAATCCAGACGGGAAACCGGGGTGCTCGTACACCCCGGTCCCCTGTCAGGCGGCCAGGGTCAGGCGGATGCGCATCCGCCCGATCCGTAACCGCACGGACAGGAAGAGGCCCAGTGTGAGCATAGGCAACTCCTCCTTCGAACGGCGGCCCGGGATTGGGCCGCCGTTTTCCTTTCTGGCATGTCCGGAGCCGCAACCATAGCGCGAACATCCCGTCGGTCAGGCGATCACGAACGCCAGCACGAACATCGCGACCACCAGCGCCAGCCCCGCCCCGAGGACCCATCGCATGTGACCGCGCGTCTCGCCCTGCCTCGCCTCGGTGCGGTCGAGGTCGGCCGGCGGGACGCCGGGGCGACCGGTCGGGCTGTCGTCGTCGGTGCGCCGCGGGTCCGGTCGGCGCGTGTCGTCGGGCGCCATGGGCGCATCCTCCGCTCGTGGGATCAGTCTCCCAACGAACGGACGGGGCGGCGTCAGGGTTTCCGGGCGGGCTTCGCGTCCTTCGCGGCCGGGCGGCGGACGAAGACGCCGTCCATCGAGAACTGGCGCGCCGTGCGCCGGTTGAAATAGCCGGGCAGGAACAGGATGGGCGAGAAGCCCATCTTCTCCAGCTTGTTGATCACGATCTTCCAGTCGGGCTCGCCGGCGTAGGCCGGGATCATGGCGAGTTCGATCTGGAGCAGGTGGATGCGGTCCATCACCCCGCGGGCACCCTCGAGCACCTGAAGCTCGGTCCCCTGCGTGTCGATCTTCAGCAGGACCTTGTCCCCGCGCTTCACGAAGGCGTCGAAGATCCGGTCGAGGCGGGTCAGCGGCACCGCCTCGGTCCGGTTGGGAACCGCGCTGTCGAGGAGCTGTGCGGCCTCCAGCGACAGGGGCAGGGCCGAGGACATGTCGCTCTCGGGCGAGACGAGAAGGGTGATCTCCCCCTCCCGGTCGCCGAGCGCCATGGGGGGCGGCACGTCCCAGTCCTGGTCGAACGACGCGATCTGGCGCAGCGCGGCGTGGACGTCCTCCAGCGGCTCGAACGACACGATCCGCCCGCGATAGCCCCCGGCCCGGATCCGCTGGGCGTACTGGCCGAGGTTGGCGCCCACGTCCAGCACCGTGCGGACGCCGTGGAACTCCAGCACCCGGGCGAGGTTGCGCGTGTCGCGGCTGGCCGCGGGATCGGGCTGGGTCACGCGGCGGTCCTCACCGGTGCGCGAAGTCCCAGTAGAGCTGCCGGGCCGTCAGGCCGAGGGGGCCCGGCTGCAGGTGCCGGTCCTCGACCCGGGTCACGGGAACGACCTTGGCGTAGTTGCCCGACGAAAACACCTCGTCCGCCTCCAGCACCTCCGCCCACCCGATCGTCCGTTCGTGGACCGCGATGCCGGCGTCGCGCAGCAGGTGGATCACCCGTTGGCGCGTGATCCCGTTCAGGAAGGTGCCGTTCGGGATCGGCGTGTGCACCGCACCGTCCTTGGCGATGAACAGGTTCGATGTGGCGAACTCCGCCACGTTGCCGATCGGGTCCAGCATGATCGCGTTGTCGAACCCGCGCCCCTTCGCCTCCTTCAGCGCGAGGCCGGCGTTCGGATAGAGGGCGGACGCCTTCGCCTCGGTCGGGGCCGAGACGGGCAGGGGGCGCCGCCGGGTCGACAGGCAGGCGGTGAAGCCGGAGGCCGGCGGCAGCGGGCTCTCGTAGACCGCGAGCACGAACTGCGTCGTCTCCGGATCGGGGTCGACCCAGCCGCCCTCGGCGAAGAACATCGGGCGGACGTAGAGCGGCGTGCCGGAGGGGAACCGGGCGATGCCGTCCTGGCACAGCTCCAGCACCTCGCCCGCCGTCACGCATGGCTTCAGCATCATCGACCGGGCCGAGCGGATCGCCCGCCCGCAGTGCAGGTCGAGATCCGGCGCCACGCCCTCGAACGCGCGGGCCCCGTCGAACACCACCGAGGACAGCCAGAACGCATGGGTCATCGGACCCATGATCGGCGGATTGCCCTCGTGCCAAGCACCGCGGAAGTAGGTCACCGCACGGCCGGCCATCAACCCCTCCAGATCACCTCGAGATCCCGCCGGAGGAGCATAGACCCGGGGAGGCGTCCGGGCCAATGGGGGTCGGCATGCGTCCTACTGCGTCACCCAGACGATGCGCGCCATCCACGCGATCTCGCGCGGGGGGAGCGTCCGCGGCGGGTGGGCGGGGTTGAGGGAGCCGAGTTCCACCCGCGTGGCCGTCTGGCGCGACAGCTCCTTGGCCATCACCTCGCCGCCCGTGGTGCGCACGATCACCCGGTCGGCGCGCCGGATGCCGGCCTTGGGCGAGACGAGCACGACGTCGCCGTCGCGGTAGACCGGCATCATGCTGTCGCCGGTGATCTCCAGCGCATAGGCCTGCGGGTCGTCGATCGAGGGGAACAGCAGCTCGTCCCACCCCGTGCCCGTCGGATAGCCGGCGTCGTCGAAGAAGCCGGCGGCGCCCGCCTGGGCATAGCCGATGACGGGAACGCGGCGGAGCGTCTGTACGTCCTGCCCCTCGCCCACCAGCGCCACGAAATCCCCCAGGCTGCAGCCGGTGGCGTCCAGGATCTTCGCCACGCTCTCGGTCGAGGGCCAGCGCTGCCGCCCGTCCGGGGCGGCGCGCTTGGAGCGGTTGAACGTCGTCGGGTCGAGCCCCGCCTTCCGCGCAAGACCGGAGGCCGAGAGGTCGTTGACCCGGGCCAGCGCGTCGATCGCGCGCCAGATGTCCGCATGCTTGAGCATGGGAACGTTATCTCATAATCAGACGAACATTGCTGTAGGAACATAATCATAAAAATCTTGACGGCCGGACCGCAGCCGGGCACAACCAGAACATATAGTGAACATCAGACGAGGGAGACAGCGGTTGCAACGCGAACGTCAGATGCCCCGCGCCACCGCCACGACGCCCACCACCCCCTTCGACACGGTCGAGCAGGCGTGGTTCTGGTTCATGGAGGCGAACGCGGCGCGGCAGGAGGGCGCCCGGTTCGGCGCCGGCCGCGGCCTCGTCTCCCGGCCCTGCGAGCCGCTCGACGTGCTCCGCGCCGTCGACCGGCTCTACCGGAACCGCCGCCTCTTCCGGGAGCATCTCCTCGTGCTGGCCCACTATGGCCGTCGCCACATGCCGCCCGATCCCCAGCGCCGCCGGGAGATGCGGGCCCACGCCATCTGGACCGAGGCGTTCGACCGCATCTCGCCCGTCCTGCGCGAGAAGGGCATCGTGGCGTGAGGATCGAAGTCCCATCGGCCAGCCGTCCGTCGGCATGGGTGGTCTTCTCGGGCGAGGCGCCGCTGTGGTGGCTGCGCTGCCTCCGTCCCGGGTTCCGGCACTGCTTCGTGGTGCTGAACGACGGCGAGCGGTGGATCCTCGTCGATCCGCTGGCCCCCCACACGGAGGTGCGGGTGCTCGACCGGCCGGCGCTGTGGGACGTGCCGGGCTGGTACCGGGGGCGGGGCCATGCGGTGGTCCGCGCCGCCGTCCGGCGCGACCGCGTCCGCGTCGCCCCGCCCGCGCCCTTCACCTGCGTCGAGGCGGTGAAGCGTGTGATCGGCCTCGCCGATCCCGCGGTGCTCACCCCCTGGCAGCTCTATCGCCGCCTCGCATCCCCATCCCCATCCCCGATCCGACAGGAGGACCCGCCGTGGGAAGCCTGATCAGTCCCCGCCCCCCGTCCCTGACCCCCGCCCCGGTG
>CANGXM010000085.1 GCA_947457845.1 Rhodospirillales bacterium | reverse complement strand
CCACCGCGGCCGGTGCGGCGGGCAGCGCGTCAACATTCCGTGCCGCGCACCAGGCCGCGAAGCAGGCCCAGTCGGCCGCATAGGCCCGCCGCGTCGCAGCGGCGCGCCCGGCGTCGGCGAAGGCGCGGGCGCGGTCCGTCTCGCGTGCGAGGCCCGGAAGGCCGGGCGGAGGGATGCGATCGGGGACGGGCGCCATCATGCTTCCGATAATGAAACCTTATCGGAAGCATGATGGCATTCGTTGACGTCGACGCAAAGTCTCCCGTCCTCCCCCGTGCCGCATTGCCCTATCATTCGCAGGCGAAACCCGACGGAGATCCGCGTGCGAACCTTCCTCGTCTCCGGATCGACGTCCGGCATCGGCCGCGCCATCGCCGGTCGGCTCGGCGCCCAGGGCGATCGGGTGATCCCGCTGGTCCGCACAGCCGACGGAGCCCCCCCCGGCGCGCTGGTCGCGGACTTCGCGGACGTGCGCGCGACCAGAGCCGCCGTCCGCGCCTTCGACCAGCCGTTGGACGGCTTCGTCAACGCTGCGGGCATCGGGCTCGCCAAGTCCCTGTTCGACTATGGCGACGACGATCTGGAACGGATCTTCGCGGTCAACCTGCTGGCCCCCATGGCGGTGCTCGCCGAGCTCAAGGGGAGGATCAGGCCGGGCGGCCTCGTGGTCCTGATCTCCTCCGAGGCGTCCCATCGCGGCAGCTGGGACGATCCCTACGCGGTCACCAAGGGCGGCATCAACGCGCTCGTCCGGACCCTGGCCGCCAAGTTCGCACCCGACGTCCGGGTCGTCGGCGTGGCGCCCGGCATCACCCTCGACACGCGGATGACCGCCGGCAAGCCCCCCGAGACCTACGAGGGGTGGGCCAACCGCACGCTGCTCAAGCGTCTCGCGCGACCCGACGAGATCGCAGATCTCGTGGCGGCGCTGACGGGACCGGCGGGTGCGTCCATGACCGGCGTGGTCATCGACGCGAACGGCGGCTCCTATCTGCGCTGAAACCCGGCCGTGCCGGAGACGAGTTCGCGCAACCGCGCCGCCGTGGCCGTCGCGAAGCGGGACGGATCCAGCACCCCCGGCGATCCGGCGCGGATCGTCTCCAGCCGGCTCCGCAGGGCCGCGCGGTCCTCCGGCCTTCCGACCAGCTTCAGGACCAGATCGCGATAGGCCGCCACGTCCCCCGCCACGAGCTCGCCCAGCCCCACCGACTCCAGGATGTCCGCCCCCTGGTTGGCGCGCAGCGTCCGGCCGCGCAGCGCGACCGTCGGGAGCCCGGCTTCGATTGCGTCCACCATCGTCGTGACGCCGGGATAGGGGAAGCTGTCGAGGCCCAGATCGCAGATCGCCAGGAACCGCTTCACCAGATCCCTGCCATCGAGTTGGGGCAGGACGATCACCCGGTCACCGCCGATGCCGCGCTCGAGGAACGGACGCCTGACGTCGGCCGCCAGAGTTCCGTCCATTCCGTAATGGCGCGGAAACGGATAGAGCACCAGGACCGTGTCCGGTGCCCCCGCCAGGATCTCCGCCCAGACGTCCAGCAGGTCCCGGTGCAGCTTGGTCTGGTTCGCGCCCGAGACGAGGACGACCGCGTCCTGTCCGATCCCGAACTCCGCCCGCTCGAAGCGGCGTTCCGGGGGCGGCCGCCGGGGAAAGCGGAAGGCGAAGCCGGGCGCCGGAACCTCCACGTACCGCTCGCTGAACTCCCGGTCGGCCCCGATCGCCCTGTGACCCGGGCTGCCCAGATAGACGTCCATGGTCGGCGACTGGGTCGTCATCAGCGTCGAGACGGCGCACATCTGGACCCGTGCCAGCCGCAGGAAGCTCAGATAGGCCCGCACGCTCGGCTTCGCCGTCACGTCGCTGCCGTACAGCAGCAGATCGGCGTTGCGCTCCAGGATGGCACGAGCCGCTCCCGCGACGTCCTCGGGCAGGATCGCCACCTCGTCGGCCGCCGTCTCCAGCAGCGTCCGGAAGGGGGAGGCGCTGTCGGCGAAGGCGAGGACCGATACCGCGAATCCGCTGTCGCGCGCCCCCTCGAAGAACGGCAGCAGCGAGGTGGTCTCGGGGTCCTCCTGCAGGCTGCGGAACACGACGACCAGCCGTGGCCGTCCGTCCGGTGCCCCGGCGGGCGCCAGGGGCGGCAGGCCCGCGACGACGGGGGTCAGCGCCGTCCGGTAGAGCGCCGCCCTCCCGCGCATCAGCGGTCCGATGAAGTGGTCGCTGTGGGCCACGAGCCGAAAGTCGAGCCGGGCGACGATCGCCTTCGCGAGATGCGCCCGGTCCCTCGGGTCCACGACCCGGCTGCACGTCCGGACCGCGACCTGCAGCAGCGTCTCGAGATAGGCGATGTGGGCCGCCCCTTCGCCGGGACGCACGAAACGGACGACGGGCGTGTTGATCACCTCCCACATCTGGGGAAGCCGGAACACGTCCGGAACCTGCTCGGCCATCTCCGCCAGGATGGTTCCGGCGGCCGCGTGGTCCCCGTCCCGGCGTAACGCCGACAGCGTCTTCAGCCGGTCCTGAGCCCAGTGCGCGGGAAGGGTCAAGGCGCCGCCTCCGCCCCGTCCACGGCGACCGGTGCCCCGCCCCCCATCGCCGAGGCGACGGCGGCGTCGCACACCCTCGCGACCCGTGCCGCGGCGCGCGCATCGGCCCGCGGCCGGATCGTGCCGGCGACGGCGTCACGGAACTCCGCGAGTTCCGCCGCCAAGGGTTCGATCGCCTCCAAGGGCAGCGGCGTCACCGGGCCCGTGCGGTAGGCGAGCGCCGCCCGCCCCGGGACGGCCCGGTCGACCGGATCCGCGCCGGCATCGTGCAGCCGCAGCCGTGCCACAGGGTCGAGGTCGTCCCACGTCAGGATGCGGCGGCGCCCCGCCACCGTCATGCGCCGGACCTTGACGGGTGCCAGCCAGTGCGCCGCCACCTGGGCGACGAGGCCGTCCGGGTAGAACAGCGAGATCCAGGCCGCACTGGAATTGAGGCCAGGGTGGGTGGTCGCGGTGGTCGCCGAGACCCGGGCCGGCATGCGGTCCAGCAGATGGTCGAAGATCGCGAAATCGTGGATCGCGAGATCCTCGATCACCGATACGTCGTCCTTGAAGATGCCCAGGCCCGCGCGCTCGGACTGGATGTAGACGAGGGCGCCGAGATCGCCGGCCGCGATCCGGCCGCGGATGGCGGTCACGGGCGGCGCCCAGACGAAGGTGTGGTCGACCAGGAGCACGCGGCCGCGCGCCGTCGCCAGTCGCCCCAAGGCCTCCGCCTCCACCGCCGTCGGCGCGAGCGGCTTGGTCACCAGCACGTGCTTCCCGGCGTCGAGCGCCTGCGTGGCCAGGGCGACGTGGCTGCCCGCGGGCGTCGCGATCATGAGCGCGTCGATCCCGGGGCCGGCGACCAGGATCGCGGGATCGTCGGTCACCGGCACGTCGGGATGGGCCGCGGCGGCGCGCGCCCGGTTCGCGGGGTCCAGGTCGGCAATCGCGGCGAGCACGCAGCCGGGGGTCCGCGCGGCGGCCCGCGCGAGATTGGTGCCCCAGTGCCCGTGGCCGATCAGCCCGATTCGCAGCGTCATCGGTCAGGCTCCGCCGTAGTCGTGCACCAGCACCCCCAGGGCCCTCTCCAGGTTGCCGGCGATGTCGTCGCGGGCGGCCATTTCCAGCGCCACCGTGCCGGCATAGCCCTGCCTGCGGAGGATGGCGCCGATGGCCGCGTGGTCGACGGCCGGAAGGGCGAAGTTGCCGAGATTCGGCTCGCTGGCGTGGACGTGGGCGACCACGTCCATCACGCTCGCGACCACGGTCGACGGGTCCCTCGCCGTCGCGGTCAGTGCGGCCGTATCCAGCACCATCCCGAGTCCGGGGACGGCGGCCTCCCGCACGAAGGCGGCGGTTTCCGTATGGTCACGCAGGAACGGGCCGGTCGGCACGGGTTCCAGGCACAGCACGGCGTCCTCTGCGGCGAACAGCGGCCCGAGGCTGCGGAACCGGCGCAGCGCCACCCTGCGCGCCCGCTCCGGCTGCAGCGGCCCGGGATCCCTGTTCGCCGGCGAGCCGAACACCACCGGACCGATGCCGAGCGCGCCCGCCAGTCGCGCCACGCGCGCGAGGTGGCGCCGCGTGCGCCGCCATCCGACGTCCCCGGCGAAAACGTTGAACTCCGGCCGGCGAAAGAAGATCGACTGCATGCCGGTGCAGGCGATCCCGGCCGACCCGAGATCCGCCCGCAGTCGCGTCACGTCCGCCGGCCCGAAATCCCAGTCCGGCCAGACCAGGGTCGGCACCAGGTCGATCCGTCCGATCCCGTGGGCGCGCAGGATCGCGAGGAAGGCCGGATCCGTGGTGGCGGGCCACGCCAGCGCCGAGACCGAGAGCCGCATCGTCCTAGTCGCGCACGAGGACGTAGAAGCCGTTCCCCTCCGGATGCGCGCGGGTCCAGCTGTCCTTGACCCCCTTGAAGGAATGGGTGAACCGGTTGGTGCGCCAGCCGTTGCGTGCGAACACCTGGTTCCACCAGTCGGCGGGCCGGACCGTGACGTGGGTCGCGTCGCGATCGTACTCGGGGATCACGAAGCCCGTCCCGTCGGCGCGTCCCAGCGGGATCACCGCGAAGATCCGCTTCACCCGTCGCCGTGCGTTCGCCAGGAGCGCGTCGAGCTCAGGCTCCGTCATGTGCTCGAACACGTCCTTGGAGACGAGCCAGTCGTACTCGCGCCGGAAGACCGCCGGGTCGCCGCTGTGCGCGACCAGATGGCAGTGGTCGCGGACCTCGGGCGCCACCTGGCCGATGGCGTAGGGGGAGACGTCCACACCCTCGGCGTCGACGTCGAGGGTGCGCAGCGCCTTGACCAGGAAGCCCTTGGCGCAGCCGTAGTCGAGGACCGTCTCCTCCGACGAGATCGGCAGCAGCATCACCATGTAGTGTGCCATCTTCAGCGTGAGTTCCGGCATCCAGGAATAGTTCTGGTAGCCGGAGACGCCGGTCTGGACCCCGCGCTCGAAGTAGTCCGCGTTGTAGAAGTGCGGGTCGACCGGTTGGTCCTGTAAGGGGGTGGCGGTGATCATGGGAAGTTCACGTGCTCCAGGTCGGCGGGGGCGGGTCCGGCCTCGCCGTCCGGCCGTCCCGCCAGGTCCTTCACCGCGCGGTTGTTGCGCATGAAGAGGCAGGACGTGCAGATCGAGCGCGGATCGAAGAAGGGGCGGACCGGTTCGGTGTAGAGGCGCTCCACCTCGGTGTTGCGCACGGTGCCCCATTTCTGGGGATTGAAGCGCCGCTCGGAGGAGAGCACGGCGCCGTCGGACGCCTCCTCGGCCAGCACGGTCACGCTGTCGCACGGGTAGCAGTGGGAGTGGCCGTTCTCCTCGTGGCCCGTCGTGTCCCAGAACACGTTGTAGACCTGGAGGTAGCACTGGCCGAGGTCCCAAAGCTCCTGCGCCTCGTCCGGCGTGCCGTGGTACTTGAGCTGGTGGAACATGCGCCCGAGCGGGCGTCCGGCGGCGTCGATGAGGCCCAGCCGGTGCAGCCGTTCGCCCAGCGCCTGGTGGGCACGGATCTGCGCGTCCCGGGTCAGGTTGCAGTCGGTCAGCAGCCGGCAGTAGTTGAACCCGTTCGCCTCCATGCTGTCGCGGATGCGCAGCAGCATGTCGTCGGTCGTCCAGGGACCGTAGACGTAGGAATAGCCCACCGTGATCGCAGGGTTCCGGATCAGGGTGGCCGGGATGTACTGCCGGTCGAACCGGCCCTCGGGATAGAACGGCGAGGCGTCCTCGGGCGTGATCGAGATGCGCACCCACAGGAACGTCTCGTAGAGCCGCTCTTCCAGCTTCGGCGGGAAGCCGTTGGTGATCAGGCCCATGTCGACGTCCTGGCCGGCCGCCATCCAGTCGACGAAGGGTCCGAAATGCGGCCACAGGTTCGGCTGGCCCCCGCCCGACAGGATCAGCCCGCGCAGGCGGATGTCGGTGCCCGTGCGGGCGCGGTAGGCGTCGTTGTAGGCGGGGAAGTGGATGCGGTTGTGCTCGGCCTGCCGGTGGTTGAGCGCTTCGACGAAGCGCTGGGCCTCCTCGAGGCTCACCATGTCCCGCCGGTTGCGCGAGATGGTCGAACAGAACTGGCACTTCGAGGCGCAGACCTGATGGTTGGTCAGGGTCGCCCGGATGATGCTGCCGTAGCCCGTGTCGCGGTACTTGGCGAAGATCGGCTGGTGGTGCTGCAGCTTGGCGCCGGTCGCGGTGAAGCTCTGCTCGGCCTGGGTGATCTGGTGACGCACCGCCCCTGGCTCGGCTGCCCGGCGTGCGCGCGGCAGGATCCGCCCCGCGGCCAGATCCTCGCGGTGGATCGAGAAGCTCTCGGTGTCGCCGCGCTGCTCGAAGTGGCGGACGATGAAGCGGGCGATGGTCTCGTCGATGGGGGCGACGTCGACGACGTTCCCGTGATCGTCCAGCAGGTTGACCGTGGTGTGTTCGGCCCGGTGCCGGCCGGCCCCTTTGCTCTCGACCACGAACTCCATCCGGTCCCGCCTGGGATGATGGGCGTACCGGAGGCGATAGCGGTCCGTTTCGTGCGCGATCTCCGCGGTCGCGGCGTCGGCGGTCTGGGCAGTCATGCGGCGATCTCCGTATGCGCGGACGCGCGGGGCGAAGACGGCGTCACTCGGTGTCGAAGGGGACGTAGGTGGACGGGTGCCCCACGCCGAATCCCCCGGAGAAGCTGATCTGGAACCGGGCGTGGTGGAAGAAATCGGCCGCCGTGGCGGACTTGAGGAAGAGATCTCCGGCGACGTCGCTGCGGACGTAGATGGCGTTGATGCCGCCGATGCAGGTTCCGACCAAGTCGTAGCCCTTGGCCGTGGCGAGGTCGGTCAGTGACTGCAACGAGGCGCCGATGTCGGTGTCGGCCGACCAGCGATAGTCCGGATCATACTGCTTTACCACCCGGATCGGCGGGGGGAAGCGCGGGTTGTACTCGATGATCACGACGCGGGGTCGGATCGCGCCGAGCGCCTTCCAGACGTGATAATCGTTCCCGTCGATGTCGATGGACAGGAGGTCCAGATCCTCCGGCAGTCCCAGGGAGCGCACGACTTCGTCGATGTTCTCGGCCGTGACCGGGGAGCCCGTGACCTGGAGCGCCCCGCGTCCGATCGGATCGGCGAAGCGCTGGCGGATGAAGGCGAGCTTGGGCTGGTTGATCTCGACCCAGGCGCCACGCCACCCGCGGAAGAGGAACTGCAGAGTGTTGTTCTGGAGGCCGTTGCCGACGCCGAACTCGAAGAAGGTCTCGTTGGTGGTGCCGATGCGACGGAACACCTCCGCCAGCATCCCGTCCTCCTCGTTCTGGCTCGCGACCTGGGCGCCGAACCGTTCGAGCCGTCGGGGATCGTCATAACGCGGGTCCCGCAGGATGTCGCGGACGAGTTGTTGGGCCGCGGTGGCAGACAGGCGCTTCAGATGTTCCTGGCTGCTGCGTACAGCCTCCAGCGATTGCATCGCCAGGAGATCGGCCCGCAGACGCAGCACGAGATCGACCAGCCCCTCGGCCCCCGGATCGCTGCGCAGGACGGCCTGCGAGACCGTCAAGGCGTCTTGGATCCGCCCCTCTCCGACGAGCCGGCCGATCTCTGCGATGTGTGCTCTGGCTGCCATGTGTCCGTCCGTCCCCCGTCCGATCCTTCGTGTTCGTTTACTGAATTCCCAGAGAGATCGCCCGGTCCATCAGCTCCTGGGTGAACTCGATCAGCCGGTTGATCGCGAAGGGACCGAACACGACGATCAGCACGCCCAGCACGACGACCTTGGGCACGAAGGTGAGAGTGGCTTCCTGCAACTGGGTCATGGCCTGAATCAGGGAGATCAACAGGCCGATCACCATCCCGATGATCAGAAAAGGCCCGCTGACGATCGCCGTCACCCACAGCGCGTCACGCAGGATCTGAATGACGTCGGCCGTGTTCATGCCGCTGAACCCATTGCTCACGCCCTGCCGGGCCACCGGATGAGAATCCCACAGGCGACGCCATGCGGGGTAAACCAAAAACCGGTCTTTCCGACGCGCGTCGCCCCGCCCGGACGGACCAGGCGGGGCGACGGCGAAACCCCGATGCGTCCCTGCGAACCCGTCAGCGGAAGAGGCCGAGCAGCGACTGCGGGTTCTGGTTCGCGATGCCGAGCGTCTGGGTGCCCAACTGCTGGCGGATCTGGAAGCTCTGGAGCCGTGCGCTCTCCTTGGCGAGGTCGGCGTCGACGATGTAGCCGAGCGCCTCTTCGGAGGCCTTGAGCAGGGCGGCGTTGAAGTTGACCTGGTTGTTCAGGCGGCGCGCGTCGCCGCCCATCGCGTTCAGCGCCGTCGAGACCAGCGTCTCGGCCGAGGCAAAGCCGCCCGACAGGAAGGTGGCGCCGGCATTGGCCGAGACGATGTTCGTCGTCAGGTTCCCCGCGACGTACGCCGAGAAGTCGAACGACGTCAGCGTGAATTGGTTGCCGCTGACGTTCGCGATGACGGTGACCGGCGTGCCCGACTGCAGCAGGTTCGTCCCGTTGAAGGCCGCGTTCGAGACGAAGTTGTTGATCTCGCCCACGAGGCGGGAGAGGTCCTGGTTGTACTGGGCACGCTGCGATGTCGAGAGGTTCGAGTCCGCCAGTTTCGTCGCCGTCTCGCGGATCTTGATCAGCGTGTTCGAGATGCTGGTCGCCGCCTCGAGCGCGGTCGAATTCGTGCCGCGGGCGATGTTCAGCTGCTGGTTCACCGCGCCGATGGCGGCGATGTTCCCTCGCACGCCCTGGGCGACCGCGAAGGCCGCACCGTCGTCCACCGCATCGTTGACCCGGTAGCCCGTGGTCACCCGCTTCTGGATCTGGTTCAGATGCTCGTTGGTACGGTTAAGCGACTGCAGCGCGGCCAGCGCGCCGAAGTTCGTATTGACCGAATTGATGCCCATGACGGATCTCCAGGGACGGGGCGGGGTGGCCCCACGGGTTTCGCTGAACGGATCAGCAAGGGGCGTGCCACCCTATGTTTTTTATTTGAATCAATTGGTTAGGTGCTTTTCCCTCCCCGCGCGGAATCTTTTGCCCGGAGGAGTCTTGCCTTTGCCTGTCGGAATCTTCCCGGGTGCGGATGGGACGCTCTGCGCGCGGGGGTCGTCGTCCACCGACGGCGGGACCCGGAATCGGAACGGGGCGCCCAAGGCGCCCCGTCGCGGACCGAACGATGATGTTGTGAGGGGGCCATCGGGGGTCGGTCCCGCTGACCGGGCCAGCGCCCGCGGCCGTCACGACGGCGCGTGCGGCCGCCGGAGCGGCCGCACCGCCACGATCGTCAACGGAACAGACCCAGGAGCGACTGCGGGCTCTGGTTGGCGATGCCGAGCGTCTGGGTGCCCAGCTGCTGGCGGATCTGGAGCGACTGCAGGCGCGAGCTCTCCTTGGCGAGATCGGCGTCGACGATGAAGCCCAGCGCCTCCTCCGACGCCTTCTGCAGCGCCGCGTTGAAGTTGATCTGGTTGTCCAGGCGACGGCGGTCGCCGCCGAGGTTGTTCAGGAAGGTCGCGACGAGGCTCTCGGCCGACATGTGCGCGCCGCCCGACGAGAGCACGGCGGCGGCGAGGGCGGCGGACGCGAAGCTCGTCGTCAGCAGCGCCCGGACCGTGACGCTCAGCTCCTGGTTCGTGATCGTGAACTGGGTACCGCCGATGTTGGAGATGACCGACACGCCACCGGTGACGGTGCCGAGCAGGTTCGTCCCGTTGAACTCGGCGTTCGAGATGAAGTTCGTCACCTCGCCAGCCAGCCTCGACAGGTCGGCGTTGTACTGCGAGCGCTGGGAGGTCGACAGGTTGGTGTCGGCCAGCTTCGTCGTGACCTCGCGCATCTTGATCAGCGTGTTCGAGATGCTGGTCGCCGCCTCGAGCCCGGTGCCGACCACGCCTTTGGCGATGTTCAGCTGCTGGTTCACCGCGCCGATGGCGCCGATGGTCGAGCGGATGCCCTGGGCGACCGCGAAGGCCGCGCCGTCGTCCACCGCGCCGTCGACCCGGTAACCGGTTGAGACGCGCTTCTGGACGTTGGCGAGCTGCTGGTTGGTGTTGTTCAGCGACTGCAGCGCCACCAGTGCGCCGTAGTTCGTATTGACCGAGTTGAGACCCACTGTTGCCTCCATGGCGGAAGAGCGCGCTTGACGTGGAGGACGGATCAACGCACGGGAAAAATCTGCCCGCCGCGGAGACTCCGCATCCATCAGTTAGTTCGATATGCAATGGTGAGTCCAGTTCGGCTGCGGCGGCCTACGCGCCTGATTCATCGGCGTTTCGGCCTCAATCCGAGGCCCGTCGCCCATCGCCCGACGATGTGGAGGACCGTGCCGACCCCGTAGGCTGGGCCGTCCGCGGCACGAATTTCCCATCCCGGAACCACGCCCTGCAATCGCACACCCTTTCGCGATCCATTCGGGTTAACCTCAAACTCGAACCGTCCCGACGAACCGTTTGCGGCATGGCCCGATCCGATACGCCCATCCCGACGGCCGACGCCGGTGCGAGCGACGTCCAAGCCCTCGTCGCCGCCGGCCGCCATGCGGAGGCGGCTGCCCTGATCGGGGCCCTGGCCGCCGGTCGCCCGTTGCCCGCCGCGCTCGCGCTCCTGTGGGTGCGTCTGCTCGTCCTCGCCGGTGATGCTGTCGCCGCCGCCGCCGCCGCGGCCGGGATGACGCATCTCCACGATGATCCCGCGGCCGTCGAACTCCTGGAGATCCTCTGCGAGCACCATGCGAGCCGGGGGGACCTGGAGATCGCGGCTCGTTACTTCGACCATGCCGCCCGGCAGATCCGGATGGCGCTCGCCCAGGACCGGGTCGACGTCGCACTCGGCCTCGAGAGCCGCTTCTACGGCCGCTACGTCCGCCAGCGCGAGACCGAGGCGCACTACCATGCGGCCTTCGCCAGGATCGTCGAGCCGATGGCCCGGGCGGGACGGAAGCTGGGCGCCCGGCTGCCGGCCCTGCCTCCGTCCCGGCGCGACGGTCCGGTCCGCCTCGGCTTCGTTCTGCACACGGGCCATCCGCTGGGTCATACCGACCTGCTGATGAGCGTGCTCGAGGGCTGGAACCGGTCCGGACAGGACGTGGTGGCACCCCACGTCTTCGTGCTCGGGGACACGAGCCCTTCCTTCGTCGAACGTTGCCGGGCCGCGGGCGTGCCGCTCGTCAGACTGAGGGACGAGATCATCGGGCGCGGTCTGGAGGGCTCGGTTTCGGGCCAGTTGGTCCTGCTGCGCGCGCGGCTCGCCGCGGCCGGGGTCGACACCATGATCTGGGTCTCGCTCCCGGTCTGGTCGGCCTTCGCCTTCGCCCTGCGGCTGGCGCCGGTGCAGATCTTCTGGGCGATGAAGTTCCACCCGGTCGACGTGCCGGAGATGGATGGCCGGGTGACCCTCGGGAACGGCCTGTTCGACCGCGAGCGGACCATCCACGGGCGGACCTGGCGCTGCGGCCCGCTGATCGTCGGAGGCCTCGACGCACCGGCGGACCCGTCCGCGGTGGCGGCGGCCCGCGCCGCCCTCGACCTGCCCCCCGACGCGCTGTTGCTGGGCACCGTCGCACGGCCCGAGAAGCTGCTCGACCCCCGGTTCCAGGACGCCCTCGCCGCCCTCATGAAAGCCCGTCCGGCGACGCGCTACGTCTGGACCGGCCGAACCCCGACGCCCGCCGTCGAGGAGGCTTTCGCCCGGCACGGCATCGCCGACCGGTGCCGGTTCGTCGGCTGGGTCGACCCGCGGGTCTACGCCACCGCGCTCGACCTGTTCGTCGAGCCCTTCCCCTTCGGCTGCGGGGTCACCGGGCTGCACGCGATCGCCGCCGGCACGCCCATCCTCGCCATGGACATCCCGGACAGCGCCTACGGCCTCACGGTCGGGACGGGCCTGTCCCCCGATCCCCGCGGCGTCGACCCGGCGACCGTCGAAGCGTTGAGCGCGGTCTACGCCCCCTATCTGGAGAGCGGCCTGCCGCTCGCGGCTCCCGACGCCGAAGCCTATGTGGCCGCCGGGCTGCGGCTCCTGGACGATGCCGACCTGCGTCGGCGCCTGGGGGCGGCGAACGCGCATCTCGCAACCCGCTGGCTTCACGACACCGGCCCGGCGGCGCGGACCTTCCTCGACCACTTCCTCGCCGTGCGCCGCGCCGCCGTGGCGTCGGCCGATCCATAGGACGTTCCCGGATGGCCCTCGGACCCGATCTCCTGCGTCTGACCCTCGCCGCGGCCAAGCGGATCGGGTCGGAGCGGCCGCCGGACCGTCCCCTGCGGGCGCTCGCGCTGGGCTTTCCCGACCTCCTCGCCTCCGACGCGCAGCTCGCCGCCGCCGTCGGCGCGGATTCGGTCGCCGCCCTGCCGGTCCTGCCCCAGTCGGTGGAGATCCTGCGCTGGCACGGGCTCGTGGGCATGCTTCCCCACGTCCGCGACACGGCGGCGCTGTTCGCCGCCTGCGGCATCGCGATGGAGGTCATCGACATCGCCGAGCTGCGCGGGGGCGAGCGGATCGTGGACCTCAACCTGCCGCTGCCGGACGACATGGTCGAGGCCTATGATCTCGTCATCGACACCGGCACGCTGGAGCACTGCTTCAACGTCGGCCAAGCCCTGGTGAACGTGGCCCGCAGCATCGCCAAGGGCGGCTATCTGGTCCACGCCGCCCCGATGAACATCTACAATCACGGGTTCTGGAACTTCAACCCGACCCTCTACTTCGACTTCTTCGAGGACAACGGGTTCCGGATCGAGTTCCTCCAGGGGATGTCGGGACACGTCTTCGCCGGGATGAAGGCCGTTCCGCTCCAGCCCTTCCAGCGCTTCGACACGGCTCCGCCGCGGACGGCCATCTACGTGGTGGCGTGGCGCGAAGAGGTGCGGCCGACCGTGTTCCCGGTCCAGCGCAAGTATCGGCCGGCGCCGGCGCCCGCCGCCGCCGGCGGGGATCCGGCCCCGTGACAGCCCCCTTCGTGCATCCGCTGGGCGTCTGCGAGAGCCCGCACCTCGGTCCCGGCACCCGCGTCTGGGCCTTCGCCCACGTCCTGCCGGGCGCACGCATCGGCGCGGACTGCAACATCTGCGACCACGTGTTCGTGGAGAACGACGTGGTCGTCGGCGACCGGGTGACGGTGAAGTGCGGCGTGCAGCTCTGGGACGGCGTCCGGGTCGAGGACGACGTCTTCATCGGCCCCAACGTGACCTTCACCAACGATCCCTTCCCGCGCAGCCGGCGCTGGCAGGCGGCCCCCGCCGCCACCCGGATCGCCCGCGGGGCCTCGATCGGTGCCAACGCCACCATCCTCCCGGGGCTGACCATCGGCGCCAACGCCATGGTGGGAGCGGCCTCGGTCGTGACGGCGAACGTCCCGGCCAACGCGATCGTCCGCGGCAACCCCGCCCGCATCGTCGGCTACGTCGACGCCGTCGACCCCTCGCGGGAGACGGCGGACGACGGCCGGACGGTCCCGCACCTGACCGCCGCGGACCCGGTCGTCGCCGGGGTGCGCCGCATCGTCCTGTCCCACGCGGCCGACGCGCGCGGCGAGATGGCCATCGCTGAGGCCGGGGCCGATCTGCCCTTCGTTCCCCGGCGCGTGCTGACCCTCTTCAACGTCGCCGGGAGTGCCGCCCGCGGGGAGCGGGCCTACCGCCGGGGCGAGCATGTCTTCGTCTGCGTGAAGGGCAGCTGCACGCTCCTCGTCGACGACGGGGAGCGGCGGCAGGAATTCACGCTCGACCGTCCCACCGAGGGCATCCTGGTCCCGCCCTTCGTGTGGACGACCCACTACCGCTACGCCGAGGGCGCCGTCCTCCTCGTCCTCGCCTCCGAACCGTGGCGGGAGGAGGACCGGATCGACGGCTACGACGCCTTCCTCGCGGCCCGCGCGGCAGCCGCCGCCGTCACCTGAAGCTGCGCCCGACGTGGTCGGGCCGCGCCAGCATGACGGCCGGGTCGAAGGGCTCGGCCCCGAACAGGGGCGCCCAGACGCTGTCGTGGATCAGGACGTCGCCGGACATCTGCGGCCAGATCGCGGCCGCGGCGAAGACCTGGTCCGACCAGCGGTCGGTGCGCCGCAGCGGGAAGGCCCGCAGCAGGGTCTCCAGGGGCGGCATGACGCCCGCGAACCCGCCCCACATGTTCGCCAGGATCAGGTCGGCGTGGTAGGGGTGGTCGCGCATCAGGTGGAAGCTGCGGTCGGACGTGAGCCAGCGCTCGACCGCCCAGCGTTCCTGGCCGTTGATGCGGTTGTCGCAGTCGCGCGAGAGGAAGCGCCGGACCGTGCGGTCGTCGGCCACGAAATAGCGCCAGACCGCCCCGTGCAGCGTCCGCCAGGCGTCCGGCACCATCACCACCTCGGCCCCGTCGGCGACGAGGCGCTCGCGGATTTCCGCCGGGACGGTGCCGTCGCAGTGGAAGCGGCAGGCCCAGCCCGGATAGTGATCCTTCGCCAGCGCCACGTTCGCGATGGCCCCCTCCAGATAGCAGGGGACCGCGCCGAACAGCGAGAAGGCGATCACGTCGTGCCCCTCGGGGTTCGCGGCCGAGCGGTCGACCCGCGACGGGAGGCCCGAGGCCGCGTAGCCCGCCAGCGCCCGGGCGTGCTTGTCCTGCAGGATCCGCCGGCCGGCCGCCGTGGCACCGGCGACGTCGCCGGTGTCGAACAGGCTCATCAGATGGGTGTGGCGCACCGCCTCGGACGCGTCCGGGCGATGCGCCAGCGGCCGGATCAGCGCCAGCGCGCCCGCGGGGTCGCCGTCCTCGCGCAGCATGTCGGCCAGGTTGGTCCGGGCCCCGGCGTGGTCGGGCGCCACGGCCAGGAGCTTGCGGTAGACGGTCATCGCCTGCGCCCGCGCCCCGGCGGCGCGCAGGACGGCCGCAT
>CANGXM010000084.1 GCA_947457845.1 Rhodospirillales bacterium | reverse complement strand
GTGACGGTCACCGGCACGCCACAGCTCACGCTCGACATCGGCGGCGGCCGCACGGCCAACTACGCAAGCGGCAGCGGGACCGACGCCCTCGTCTTCACCTACACGGTGGCGGCCGGCGTGAACGACGCCGACGGCATCGCGGTCGGCACCAACGCCCTCTCCCTCAACGGCGCGACGATCCAGGACGTGTCCGGCAACGGCGCAACGCTCGCCAATGCGGCCGTCGCGGCCAACACGGCGGCGACGGTCGACACCGCCGCGCCGACGGTCTCGTCGATCGCGGTGGCGAACGGCGCCTACAACGAGGGCGACTCCGTCTCCGTGACCGTGGCGTTCAGCGAAGCGGTGACGGTCGCTGGCGGCACGCCACAGCTCACGCTCGACATCGGCGGCGTGAGCCGTCCGGCTAACTACGTGAGTGGCAGCGGGTCAAACGCGCTCGTCTTCACCTACACGGTGGCGGCCGGCGTGAACGACGCCGACGGCATCGCGGTCGGCACCAACGCCCTCTCCCTCAACGGCGCGACGATCCGCGACGCGTCCGGCAACCCCGCGACGCTCGCCAATGCGGCGGTCGCGGCCAACAGGGCGGCGACGGTCGACACCGTTGCGCCGACCGCGATGGTCAATGCGATCAGCGGCGGCCTCGTCAACCAGGCGGAGGCAAATTCCGGTGTCCTGATCAGCGGCCGATTCACGACCGATGCCGGCGACGGAACGAAAATCTTCGTCACGGTGGGCTCCGGGGCCGCCGTCGAGGCCACCCTGAGCGGGGACGAGTGGTCCACCACCCTCACCACCGCGCAGATCGCCGCGCTGGGCGACGGCACCGGGCGCACGGTGACCGTCACCGCCAAGGACGCCGCGGATAACACGAACACCTACCAGAGCCCCTCCTTCGTCGTCGATCGGACCGCGCCGGCCCCGACGATCGCGCTGGCGGCGGGCTCCGACACCGGGTTGAGCACGACCGACGGCATCACGAAGAACGCGACGCCGACCGTCATCGTGACCCTGAACGATACGGTCGAAGTCAACGACAGGGTGCAGCTCTACGTCAACGGAAGCGCCACGGGCGCCGCGGTGACGATCACCGCCGCGCACAAGGCGGCCGGTTCCGTCGCGGTCACCACGCCCGATCTGGGCGCTGATGGGCCGAAGAACCTGACCGTGCAGATGACCGACGCGGCCGACAACGTCGGCCCGCAGCCGACGGCGATCGCCGTCAAGCTCGATCGCACGAACCCCGGGACGCCGACGTCGTCGCTCGACCTGACGGACGGGTCGGACAGCGGCGTCTCGCCGACGGACGACGTCACGAACGTCCTCACCCCCACCGTCCGTGCCTTCCTCAACGGCACGGGCGCCGTGGTCGGCGACACCGTGGAGATCCTCGAGGGCGGCACCAAGGTGGGATCGGCGGTCCTGTCGACCGAGGCGCAGATCACCAACGGCTTCGTCGACGTGGCGCTGACCACCGCCCTGGCGCAGGGCCAGCGCACGCTCACGATGCGGGTGGTGGACGTCGCCGGGGGCGTCGGCACGGCCGGCGGTTCGCTGACGCTGACGGTGGACACGACGGCGCGCAATGCGCCGTCGGCCGCGGTCACCCTGCTCTCCGACACGGGCTCCAGCGCGTCGGACAACATCACCAATGCGTCGAACCCGACCGTCCGCGTCGATCTGGCCGGAACCGGCGCCATCGTGGGCGACCGGGTCCAACTGCTCGTCGACGGCGCCGTCGTGGGCTCCCCGGTCACGCTCCAGGCGGGCGACATCGCCGCGACCCAGATCGACGTCGTGCTGAACGGTCTCGGCGTCGACGGCGTGAAGCAGATCACGGCGAGGGTGATCGATCCCCCCGGCAACGTCGGCGCCCAGAGCCCGGTCCGGGAGATCACGCTCGACCGTGTGGCGCCGGTGGCGAGCGTCATCACCATCGACCTCCTCGCGGCCTCCGACAGCGCGAACGGCGGCGGCACGAACGCCGACGATCGGACGAACACGCGCGGGCCGACGTTCGACGTCGGCTTCGGCAGCGACGTGAAGGCGGGCGATCAGGTCCAGCTCTTCGTCGACGGCGTGGCGACGGGACCGGCCGTGACGGTCGACGCGGACGCCGTCACCGCCCGCAAGGTTCAGGTGACCGCCGGCGATCTCGGCGCCGACGGTCCCAAGACGATCACCGCCCGCATCACCGACGTGGCCGGCAGCCAGAGCGACGTCAGCCCGTCGCTGGCGGTCACGCTGGACCGGACGGCACCGGGTGCTGCGGGTCCGATCACCATGCAGGCGACGGTCGCGTCGGACACGGGCAGCAGCCAGACCGACCGGATCACCACGGTCCAGACGCCGCAGGTCACGATTTCCCTCGCCAGCACGGGCGCCGTCGCGGGCGATACGGTGACCCTCAACGTCGACGGTGTGGCAAACAAGACGGTCACGCTCACCCAGGACGACATCACCGCCGCGGCGGTCACGTTCAACACGAACATGATCGCCGAACGCACCGTCAGCCTGACCGCGTTCGTCACGGATCGCGCGAACAACAGCGGCGGTGCGGGCACCGCCCTGTCCGTCACCGTCGACCGCACGGCGCCCGCCGCGCCCACGGTGGACCTCAACGCCGCGTCGGACAGCGCGGCCGGGACCGGGGCGAACGACGACAATCTCACCAACGTCGCGACCCCGTCCGTGCGGGTCACGCTGCCCGCGACCGGAGGCCTCGCCGTCGCGGGCGACAGCGTCCAGGTCTTCGTGGGCGGCACCGCATCGGGCGCCTCGGTCGCGCTGACCGCGACGGACATCGCCGCGGGCTTCGTCGACGTGACGACCGGCGCGCTGGGGACGGACGGGTTGAAGACCATCACCGCCCGAATCACCGACGTCGCCTCGAACCAGGGTGCGGCCAGTGCCGGGCTTGCCGTCACGCTGGACAGGACGGCTCCGAACGCGCCGACCACCCCCATCGATCTGGCCCCCACGGGCGCGCCCGCGGACGATACCGGCTACAGCCAGACCGACAACGTCACCAGCAACTCCACCCCGACGGTGCGGATTTCCCTTGCCGGAACCGGAGCGACGGAAGGCGACGTGCTCCAGTTGCGGCTCGGCACCACCGACAGCGGCGCGCCGGTCACCCTCACCGCGCAACACATCACCGACGGCTTCGTCGACGTCACGACCGGTGCCCTCGGTCTCGACGGGGTGAAGTCGCTGACGGCGCGGGTCACCGACAAGGCCAACAACGTCGGGACGGAGGGCGGAACCCTGTCCGTCACCCTCGACACCACGCCGCCGGGTGCGCCGACGACGCGCGTCGATCTCGCGGCCGGCTCGGACAGCGGAACCGACGTCGCCGACAACCGCACGAACGTCGAGACGGCGTCCTTCATCGTTTCCCTCGCCGGAGCGGGTGCGGTGGCCGGGGACCGCGTGCGGCTGACGACCAACCAGAGCGGTTCGGACGTGGCGATCAGCGCCGACGTCGAAGTGACCGCGGCCGCCTTTGCCGCGGGTCAGCTGTCGATCACCACGAACCGGCTCGAGGCCGGCACGCAGACGATCAAGGCGCAGGTGATTGACGTCGCCGGGAGCGCCGGCCCCCTCGGCGGTGGCCTGACGATCACGGTCGACCGGACGGCGCCGCCCGCACCGACGGCCATCGACCTGACCGTCGCCTCCGACAGCGCCAACGGCGGCGGGACCAACACGGACAACCTGACCAACGTCAAGGTCCAGACCTACATCGTCTACTTCGACTCGGGGGTCGAAGCGGGCGACGAGGTCCAGCTCTTCGCCACGATCGGTGGCACCACGGTCGCGACCGGGGCGAAGGTGATCCTGACCGACACCCAGGCGGACGCCGACTCCGTCACCCTCACCACCGGCGATCTGTCGCTGCTCGCCGGCGTCGATCTCACCGGGGCGACCCCGGTGACGATCACCGCCCGCATCACCGACAGGGTCGGGAACCAGGGGCCGGCCGGCACCGCGAAGGTCGATGTGTCGCTCGACACGACGGCGCCCACCTCGCCGTCGACGCAGATCGACCTCGACACCGCGTCCGACTCCAACTGTGCCGGCGCCGCGAACGGGTCGACCGACAATCTGACGAACGACACAACGCCGACGGTGACGATCAGTCTCGCCGGCACCGGTGCGGTCGAGGGCGACACGGTCCAGCTGTTCGTCGACGGCGTCGCCAACGGCCTGCCCGTTAGGGTTGGGGCCGACGCCTCCAGCGTCAAGGTCACCGCGCAGACGCTGGCGGAAGGTAGCCGGATCCTGACGGCGACGATCACCGACCGGGCAGGTGGCGCCAGTTCCCCGGCCGGCGGCTCGCTCACCATCACGATCGACACGACGGCACCGGTCAGGCCTGAAGCGCCCGACCTCGTCGCCGCGTCGGACAGCGGGTCGTCCGATACGGACAACCGCACCAACGACGACACCCCGACGATCGAGGTGACGCTTCCCGACGGGTCCGCGACCGGCGATCTCGTCGAGCTGCGGCTCGGCGGCGACACCGTCGGGAACGGCGTCGTCACCCAGACGGACATCAACGCCGGCAAGATCGCCATCACCACCGCGTCCCTGGGTTTGGACGGTGCGAAGGCCATCACCGCCCGGATCACGGATCTGTCCAACAACGAGGGCCAGCCGTCGTCTCTGGCGTTGACGATCACCCTGGACAGGCAGGCGCCCGCGCCTTCCCCGGCGGACATCACCGTCGACGATACCGACCTGTCGTTCGGACAGACGGTCACCGTGGCGTGGGACGCGACCTCCATCACCGACGTCGCGTCCGTGTCGGTCGATTTCTCCGCCATCGGTGGGGGCTCGGCGGTTGCGGCGACGCGCATCCCCTCCGGCGAATGGGTGGCGTCCTACACGCCCGCCGTCGGGCTGGAGATGAGCGGTTCCGTCAAGGTGCGGTACACCGACACCTCCGGGAATTCGTCGAACGCCACGGCCGCTGGCTCCGAGGTGGTGGTCGACACGAAGAAGCCGACCGCGGCCACCAATGCGATGGATCTTCTCGCGGCGTTCGATACGGGCGTCAGCGATGCGGACAACATCACCAAGGCGGAGACCGTGAGCGTCAAGGCGCTGCTGGCCGGGACCGGGGCGAAGGTGGGCGACACGATCCAGCTCGTCGTCAACAATGCTGATGTCGGAACGGCCGTGATGCTCGCCAGCGCCACCGAGCACACCTTCACCGACGTCGCATTGACACGGAGCGGTAGCGGTACAGACAACGTGATCCAGTTCCGTATCATCGACGCCATCGGCAACGCGGGCCCGAACACCGGGACCCTGACGATCGTCGGCGACAACGGGGCGCCGCCGAACGTTCCGACGGCCGCCCCGACGCTCAAGGCGTCGTCGGACACCGGGTTCAGCGCGAGCGACCGGGTGACCTCCGCCACCACGCCGACGATCGTCGTCTCCCTGGCGGGAACCAACGCCGTCGCCGGCGATGTCGTGAAGCTCTACGACGGCGTTACGCCGACAGGATCGACGCTGACCCTGACCGCCGAGCAGGCGACGGCGGGCAGTGTCGAGATGGTGACCGGCACGCTGGCGGACGGGGTCCGGACCATCACCGCCAGGGTCATGGACAAGGCGGGGCACGAGACGTCCGCGTCGCCGGCACTCTCCATCACCGTCGACACCACCGCGCCCGCCGCGACCATCACCGACGCGATGGCGCAGACCTCGCCGTCTTCGGGAGCCCTCGTCCTCTACGGGTCCGGGTTCGACACGATCCTCAACGGGACGGAGGACGCGACCACCAACGTGAAGGACCGTCTCGACTTCACCAAGATCACCCTCGACACGACGACGGCGCTCGTCGCCGCCGACGTGGCGTCGGCGACCGTGACCAACGCGGGCACGCTCACCATTACCCTCGCCGCGTCGGGCCAGTCCAAGCTCGCCGCGGCGGCGGTCGACGGATCGGTCGTGATCGCCGTGGGGGCGAACTTCCTCGCCGATGCGGCCGGCAGCAAGGGTACCGCCAGCTTCGGCAGCACGCCGGTCGAAATCAACTTCCAGTTGACGACCGTCAACTTCGGCGCCAACGAAACGCTGAACGTCGCTAACTACGCGCCGAGCGGCACCATCATCGTCATCTCGGGTACTGATGCCAACAATTCGGCCAACAACGTGACGGTCGGCGGCAGCGGCAAAACCACGATCACCGCCCACTCCGGCAGCGGGTCGGTCACCCTCGAAGGCTTCACGGGCTCGCTCGACGGAAGCCAGGTCCAGTTCGCGGACGGGACCGTCCTCAAGCGCAACACCGGTGGTGCCACGGCGATCAACGGCACCGCCGTTGCGACCTCGGGCGCCGGCGACCAGCTGATCGCCGGCAATTCGGGCGACATCCTCCGAGGCCTCGCTGGCGACGACCTTCTCATCGGCGGCAACGGCAAGGATGCGATCTACGGCGATACCGGTAACGACACGATCACCGGCGGCCGGGGCGACGATTTCCTGTCGGGCGGTGCGGGTCAGGACAAGTTCGTCTTCGACGCCGCCTTCGGCGCCGACCGCATCGCCGACTTCACGGCGGGTTCTTCGGCGGACTCCATCGATCTGCAGGACGGATGGACGGCGGCGCTCGGAACCGGCGGTATCCTGACGGTCCGGGATGGGGGAGGCACCGTCATGGGCACCATCGCGCTTCTCGGCCAGTCCTTCGCCAATCAGGCCGCGGCCGACGCCTATCATGCAACCATAACGTTCGTCTGACCGACGGACGCCCGACAAGGCCCGCCCCCTTCACCGGGGGCGGGCCTTCGTCGTTCACCGCCCATCAGAAGAACAGCACCGTCAGCAGAACGAAGACCGGCAGGAGGAACACGGCCGACCAGCCGACGAAGCCGAAGAAGCTCGGCATCGGAATGCCGCGTTCCTTGCAGATCGCCAGAACCATGAAGTTCGGCGCGTTGCCGATGTAGGTCATGGCGCCCATGAAGACCGCCCCGGCGGAGATGGCGAGCAGCGTCGCGGCGTCGCGACCCATCAGAACCTGCGGGTCGCCGCCCGCGAGGTTGAAGAAGACGAGGTAGGTGGGCGCGTTGTCGAGGACGCTCGACAGGCCGCCCGTCAGCCAGAAGTAGACGGCCGGAATGGGCTGGCCGTCGGCGGTGGAGACGAGGGCGATGAGCGGCGCGAAGGCCCCCGCCGTTCCCGCCTTCAGCATGGCGAGCACCGGCACGATCGCGACGAAGATCCCGGCGAAGAGCTTCGCCACCTCCACGATCGGAAACCAGGTGAAGCCCATCCGCCCGCGCAAGCCCCGCGGCGTGATCGCGAGCGAGAGGGCGGCGAGCGCGACCAGCAACGCCGTGCGCACGACGTCCTGCAGCGGCACCGGAACGTGGTGGATGGTGATGTCGATGCCCGGCCGCCAGACGCCCGACATCAGCACGGCACCCACCACGCCCGCGATCAGCAGGAGGTTCCGCCGCCCCTCGATGCCCAGCGCCTCGGTCCGGCCCGCCGGAACCGGCGGGGCGTGCGGCTCGCGCCGCCAGAACCAGAGGTCCAGCAGGAAGAAGGCGGGGGCCAGCACGGCAACGCAGACCACCATCGGCCAGAACATGTGCGCGAGCGGCCAGAAGAAGTCGACGCCGCGCAGGAAGCCGATGAACAGCGGCGGGTCGCCGAGCGGCGTCAGCGCGCCGCCGATGTTGGCGACCAGGAAGATGAAGAAGACGAAGACGTGGGTCCGGTGCCGGCGCCACGCGTTCGCCTCGATCATCGGGCGGACCAGCAGCATGGCCGCCGCCGTGGTGCCGATCCAGCCGGCGAGCGCCGTCCCGACCAGGAGGAGACCCGTGTTCACCGCCGGCGTGCCGCGCAGCGTGCCCTTGATCCGCACGCCGCCGGAGACGACGTAGAGCGCGCCGACCAGCGCGATGAAGGGGACGTATTCGAGGAGGACGGCGTGCAGCACCTCGGTCAGCGCGAGGTCGAGTCCGTGGACGGCCGCCAGCGGCAACGCCGCCGCCGCCGCGCAGAGCGCCGAGACCTTGCCGAAATGGTGGTGCCAGAAGGCGGGAGCCGCGAGCGGCAGGATCGCGATGGAGAGCAGGAGTGCCGCGAACGGCACCGCCCAGGCGAGCCCCATCGTCGTCCCGTCCAGGTGCGGCGCCCCTTCCGCCGCGGCAAGTGCGGGGCCGGCCGACGCCAGCACGAGGGCGAGGGCCGCGCCGATCGGGCGGGCCTTGCGGACGAGGGGCATGGTCACTCCGTCGCGGCGCCATCCCGCGGCGGACCGGCCCACCCCTTCACCCGGCGCCGAGCGATGGGTTCGAATTTGGGACCCGCCGGGGCGGCATCCAAGGGCCGGTCACCAGACGAAGCGCGGCAGCACGACGTCCGGTCGGACGGGGGAACGCGCAAGCAGCGCCGCGAGGCGGGCGGGCTCGGGCGGGCCGCCGTCGTGGGTTCCGAGATCGTCGCGATGGATGCCGACGGTGACGAGCGCGGCGGCGAAGCCCGCCGCCCTGGCCCCGGCCACGTCCGTCCGCAGCGTGTCGCCCACCGCCATCACCCGCGCGTCGGGCATCGCGAGGATCGTCCGGCAGGTCGCATAGACGCCCGGGTGCGGCTTGCCGTGCCAGATCACGCGCCCGCCGCGGGCGGCGTAGCGTTCGGCGATCAGACCGGCGCAGATCGCCATGCGGTCGCCCACCATCACCTCGAGGTCCGGGTTCGCGCAGACCATCGGCAGGTCGCGGGCGAGGCCGGCGTCGAGAACGGGGTCGTAGAGGTCGGCGGTCTCCTCGATCGCGTCGGCCCCCGTGTTCACGATGAAGTCGGCGTCCTGCGGCGACGCCACGCGCGCGATGCCCGGCAGGCCCTCGAGGATGCCCGTGTCGCGCGGCGGACCGAGGAGATAGGCCCGCGGGCCCAGCGCCCGGTGCGCGTCGTCCGGCCGGTCCCGCATCGCCGCGTGCGCCGTCTCGCCCGAGGTGACCAGCGCGTCGTAGAGGTCGGGCACGATGCCAAGGGCCGCCATGCGCGCCGCCACCGACGCCCGGCGGCCGGGCGAGTTCGACAGCAGGACGATGCGCTTGCCCGCCGCACGCAGCCGCGCCAGCGCGTCGACCGCGCCCGGATAGGCCGCGACCCCGTCGTGCAGCACGCCCCACAGGTCGAGGACGAAGCCGTCGTGCGCGTCGACCAGCGCCGCCATGCCCGGCAAGATCGGGGGGAGGGCCATCAGCCGCCGGCGGCCTTGGAGATGTAGGGCTCGCCGAAGAGCGTGCCCTGCCCGAAGTCCATCGCGAGGTCGAGGAGTTCCACCAGCTGCTCCTCCGAGGCGACGTTCTCGCACATCACGTCGATCGGGTGGCTCTCGATCAGGTGCTTGAAGGCCATCACGTTGGCGTGGCCGCCGGGCCGCCGCGCGATGCCGATCAGCATGGACGCGTCCAGCTTGACGAACCGCACCTGCTGGCGGGCGAGCTGGGCCGGGTCGATGCTGAGGCTCTCCACCCGGTCCATCGAGAACTTGCAGCCCATGCGCACGAGGCCGCGCGCCGGGTCGGCCATCAGCACGCCGGCGTTCACGTCGGCCTGCGGCACCTCGAACACGAGCTTTGGCGCGAGGCCCGGATGCTCGGCCAGATAGTCCGCGAACTCGCCCATGAAACGCTGGTCGGCGAGGCTGGCCGAGGAGAGGTTCACGAAGAAGCCGACCATGTGCTGGCGGCGCTCGGTCTCACGCACGAGGCGGATGGAGCGGAACAGGAGCAGGTCGTCGATGGCGGCGACCAGCTTCGCCTTCTCCGCCACCGGCAGATAGTCCTCCGCGCGGAGATAGCTTCCGTCGGGCGCGCGGATGCGGGCGAAGACGTCGAAATAGCGGACCTTGCGCTGCGGCAGGCTCACGATCGGCTGCAGGAACACGTCGACCCGGTCACCGTTCAGCGCGTCCCGCACGAGCTGGAGGACCGCCTTCTCGTCGCCGGCCACCCGCTGGGCGACGGTCGGCTCGCTCGGCACGACCGGCACGGGCTCCGGATCGCCCGCGCCGGTGGCGATGTGATCGACCAGCGTGCGGAGGATGCGGACCTCCGCCAGCACGTTGGCGAGGTCGGGCTGGTTCTCGCCGACCCGGCCGCCGAGGGTGACCAGCTGGTTCTGGAGCAGCTTCAGCACCTGCCCGTCGACCATCAGCCGGTCGCGGAACGCCACGTCCCGCATCCGGCGGTCGACGATCTCGTGGATCAGGGCGCCGGCCAGCAGAACGACGAGCCCCGCCAGCACCGCCGTCAGCCCCGTCGTTCCAGGCACGATGCGCGGCAGCGCCGCCCCCGCGACGAGGGCCAGCGCGAGGGTGGTCAGGGCGGCGGCGGCGTGGGCCAGGATGGGCATGCGCGTCCAGGATGCGTCGGTCCGCGCGAAGGTATCGGGGACGGCGACGGTTTTCCACGCTTTCGGGGCGCCGGGGCCCGCGATCTTGATCGTTCGGCGGGTATGCCCATCTAACGGCCATGACGGTGCCGCGGTCTTGCGGGCCGTTCTTCCAGGGTGCCGCCGAGGGCCCCGCATCCCGCTCGCAAGAGGAGGTTGCGCATGACCACGAGATTGTCCTTGTTCAACAGCCCGCTGCTGCTCGGTTTCGACCAGTTCGAGCGCACTCTCGACCGGATCGCGAAGGCGTCGGCGGACGGCTATCCGCCCTACAACATCGAGCAGATCGGCGACGACGGCCTGCGCATCACGCTCGCCGTGGCCGGATTCGGATCGGAGGAGCTGCAGGTCCAGATCGAGGACAACCAGCTCGTCGTGCGCGGGCGCCAGCAGGACGACAAGTCCCGCATCTTCCTCCATCGCGGCATCGCCGCGCGTCAGTTCCAGCGCAGCTTCGTGCTCGCCGACGGGATCGAGGTGACGGGGGCGTCGCTCGACAACGGCCTCCTCAACATCGACCTCCGGCGCCCGCAGCCCGAGACCAAGGTGCGGCAGGTCCAGATCCGTACCGGACACGGTCCCGACGGTGGCGTCCGTGCGCCCAAGACGATCGACGTGGGGGCGGACGACTGATCCGACCGTCCCCGCCGACGGTCACCCGAGCGAAAGACGACGATCGATGAACCCGACCACCTTCGCACTCCGCCAGCTCACGCCGCAGGCCTTCGCGGCGCTGGGAATCGAGGCGCTCGCCTATGTCCGCAAGGTCGAACTCGACGGCCAGCCGGGCTTCTCCATCCATGCCGCCGACGGCACGGTCCTGACCGTCGTCTCCGACAAGGCGATCGCCTTCGCGACCGTGCGCCAGCACGACCTGGAGCCGATGTCGGTGCACTGATCGGGGGCCGTCAGGCACCGATGCGTCCGGACCCTCCGCCGACCACCCACGATCCCGCAGCATCGCGACGGCGCGACGATCGACGCTGACGAACGTCGTGCCGCCGGCCGACCGTCCGGCCTCGGCGATGACCCCGTCTGCGAAATCCCCACCGGCCGCGAGCATCGCCAGTCCTTCCTCGACCGCGTCGTCCTCGACGATGGCCCGGACCAGCACGTTCGTATCGACCGTGATCCTCAACGCCGTGCGGCCCAGCCGGCGGCGGCGATCTCCTCGATATCCAGCACGGGTTGTCCCGGTCGTTTGAGCAGACCGAACACGGCGTCGATCGGCTCCGCGGCAGGCGCTCGCACCTCCATCCGCCCGCCGGGGAGGAGGTCCACCTCCACCTTGTCACCCGGACGGACGCCGAGATGGGCAAGCACGTCCTTGCGAAAGGTCGCCTGGCCCTTGGCGGTCACCGTCAGGCGGATCGTCACCGGGATCTCTCAATGGGCATCGGCGGGACGTAAGGCAATGTTGCCTTTCCGACAAGATGTCCAGCCCCGAACGCGAAAAGGGCCGACCCTCGCGGGCCGGCCCTCCTCGTTCGTGAACCCTGATCCGGCGTGGATCAGAAGTCCATGTCGCCCATGCCGCCCATGCCGCCGCCGCCCGGCATCGCCGGAGCCTTCTTCTCGGGCTTCTCCGCGACCATCGCCTCGGTCGTGATGAGGAGGCCCGCGATCGAGGCCGCGTCCTGCAGGGCCGTGCGCACGACCTTGGTCGGGTCGATGATGCCGGCCTTGAACATGTCGACGTAGGTGCCGGTCTGGGCGTCGTAGCCGTAGGTGGCGTCCGTCGACTCCATCAGCTTGCCCACGATCACCGAACCGTCGGCGCCCGCGTTGATGGCGATCTGACGGGCCGGCGCCTGGATGGCGCGGCGGATGATCTCGATGCCCACCCGCTGCTCGTCGTTGATCGGCTTCAGCGAGGACAGCGCCGAGATGGCACGCACCAGCGCCACGCCACCGCCCGGAACGATGCCTTCCTCGACCGCGGCGCGGGTCGCGTGCATCGCGTCGTCGACGCGATCCTTGCGCTCCTTCACCTCGACCTCGGTCGCCCCGCCGACGCGGATGACCGCGACGCCGCCCGCCAGCTTCGCCAGACGCTCCTGCAGCTTCTCACGGTCGTAGTCCGAGGTGGTCTCCTCGATCTGCGCCTTGATCTGCGTGATGCGGCCCTCGATGTCCGACTTCTGGCCGGCACCGTCGACGATCGTCGTATCGTCCTTGGTGATGACGACGCGCTTGGCCGTGCCCAGCATCTCGAGCGTGACCGTCTCGAGCTTGATGCCCAGGTCTTCGGAGACCACCTGGCCGCCAGTCAGGATCGCCATGTCCTCCAGCATCGCCTTGCGGCGATCACCGAAGCCCGGCGCCTTCACGGCCGCGACCTTGAGGCCGCCGCGCAGCTTGTTGACGACGAGCGTGGCCAGCGCCTCGCCCTCGACGTCCTCGGCGACGATCAGCAGCGGACGGCCCGACTGCACGACCGCCTCGAGCACCGGCAGCATCGCCTGCAGGCCCGAGAGCTTCTTCTCGAACAGGAGGATGTACGGGCTCTCGAGCTCGCACGTCATCTTGTCGGCGTTGGTGACGAAGTACGGGCTGATGTAGCCGCGGTCGAACTGCATGCCCTCGACGACGTCGAGCTCGGTCGCAAGGCTCTTCGCCTCCTCGACCGTGATGACGCCCTCGTTGCCGACCTTCTGCATCGCCTCGGCGATCATCTTGCCGATCTCGACCTCGCCGTTGGCGGAGATCGTCCCGACCTGGGCCACCTCGTCGTTGGTGGAGACCTTGCGGGCCTGGCCCTTGACGTGACCGACGACGGCCTCGACCGCCATGTCGATGCCGCGCTTCAGGTCCATCGGGTTCATGCCGGCCGCGACCGACTTCACGCCCTCGCGGACGATGGCCTGGGCCAGCACCGTCGCGGTCGTGGTGCCGTCGCCGGCGAGGTCGTTGGTCTTCGAGGCCACTTCGCGCACCATCTGCGCGCCCATGTTCTCGAAGCGGTCGGAGAGCTCGATCTCCTTGGCGACGGTGACGCCGTCCTTGGTGATCCGCGGCGCGCCGAACGACTTCTCGATGACCACGTTCCGGCCCTTCGGCCCGAGGGTCACCTTCACCGCGTCGGCGAGGATGTCGACGCCGCGCAGCATCTTGGTGCGCGCTTCGACGGAGAACTTCACGTCCTTGGCAGCCATGGGACGATTCCTTCGTGTAGTTGAGGGATCAGGACGGAACCGGCGCCGGTCAGGCGGCCTGGATCACGCCCATGATGTCGCTTTCCTTCATGATGAGGTACTCGACCCCATCGAGCTTCACTTCCGTGCCCGACCACTTGCCGAACAGGATGCGGTCGCCGGCCTTCACGTCGAGGGCGACGACCTTGCCGCTCTCGTCACGGGCGCCGGGGCCGACGGCGACGATCTCGCCTTCCATCGGCTTTTCCTTGGCGGTGTCGGGGATGATGATGCCACCGGCGGTCTTGGTCTCTTGCTCGACGCGCTTGACCACGACCCGGTCGTGGAGCGGACGGAAACGCATGGTGCCCTCCTGGGGAACTTGAAAAACCGTTGGCCTCGGCCGGGCATGCCCACGGCGATGATCGCCGTTAGCACTCCCCGCCGAGGAGTGCCAGCGAGATAGCCGATCCTCTCCGCCGGATCAAGGGTTCTGGCAGCAGATCAGCCGAGAGAGTGCCAAGTCTCTGTCAAGAAAGGGGAATGGACTTGTCGGCCGATCGGGGGAAACCGCACACTCCCGATCGGGACGGGGCCGCCGTCGCGGCATCCGTTCGTCAGATGGTGACGACCGACGGAGAACGGAATGGCCGATCTCGCATCGCAGCTTCGGAACGATCGCCTCACCACGGCCGAGATCCTCTACCACATGCCCGACCACCCGGGCCTCCTGCAGAGCTTCGTCTGGCAGGACATGGACCTCGCCCCCCGCTTTCCGGTGCTCCACCGGTTCCTCGACTTCTGGGCGCACCGGCTGGACGGCAAGCTCCACTCGGTCAAGGTCACCTCGGCCGGGCTGATCACCGCGGCGCAGATCCGGATGGTGGGGACGGAGTTAAGGTTGCATTGAGCGGACCAAATCGGGGACGTGCCGTGACCGACCTGCACCCGTTCGACAGCGCCGAGCATCTGGAGACCGAGGCGGACGTCGCCGCCTATCTCGAGGCCTGCGCGGCGGAGGAGGATCCGGCGCTCATGGCCCATGCCCTCGGCGTGGTGGCACGCGCCCGCAACGTCAGCCGGGTGGTCCGCGACGCGGGCCTGACGCGCGAGGGCGTCTACAAGGCCCTGTCCCGGGACGGCAATCCCAGCCTCGCACGGTGATGAAGGTGGCCCGAGCGCTGGGCTACCGGGTCACGTTCCAGCCCCGGCAGGGTTCCTGACCGGCCGGGTGTGACGGTCTCCGTCCGCCGCCCCCGACCACCCGGGTTGCGCCCGGCGCATGGATCGCGGGCACCGCGGCGCTGGCCCCCGCCGCGCGGACGCGCGACGGTG
>CANGXM010000083.1 GCA_947457845.1 Rhodospirillales bacterium | reverse complement strand
TCGGCGCCGCGGGCGAAGGCGGCCATCGCGTCGGCGGTGCCGGCGTCGGCCGTCGCGGCGCGGTCGATGAGCCGGGAGAGCTCCGCCGTCTGCGCCTCGGCGCGCTGGGTCTCGAGATTACGCCAGACCGACCAGCCGGCGACGCCGACGACCAGAAGCACGACGGCGGCCGTCGCCAGGAGACCGTAGCGGTCCCAGAGACGCTTCCACCGGTCGCGGCGGATGTCCTCCTCGATCTCGCGAATGAAATCGGTACTCATCGACCCCCGTCCGCCGGCCCGGCCGCGCAGGAAACTGACCCTGTGAAAGCCGCGCGGACCTTAGTGAGGGGGCCCGTCAGGGTCAAGCGAGGAGGGGAGTGGACGGCGGAGGGGGGACCGGTCACAATCTCGTCATCTTCCGGCGCGACCGCGCCGCCGCACCTCAGGACGTTGATGACCGAGGTCCTGCACCTTTCCGACTTCCGGCGCCCCGGCGGTCGCCGCGTCTACTTCGACCGGACGGAACTGACCCGGCTCCTCCAGCTTTACAGCCAGCGGGTCGCCCGCGGCGAGTGGCGCGACTACGCCATCGACCACACGCCGGGCGCCGCGCTGTTCTCCGTCTTCCGCCACAGTTACGACCGGCCGCTCTTCGCCGTGAGGAAGTCGACCGGCCCGGGCGGACGGGTCGTGGAATACGCGCTGGTCGTGGGACGCCGGAAGGTGCGCCACGCGACGTCGCTCGTCGACCTGCTCGACGCCTTCGAACGGTCCCCCGAACTCCTCACCGACGGCTGAAGCCGTCCACGGGCGCCCGGGTCCGTCGGCGACCGGGTGCCGGCCGCCGGAACCGGGGTGGCCGGGACCGGGGAGGCGCCGACGGCATCGTGCGGGCGGCTCGGACGGCGCTTCGGCCCGACGACGGCACCCCGGCGCGAGAAACCTCGCAATCGGGCTCGATTGGTGTAGATTGATGATTGGCAGCGAAGCCTGCCGTCCGCCCGTGCAGAAGGCATTCAGGACGCCCCGACCGTGGAACCTCCCGTCCGAGCCGTACCGCTGCTCCCTCCGCCCCGCCGCGCGGACGGAATGGACGGTGTTCGCGCCACGCGCCGCCGGATGGGTGGCCAGCGCCAGAACCGGGACGATCCGTTCGAGGTGTACGGCTCCACTGGCGGTGGTGGCGGATACGCCGACATCGAGCGTTTCGACCCGTTCTACGAGCCCGGTCTCGGCATGCGTGCCGGCGGTCGTGTGCTGTTCACCGCCCAGCGCGAGGGGCAGGAGGCCGGCAAGGGCCTTCACTGGGAGCCCCACGGGATGGCGACGTCGGCCTATGCGCAGACGGCCATGCTGACCGACTGGTACTGAGGCTCAGGACCTCTCCCCCCGCACCGCGTCGAGGATCGCACGGGCCGACCCGGTCGCAAGGATCCGGGCCGCGTCCGCGGCCTGCCGGCGTCGCCAGTTCGGGTGCTCGTCGATGGTCCCGGGCAGGTTGGGCTGCTCCGTCTCCCCCGCGAGGTCCTCGAGGCTGACCATCAGGAGCCGCCCCTCCGACCGCGCCAGATACCGGTAGATCGCCGCCATGAGGTCGGGCGTGAGCGGCGGGGGACCGCCTTCCCGGCCGACACCCTCGGTCACCAGCCCCTCCGCTTCGAGCGCATCGAGCAGTCGGAAGCGGTCGAGGAACCGCTCGTGCCCCTCCGCGAGCCGGGACGCCTCGTCGGGATAGAAGGAGAGGCGCGCCCGCCACGCGAGGTCGCAGCCGTCCCACCAGCCGGGCAGCGTCGCGAGGTCGTGGGTGGTCACCGTGACCAGCGCCTCCGCCGGATAGGCGGACGGCGGCAGGAAACCCCTGGCGCCGTCGCGCTCGAACCAAAGGACCCGGTAGGACAGGATGCCGGCAACGCGCATCCGCGGACGGAACCCATCCGGCACGGTGCCGAGATCCTCGCCGATGACGAGGCAGCGGTTCCGGTGGGATTCGAGGGCGACGATGCGGACGAGGTCGTCGAGCGGATAGCGGAGATAGGCGCCCTCGGAGCCGGGTCGCCCCGTCGGGATGCAGAAGAGGCGGGTCAGCGCCATCACGTGGTCGATGCGGATGGCACCCGCGTTCCGCATGGCCGACCGCAGCCCGGCGACGAAGGGCGCGTAGCCCGCCTCGCGCAGCCCGACCGGCGACAGCGGCGAGAGGCCCCAGTCCTGGCCCAGCGGGCTGAGGAGGTCGGGGGGTGCCCCGACCGAGACGCCGGACAGGACCACGTCCGGCCGTCCCCAGGCCGATGCGCCGTCGGGATGTTCGGCGACGGCGAGGTCGATGTAGAGCCCGACCGGCATTCCGGCCGACAGCGCCCGGTCCTGCGCCGCCTTCAGCTGGCCGTCGGCGATCCACTGGAGCCAGATGTTGCGCTCGACCGCGTCGGCGTGCGCCCGCGCGAAGGCCGCGACGCCCGGCTCGTCCGGGTGGCGGTGGCCGTCGGGCCAGCGCCGCCAGGACCAGAGCGACGGATCGCCGCCGTAGAAATGGGCGTGCAGCGCGTCGAACAGCGCGAATCGGCGGAGGTCCTCGCCGCCGGCATCCCGGAAGCGGCGGAACGCGTCCGCACGGTCGCCGCCGCGGGCGAGATCGCCGTCGCGGAACGCCCGCCAGAGCGCGTCCAGCACCGGCCGCTTGCGCCGGACGACCGCGGCGGTGTCCACGAAGGGCCCTGCGCGCTGCGCCGCGAGCGCGTCCGAACCCTCCGCGGCCAGCGCGCGCGCGGTCGGGTCCCACGCGAATTCCGGCACCGCCTCGACGTCGACGTAGGCGGCGTTGAGGAACGCGCGGGTCGAGGGCGAATAGGGGCTGATGTGACCCGGCTCGGCCGGGAAGAGGGCGTGCAGCGGGTTCAGCCCGAGGAGCGCCCCGCCCTCCCCCGCCACGCGGACCGCGAGGTCGGCGAGGTCGGTGAAGTCGCCCATGCCCCAGTTCCGGTCCGACCGCAGGCCGTAGAGTTGCGCCGCCACGCCCCAGAGCCGCCGGCCGGGCGCGAGGTCCTGCGGCTGCACGCAGCGCCCGGGCGCCACGATCAGGAGGCCGTCGGCGGTCTCCGTCGCCGTTTCGATCCGCAGCCGGTGATAGCCCCGCGGCACGGTGACCGGCAGGGCGAGCCGGCACCGCACGCGGACCACGCCGTCGATCGACCGCCGCGCCTCCACCGGCAGCGCCGCCGCGCCGAAGGCGCCCGTCCGGACGCTCCCGTCCTCCCCGGTCAGCGTCCAGGTGCCCTGGGTTCCCTCGATCACGTGGAGCGTGACGGCGGGTTCGGACGCCTCGTCGACGACCGTGGTGGCGTCGAGCGGCCGCACCCAGGCCCGGCGGTCGAGCAGGGCGAGGCTCGCGGCCACGGCGGCATCGTCGCCGGCCGGAAGTCCCATCGCGGACAGGATCGCGCGCAGCGTCGCCCCGGGCACGACGGTCCGGTTGCCGAAGATGTCGAACCATTCGGGTTCGATCCCCGCGAGTGCCGCCAGCCGGTCCAGTTCGGTCGTCATCGGTTCGATCCTTCGTCGGCCCGTCCCGCGGCACCTCGGCCGAGGCAGCGCAACGCCGCCCGCGACCGGGGGGTCCGCCGTTTCGGATCAGCCCTCCCCGGAGCCGTACGCATAGGCGTGGACGGTCCGCGGGGGAAGCGTCACCACGCCTCCCGGCGCCACCGGGCCGTGCCCGGGCGCGCCGTCGTCGATGGCGGTGTCGAGCATCGGCGTCCAGACGCCCCCGCCACCGGTCGGCGGAAGCCGGACCGCGACCGGCAGGGCGGCGCCATTGATCACCACGGCGACCACGTCGACGCCGTCCGCGTCCAGCGTGGGGGCCGCGAGACGGAGGGCGAAGGTCCGCAGGTCGGGTGCCGCCCACGTCTCGGGCGTGGCCAGCCGGCCATCGGCGTCGAACCAGTCTATGTCGCGCAGGCCGTCCGCGCCGACCGGGGCGCCGTGGTGGAACCGGTCGGACCGGACGGCGGGGTGCGCGGCACGAAGCCCGACGCAGCGGGCCACGAACGCGGTCAGGGCCTCGTCCTCCGGCCGCCGACGGTCCCAGGCGACCCAGCTCACGGCGTTGTCCTGGCAATAGGCGTTGTTGTTGCCGCGCTGCGTGCGCCCGAACTCGTCGCCCGCGGTCAGCATCGGGGTGCCGTGGGACAGGAGGAGCGTGGCCAGCAGGTTCCGGCGCGTGCGATCACGGGCGGCGCGGATCGCCGGATCCGCCGTCGGCCCTTCGACCCCGTGGTTGTCGGAATGGTTCGCCTCGTGCCCGTCGCGGTTCCCCTCCCCGTTCGCCTCGTTGTGGCGGTGGGCGTAGGAGACGACGTCCTCGAGCGTGAACCCGTCGTGGGCGGTGACGTAGTTGACGCCGGCCCACGGTCGCCGTCCGCGGCGATCGAACAGGTCGGCCGACCCGGCCATCCGCGCGGCGAGGTCGGGCGCCGTGCGCGCGTCGCCGCGCCAGAACCGGCGCGCGGCGTCGCGGAACCGGTCGTTCCATTCCGCCCAGCCGGGGGGGAACTCGCCGAGCCGATAGCCGCCCGGCCCGATGTCCCAGGGCTCCGCGATCAGCTTGCGACAGGCGAGGACCGGATCCTGGCCGATGGCGTCGAGGAAGCCCGAGCCGGGATCGAACCCGTGCGCCTCCCGCGCGAGGGTCGACGCGAGGTCGAAGCGGAACCCGTCCACGCCATAGTCGGTGGCCCAGTGGCGCAGGCTGTCCATGACCATCTGCAGGACCCGCGGATGGCCGAGGTTGAGCGTATTGCCGGTGCCCGTGTCGTTCACGTACCAGCGCGGCTCGCCCGGCTGGAGCCGGTAGTAGCTGCGGTTGTCGATCCCGCGGAAGGACAGGGTCGGGCCGAGGTGGCCGCCCTCGCCCGTGTGATTGTAGACGACGTCGAGGATCACCTCGATCCCGGCGTCGTGGAGCGCCCGGACCGTGTCGCGCACCTCCGCCGGGTCGCCGCCGGTCAGGTAGCGCGGGGCGGGCGCGAAGAAGCCGATCGTGTTGTAGCCCCAGTGGTTGACGAGGCCGCGCTCGACGAGGTGCCGCTCGTCGGCGATCGCCTGGATCGGCAGCAGCTCGACCGCCGTCACCCCGAGGCGGCGCAGATGCGCGATCACCGCGGGCGTCGCGAGCCCGCCGATGCGGCCGCGTCGATCCTCCGGCACGCCCGGGTGACGGATCGTCAGGCCCTTCGCGTGCGCCTCGTAGATCACGGTCCCGCTCCAGGGCCGGTCGAGGAGCCGGTCGAGGAGCCGGTCGAGGGGCCGGGGCGGCGGGTCGGCGAAGGGGGCGGCGACGATCGCCTTCGGCATGTCGCGGGCGTTGTCGCGCCGGTCGAAGGTGAGGTCGGCCTGCGCCGTGCCGACACGGAAGCCGAAATGCGCGTCCGACCACCGGATCTCGCCCGACAGCGCCCGGGCGTAGGGGTCGATCAGCAGCTTGTTGGCGTTGAACCGGTGCCCGGCCTCGGGATCGTAGGGGCCGTGGACGCGATAGCCGTAGAGCTGCCCCGGGGCCACGTCCGGCAGATAGCCGTGCCAGACCTCGTCGGTCCATTCGGGCAGCGCGATCCGCTCCGTCTCCGTGTCGCCCGAGGGATCGAACAGGCAGAGTTCGACCCGCTCCGCGTGAGCCGAGAAGAGGGCGAAGTTGACGCCGGCCCCGTCCCACGTCGCGCCGAGCGGATGCGGGCGGCCGGGGAGCACGCGGCGGCGGAGGGCTGCGGGGGTCATGGCTCCGGACCACCCCGGTTCCCGAGACCTGCCGATATCAATGCGTCAGCGCCCATCCCGCCCGTTCGCCCGAAATTTCGCATCGCAGCATAGCACGCCGTGAAAGCGGGACCGCCAGCATGCGGCTCACCCCTCGCGTTCGAGCACCAGCGCGCCCAGCGGCGGCAGGACGAGGTCGAGGGAGAAGGGGCGCCCGTGGTGGGGGCGGTCCGTCGCCTCCGCCCCGCCGCCGTTGCCCACGTCGGAGCCGCCGTAGAGCGCGGCGTCCGAATTGAAGCGTTCGACATAGCGCCCCGCCTCGGGAACGCCGACGCGGTAGCCCGTGCGCGGGAGCGGGGTGAAGTTGACCACGACGACCGCGAGCCCGCGCCCGTCGCGCCCCCGCCGCAGGAAGGCAAGGACGGAGCTGTCGCTGTCGTTCGCCTCGATCCACTCGAACCCCGCCGGCTCGCAGTCGAGTTCGTGCAGCGCAGGCACGGAGCGGTAGAGGCGGTTGAGGTCGCGCACGGCGCGCCGGACGCCCTCGTGCAGCGGATCGTCGAGGAGATGCCAGTCGAGCGACCGGTCGTGGTCCCACTCCCGCTCCTGCCCGAACTCGCCGCCCATGAACAGCAGCTTCTTACCCGGATGGGTCCACATGAAGGCGAGATAGGCGCGCAGGTTGGCCGCCTTCTGCGAGGGATCGCCGGGCATCCGGCCCCAGAGCGAGCCCTTGCCGTGCACCACCTCGTCGTGGCTCAGCGGCAGCACGAAGTTCTCGGAGAAGGCGTAGAGCAGGCCGAAGGTGAGGTCGTGGTGGTGGTAGCGGCGGTGGATCGGGTCCTTGCCGATGAAGCGCAGGGTGTCGTGCATCCACCCCATGTTCCACTTGAACCCGAACCCGAGCCCGCCGAGGTAGACCGGCCGCGAGACGGCGGGCCAGGCGGTCGATTCCTCCGCCACCGTCATCACGCCGGGGTGCCGGCCGTAGGCGAGTTCGTTCATGCGGCGCAGGAAGGCGATCGCCTCCAGGTTCTCGTTCCCGCCGAAGCGGTTCGCCACCCACTCGCCCGCCTTGCGGCTGTAGTCGAGGTAGAGCATGGAGGCGACGGCGTCGACGCGAAGCCCGTCGACGTGGAACGCATCCAGCCAGTAGAGGCCGCTGCCCAGGAGGAAGTTCGTCACCTCCGGCCGGCCGTAGTTGTAGATCAGCGTGTTCCAGTCCTGGTGGAAGCCCTGGCGCGGGTCCGCGTGCTCGTAGAGGTGCGTGCCGTCGAACCGGGCGAGGCCGTGGGCGTCGGCCGGGAAATGGCCGGGGACCCAGTCGGTCAGCACGCCGACGCCGGCCCGATGGCAGGCGTCGACGAAGGCGCGCAGGTCGTCGGGGTCGCCCATCCGGCTCGTGGGCGCGTAGAGGCCCGTGGGCTGGTAGCCCCAGGAGCCGTCGAACGGATATTCGGTGATCGGAAGCAGCTCGACATGGGTGAACCCCATCTCGACCACATGGGCGACGAGATCCTCGGCCAGTTCGCGATAGGAGAGGTAGCGGTTGCCGTCGCCACGCTTCCACGAAGGCAGGTGAACCTCGTAGATGGAGACCGGGGCCGAGCGCCAGTCGGTCGCCGCCCGGCCCGCCATCCAGGCGCCGTCCTGCCATTCGTGCCGGGGCGGCGCCGCGACCACGGACGCCGTGGCCGGCGTCCGCTCCGCCCGGAAGGCGACCGGGTCGGCCTTCAGCGGCAGCATCTCGCCGCCCGGTCCCTTGATCTCGAACTTGTAGCGGGCGCCGGGGCCGAGTCCCGGCACGAACAGCTCCCACACCCCGGCGCCGTGGCGCAGGCGCATGGGCAGGCGCCGCCCGTCCCAGGCGTCGAAGTCGCCCACCACGCTGACCTTGCGCGCGTTCGGCGCCCACACCGCGAAGGCCACGCCCCCCACCCCCTCCACCGTCCGCGGATGGGCGCCCAGATGCTCCCAGGCGCGAAGGTGGTTCCCCTCCGCGAGCAGATGGACGTCAAGATCCCCCAGCACGGGCGGGAAGCAATAGGCGTCGTCGAACTCGCCCTCCTGCCCGTTCCCCCAGTCGACCCGGAGCCGATAGGCGAACGGCCGGTCCCGCCCGGGGACGGCCCCGGCGAAGGCGCCGTCGGGATGGCGTCGCCCAAGTTCGGTGGCCACGGCACCCGTTGCCGCGTCCACCACGCGGACCTGCGCCGCGCCGGGCACGATCGCGCGGATCTCCAGCCGGCCATCGACGACGTGCGGCCCGAGCACGGCGAACGGGTCCCCGTGGTCCGCATCGAGAAGGGCTGCGAACGCGGCGTCGATGCCCGTCGGATCGGTCGGGATGGTCCGGGTCAGCGGCTGGTCCGGCATGTCGGTCCCCTCGGGATCGGGTCGGCGGGCGGACGGAAGATCACGGGGTGGCGGGGGCCAGCGCATGCTGGTCGAGCAGCGCCGCCACGCCACGGATCGGGATGCAAAGCCATCCCGGGCGGTTCGTGGCCTCGTGCACGATCTCGTAGCAGGCCTTCTCGAGCAGGAACAGGGTCAAGAGCCCGTCCGTCGCACCCGCCGCGTCCGGTTGGCCGGGCGCCCCGGCCATCGCGCGCCGGTAGCTCGACAGGAACGCGGCCGACGCCTTCCGGCGCCACGCCTCCGCATGGGCGGCCACCCGCTCGCTCCGCTCGATCCCATGTTCGGCCAGCGCGAACTGGGCCGACCACGCCGCGTGGTCGAACGAGCGCAGCAGGCCCGCCACGTCGCGCAGCGGGCTCCGCTTGGCCCGGCGTTCGGCCAGCGACCGTGACGGCTCGCCCTCGAAGTCGATGATCTGGAAGTCCTCGCCGGTCCGGAGCACCTGGCCGAGGTGCAGGTCGCCGTGGATGCGGGTGCGGAGCAGGCCGCCCGGCGCCGTCGGCGCGACCGCGTCGAGCAGCGCGAGCGCCTCCTCCCGTCGCCCGGCGAGCGCGCCCGCATCCTCGCGCACCCCGGCGGGGACGTCATGGCCGAGGCCGGCGAGGACGTCGAAGGCCGCCTCCGCCTGCCGGCGGGCGGCGGCGTGCCAGGCGGCGAGGTCGTCGGCCGACACCGGCTCGGCGGCGAAGGCCGGATCGTCGGTCGGCACGGCGAACGCCCGGTGCAGTTCCGCGATCCGCAGGCCGAGCCGGTCGGCCAGCGCGACGTAGACGCAGTGGTCGCCCGGCGGGCGCGGCGCGCCGTCGGTGCCGGTGACGCCCATCGCCACGTCCTCCAGCTCGCGCTCCAGATAGCTCCGGGTGAAGGCCCATCCGTCGCCCTGGTTGCGGACGAAGGCCTGCACGATGGCCAGCGCCGTCGGCGTGCCGTCGGCCGCCTCGAACTCGATCGTGCCCATCAGCGCGGGCGTGTTCGCGTAGCCGGCCACCTCGGTCAGGAAGCGGCCGATCTCGACCTCGGGATGAACCCCGGCGACGAGGCGGCGGTAGGCCTTGGCCACGAAACGCTGGCCGATGATGACGGAACTGTTCGCCTGCTCCACGCCGATCCGCTCCGCGACCGTGTCCGGGGCCAACGGCTCCTCCTGGACGAAACGGCCCGTGGGGCGGCACGCCACCCGCCCGTCCCCCACCGGAAGGATCCGTCCCTCGCGGATGGCCTCGACCGCGGCCAGCGCGAAGCGGCCGTCAGCCATCGCGTCGTGGACCGCCCCGACCCGTGCGCCGCGACGGCCGCGGGCGACCGTGAACGGCAGGAGCGGCCAGCCCGGGTTCCCGGCCTCGGGATCGAAGGAGAGCGAGAGCGGCAGGAACACCCGCTCGGGCTCGCCGCCGTCGGCGAAGGCGACGTCGTAGAGGCCGAGGAACCAGCCGTCCCCCTCCCCCCTGATCGCCCCGCCCGTCGCCAGCCGGACCGAGGCGATCGCCCGGTCCCGGGCGGCGAACCAGCGCTGCTTGGGCAGGAAGGTCGGCAGCACGTCCGCGAGGTCGCGGCCCGCCCGCCCGCCGTCGAGCGCGCTCCAGCCCGACGTGAGGACGAGGGTGACGAGTTCGGGCATCGGTTCCGGCAGGGCCACGTGCCAGTCCGGCACCGCCGCCTCGCGGGAGAGCGCGAACCAGTAGAAGCCGTAGCCCGGCATCGTGAGGAGATAGGTGAGGTCGCCGATCGGCGGGAAGGCGGTGCGGCCCAGGAGTTCGATGGGCGTCAGGCCCTTGAACTGCTTGAGGTCGAGTTCGACCGCCTGCGGTGCCCGCGAGACGTTGGCGACGCACAGGATCGTCTCCTCCGTCCCGTCGGGGTGCACGTATTCGCGCAGGTAGGCGAGGACCTTGCGGTTGCCGGGATAGAGAAAGCGCAGCGTGCCCCGCCCGAAGGCCCGCCTCTGCTGGCGCACGGCGATCAGCCGCTTCATCCAGTTCAGCAGCGACGCGGGGCTCCGGGTCTGCGCCTCCACGTTCACCGCCTGGAATCCGTAGATCGGGTCCTGGATCGCGGGCAGGTAGAGGCGCGCCGGGTCGGCGCGGGAGAAGCCGCCGTTGCGATCGGGCGACCACTGCATGGGCGTCCGCACGCCGTCGCGGTCGCCGAGATAGATGTTGTCGCCCATGCCGATCTCGTCCCCGTAGTACACGATCGGCGTTCCCGGCATGGAGAAGAGCAGGCTGTTGAGAAGCTCGATCCGTCGCCGGTCGTTCTCCATCAGAGGCGCCAGGCGGCGTCGGATGCCGAGGTTGATCCGCATCCGCCGGTCGCCGGCATAGAAGTTCCACAAGGAGTCACGCTCGCGGTCGGTGACCATCTCGAGCGTCAGCTCGTCATGGTTCCTCAGGAAGATCGCCCACTGGCAGCCGGGCGGAATCTCGGGCGTCTGGCGCATGATGTCGGTGATCGGGTACCGGTCCTCCTGCGCCAGCGCCATGTACATGCGCGGCATGAGCGGGAAGTGGAAGCTCATGTGGCACTCGTCGCCGTCCCCGAAGTAGGGGCGCACGTCCTCGGGCCACTGGTTGGCCTCGGCCAGCAACATGCGGTCGGGATAGTGGCGGTCGACCTCGGCGCGGATGCGCTTCAGCACGTCGTGGGTCTCGGGCAGGTTCTCGTTGTTGGTGCCCTCGCGCTCGATGAGGTAGGGCACCGCGTCGAGCCGCAGCCCGTCCACCCCCTCGTCGAGCCAGAAGCGCATGGCGTTCAGCACCTCCTTCAGCACCGCCGGATTGTCGAAGTTCAGGTCCGGCTGGTGGCCGTAGAAGCGGTGCCAGAAATAGGCCCCCGCCATCGGGTCCCAGGTCCAGTTCGACGTCTCGGTGTCGAGGAAGATGATCCGCGTGCCCTGATAGCGCCTGTCGGTCTCCGACCAGACGTAGAAGGTCCGCGCCGCCGACCCGGGCCGCGCCCGACGCGCCCTCTGGAACCAGGGGTGCTGGTCCGAAGTGTGGTTGATCACGAGTTCGGTGATCACCCGCAGGCCCCGGTCGTGGGCCGCGCGCAGGAAGGCCCGGAAGTCCTTCATACTGCCGTAGGACGGGTGGATGGCGCGATAGTCGGCGATGTCGTACCCGTCGTCCTTCAGCGGCGACGGATAGAAGGGGAGAAGCCAGAGCGCCGTCACGCCGAGCGACTGGAGATGGTCGAGCTTCTCCGTCAGGCCACGGAAATCCCCGACCCCGTCGTTGTCGGCGTCGTGGAAGGCCTTGACGTGGAGCTGATAGACGACGGCGTCGAGGTACCAGTGCCGGTCCGTCCGGTCGATCATGGGAGTGGCTGGCCGGGGCGAAGGGGGGGACGCCGACCGAACACCGCCGACCGGGCCCATGTTGCGGCGGGCGATCGGTTTGCGCGTCCGCTCACCCGGCCCTGATCCCCAGCACCCGGCACGGCGACTGGGCCGGGTCCAGGTGGACCTGATGGTGCCGCCCGGTCCAGGTCCAGGTCTCCCCCGTCATCATGTCCTCCATCCGGAACGTGCCGTCCGCCGGCAGACCCACCCGTTCGGGCTGGAGTTCGATCCAGGGCGTGCGCGGGGCGTGGGGGTCGAGGTTGGCCAGCACCAGCACCACGTCGTCCCCGCCCGGCGTCGCCTTGGCGTAGAAGAGGACCGCGTCGTCGTGCGCGGGCATGAAGACCAGGGGACCCAGGTCCTGCAGCGCCGGATGGTCGTGGCGAACGCGGTTCAGCCGCGCGATCCAGTCGCGGATGTTGCCGGGACGGTCGACGTCCCGGTCCTTGATCTCGAACATCTCCGCGTCGAGGTACTCCTCCTTGCCCGGCAAGGGGGTGGCCTCGCAGATCTCGAACCCGCTGTAGACGCCGTACAGCGGCGAGAGCGTCGCGGCGAGGGTGACCCGCACGAGGTGGACGGCGCGCCCGCCGGTCTGGAGATGGACGGGGTTGATGTCCGGCGTGTTGACGAAGAAGTTCGGGCGGAAGAAGTCCCGCGGCGGGCCGTCGACCAGTTCGGTCAGATAGTCGGTCAGCTCCGCCTTCGTCGTTCGCCAGGTGAAGTAGGTGTAGCCCTGCGTGAAGCCGAGCTTCGCCAGCCGGTACATCGGCTTCGGCCGGGTGAAGGCCTCCGACAGGAAGATCACGTCGGGGAAGCGCGACTGCACGTCGCGGATCAACCATTCCCAGAAGGGAAACGGCTTGGTGTGCGGGTTGTCGACCCGGAAGATCCGCACCCCCTGCTCCACCCAGAAGACGACGACGTCGCGCAGCGCCAGCCACAGCGACGGCAGCGACGACCCGTAGAAATGGACGTTGACGATGTCCTCGTACGTCTTGGGCGGGTTCTCCGCATGTTTCAGCGTCCCGTCGGGTCGCCAGTCGAACCATTCGGGATGCTCGCGGATCCAGGGATGATCGGGCGAGCACTGGATCGCGAAGTCGAGTGCGATCTCGAGCCCGTGCCCCTGGGCCGCGCGGACGAGGCGCCGGAAATCCTCGAGCGTGCCGAGGTCCGGGTGGACCGCGTCGTGCCCGCCCTCCCCGGCACCGATGGCGTAGGGGCTGCCGGGATCGTCCGGGCCGGCCGAGAGCGTGTTGTTCCGTCCCTTGCGCCGGGTCCGCCCGATCGGATGGATCGGCGGGACGTAGAGGACGTCGAACCCCATGTCCCGCACGTAGGGAAGATGCCGGATCACGTCGTCGAAGGTGCCGTGGCGGGTCCCCTCGCCGGTCGAGCGCGGGAAGAGTTCGTACCACGCGGCGAACCGGGCGGCGCGACGGTCCACCACGACCTCGAGGTCGCGGACGTGCCGCGTCACGGTCTCCCGCGGGCCGTAGCGCCGCATGGTCTCGGCGAGGCACTCGTCGCGCAGGGCCGCGAGGCGCCCGGCGTCGTCGGTGGCCGCGTCGAGCGTGGCGACGAGCGCGTCCAGCCGGCGGCGCGCCTCGCCGTCCGCGGCGTCCCGCGCCGCCCCCACCAGCCGCCGCCCCTCCGCCAGCTCGAGGGCGACCGACTGTCCCGCGGCGACCGTCTTGCCCACGTCCGACCGCCAGGAGGCGAAAGGGTCCCGCCACGCCTCGACCGTGTAGAGATAGCGGGTGTTGCGCGCGAGCGGCAGGCGCCCGGCCCAGCGGTCGTTGTCGACGAGGACCATCGGCGCCGTCCGCCACTCCGGACGGTCGTGCTCGCGGAACAGGACCTGGGCGCCGATCGTCTCGTGGCCGTCGGTGAAGATGTCGGCGCTCACCTCCAGCACGTCGCCGACGGCCCGCTTGACGGCGAAGCGTCCACCGTCGATCTCGGGCCGCACGGCCTCGATCGAGACCCGCGCGGGCGCCAGCGACGCCAGGAGGGCGGCCGACGCCTCGGCGCCGAGGCCGGAGGGGCGCTCGTCGTTCGCCGCCGCCTCGAACACGCGCACCTCCAGCGGCGCCAGCGGCAGGGGGCGGCCCGGCTCCAGCGGGAGGGGTCGCATGTGCGGCGTCACGTCGTCGAGGCACCCGGAGCCGCTGCACGCCTCGAACAGGACGTGGCCGCCGTCGACCACGAGGTCGCCGGCGGGGTCGGGATTGATCAGGATGAGCGCGCTCGCCGTCCCGTCCCCGCCGCTCCGGCGCACGAGGCCGACGACGTCCGACCCGGGCGCCGTCGCGCGCTGGATCGGCGTCTCCACGTTCAGCGCGGCCACGGACGCCTTCATGGCGTTCGCGGCGGCGAGGAACCCCGTCAGGTCGACGCGCCGGTCCTCCCAGTCGCCGGGCACGGTGCGGACCGGGTCGAGGCGGCGGCGGAACCCGTACTCGTATCCCACCGGCATCATGATCCCGGTGCCCAGCGCCGCCGCCGAGAGGTAGGCGAAGCGAAGCCGCGCCGCCAGCTGGTCGGGATCGTCCGTCCCCGCCTCCGCCGCGACACGGGGGGTGTCGTGGCTCTCCGGAAAGGCGATGGTCGGCGCCACGCGGGCCAGTTCGGCCTGCTGGTCGAGGAACCAGGCGGAGCGGAAGTCCCACCAGCGCGCGCTCGACATCACATAGTCGAAGCCCGCGCCGGCCAGCGGCCGGACCCGCTCGGTCGCGACGCCCAGCGTGTCGGCGACGAACAGGCAGTCCGGCCGGACGGTGCGGGCGGCGGCGATCAGGTCGGCCCAGACCCGTGGGGGCATGTCGGCGGCGGCGGTGCAGCGGAACCCCGCGATCCCGGTGCGGACCATGGCGCGCAGCCAGTCCGCCCAGACGGCGGTCGCTTCGGCCCGCACCTCCTCGCGCCCCCACGCGACCTCGGCCAGGTCGCCCCAGGTGACGCCCGTGGGCGAGCGCGCGACCGCCGCCCGCCCGTCCGTGTCGCGGCGGACCCAGTGGGGCCGCTCCGTGGCGAGCCGGCCGTCGCGGGCGACATGCCGGACGACGAGATCGAGCATGACCCGCAGGCCGCAGCGCCGCGCGGCGTGGCAGAAGTCGCCCAGCAGCGTCTCGTCCGACGCATCGGCGCCGTCGCGCAGCGCGGGATCGAGGCGCCAGGGGTCGGACAGCGCGTAGATGTTCCCCGATCCGCCGGGGGCGTGAATCGGGTTCAACCCGATCCAGTCGAACCCCATCCCGGCGATGCGCGGCAGATGGCCGTGCCAGTCCGGAACCGGACCGACGAGACGGGGGAAGAGATTGTAGATCTTCGGGGCGTGGGGCACGCCGGGGACCTCGACCGCGGGCCCCCCGTCAACGCGGCCCCCGTCCCGAGGTTCCCGACGGTCCCTCCCCCGTCAGCGCGAGGGCGCGGGGGCCGGCGCGGGCGCCGCG
>CANGXM010000082.1 GCA_947457845.1 Rhodospirillales bacterium | reverse complement strand
GGGCGTGGCCGCGACCGCGTCGTCGTCCCGCCACCAGAAGGCGGCGACGCGCCCGGCCGCCGCCCAGCGGTCGAGTTCGGCCACCAGAGGGGCGAAGGGACCGGAAACCGCGACCATGCGCCCCGTCCGCCCCGCCGCCCGCTCAGACGCTCGCGAGGCCGCGCAGTTGCCGGTTGGCGATCGCCAGCATGGCGATGTCGAGCACCGGCGTCGCCCGAAGTTCCGCCAGCAGCCGCTCCGTGCGCGCGATCGGCCCCGGACGGCCGGCGGCGAAGGCCGCCACCGCCGACGCCGCGTCGTTCCCGCCCCCGTCGGCCAGCACGCTCACCGTCAGCTGGCTCTGGAGGGCGAAGAGATCGTCGACGATCGCCGCCAGGGCCTGCTGCTGCCAGTGGTTGCCCGCCTTGACCGCCAGCGCCTGCTCGCGCAGCCACTCGATCCCGAACCGGTGGCCGAGGGTGAAGTAGACCGAGGCGACCGTCGCGGGCACCTTCCCGCCGGCGTGGGAGATGCGGGTGACGTCGAGTGCCGCGGCCAGGAGCGGAAGCCGGGACACGTGGACCGCGAGGTCGCGTGGCACCCCCTCGCGCTCCAGCGAGGCGGCACGCTGCTCGGCCACCCGCGCGTCGTCGTCCGACAGGATGCCGTCGAGTTCGGCCGCCAGCGCCGCGACGCCGGCCGTGTAGGCCGCCCGCGCCGCCGCGATCTCGATCCGCCCGCCGGCCAGCAGCCACGCGACCGCCCGCTCCAGCAGCGCCCGCGTCGCGACCAGCATCCGGGCCTGGACGGCCGCCGGCACCCGGTTGTCGAGCCCCTCGATCCGCGCCCAGAGGCCGGGAAGCGCGAAGGCGTCGCGGGCGACGACGAAGGCGCGGGCCACGTCGCCCGGCCCCATGCCGGTCTTCTCCATCGTGTCGGACACGAAGGTCGGGCCGATCCGGTTGACGAGGCCGTTGGCGACCGATGTCGCCACGATCTCCCGGCGCAGGCGGTGGCGGCCGATGTCCGCGCGGAACCGCTCCTGCAGCGGCCGCGGGAAATAGCCGACGAGGTCGGTGTCCATCTCCGGGTCGTCGGGCAGGTCGGAGGCGAGCAGCTCGTCGAACAGCCACATCTTGGAATAGGCGAGGGTGACGGCGAGTTCGGGCCGGGTGAGCCCCTGCCCCGCCTGCTGCCGCGCCGCGATCTCGACGTCGGTCGGCAGGGTCTCCACGATCCGGTCGAGCCGCCCGGCGGCCGACAGCTCCCGCATGAGCCGGGCCTGGCTCTCCAGCACGCCGACGCCCAGCGCCTCCTCGACGCTCAGGGCCTGGGTCTGGAGGTAGTTGTCGCGGAGCACGAGGTCGGCGACCTCGTCGGTCATGCTGGCCAGCAGCACGTCGCGCTCGGCGATCGTCATGCCGCCCGCGGTGACCACCTCGCCCAGGAGGATCTTGATGTTCACCTCGTGGTCGGAGGTGTCGACGCCGGCCGAATTGTCGATGAAGTCGGTGTTGAGCCGGACGCCCCGCCGCCCCGCCTCGATGCGGGCGCGCTGGGTCATGCCGAGGTTGGCGCCCTCGCCCACCACGGCCGCGCAGATGTCGGCCGCGGTGATGCGGATCGCGTCGTTCGCCTTGTCGCCCGCGTCGGCGTCGGTCTCCGCACTCGCGCGGATGTAGGTGCCGATGCCGCCGAACCACAGGAGGTCGACCGGGGCGGTGAGGATGGCCCGCATCAGTTCGGCCGGGGTCATCTCGTCGGTCTCGATCCCCAGCCGGGCCCGCACCTCGGGCGACAGGCGGACGATCTTCGCCGCGCGGTCGACGATCTGGCCGCCGGGCGACAGGAGCCCGGCGTCGTAGTCGGCCCACGAGGAGCGCGGCAGGTCGAACAGCCGCTTGCGCTCCGCCCACGAGACCCCGGGGTCGGGATCGGGGTCGAGGAAGACGTGGCGGTGATCGAACGCCGCGACCAGCTTGATGTGGGGCGACAGCAGCATGCCGTTGCCGAACACGTCGCCCGACATGTCGCCGACGCCGGCCACCGTGAAGTCCTGGCTCTGCGTGTCGATGCCGATCTCGCGGAAGTGGCGCTTCACGCTCTCCCACGCCCCGCGGGCGGTGATGGCCATCTTCTTGTGGTCGTACCCGGCCGAACCGCCCGACGCGAAGGCGTCGTCGAGCCAGAAGCCATAGTCGCGGCTGATGCCGTTGGCGATGTCGGAGAAGGTGGCCGTGCCCTTGTCGGCGGCCACGACGAGGTAGGGATCGTCCTGGTCGCGGCGGACGACCCGCGGCGGATGCACGACGGACCCGCCCGGCGCCAGCGTGTCGGTCACGTCGAGCATGCCGCGCATCATCGTGCGGTAGCAGGCGATGCCCTCGGCGAGGAACGCCTCCCGCCCGGCCACCGCCGGCGGTGGCCGCTTGACCACGAACCCGCCCTTTGAGCCGACCGGCACGATGACGGCGTTCTTCACCATCTGGGTGCGCATCAGCCCGAGGATCTCGGTGCGGAAGTCCTCGCGCCGGTCCGACCAGCGGATGCCGCCGCGGGCGATGCGACCGCCGCGCAGGTGGATCGCCTCGACCTGCTGGTTGTAGACGAAGATCTCGACCAGCGGCCGCGGCTTGGGCAGCCCTTCGACCCGGCGGCTGTCGATCTTGAGCGACAGATAGCCCTTTGGCGCGCCGTCGGCGCCGTGCTGGAAGTGGTTGGTGCGCAGCGTCGCCTGCACGAGGTTCAGCAGGCGGCGCAGCACCCGGTCCTCCTCCAGGCTCTGCACCCCGCCGAGCGTGGTCTCCAGACGGGCCTCGATGGCCGCGACCGCGGCCGCCGTGGCGCCGCGGTCGGGATCGAACTGCGCCTCGAACAGGCTGATGAGGTCACGGGCGAAACCCGCCTGGCTCACCAGCGTGTCGGCGATGAACTCCTGGCTGGTGGCGAAGCGGATCTGGCGCAGATAGCGGGCGTAGGCGCGCAGGACCGTGATCTGCCGCCAGTCGAGCCCGGCGGCGAGCACGAGGCGGTTGAGGCGGTCGTCGCCCGCCGCCCCCTCCCAGACCGCGAGGAACGCCTGCTCGAACAGCGGAACAAGCTCCTCCATCCGCTCCGCCGGCGGCGGATCGGCGGTGGAGACGAAGTCCTGCAGGATGACCGTGATCCCGTCGCCCGACTGCAGCTCGAACGGTCCCTCCTCCTGCGCCACCGGCAGGCCGAAGTTGGCGAGGACCGGAAGGATCTTGGACAGGCGGATCGGACCGCCCGGGTTGAACACGCGATAGGCGACCCCGCCCCACTGGGTGCGGTGCAGGACGCCGCGCAGCCGGCCCATGGCCGCGGCGGCCTGCATCATCGACAGGTCGTCTGGCGCCTGCTCGGCCGGCACCTCGTCGCGGTAGGCGGCGGGGAAGGCGTCGGCGTAGCGCCGCAGCAGCGACAGGCCGTGCGCCTCGCCGTGGCGCGCGACCAGCACGCCCCGCAGGCGGTCGGACCAGCTCCGGCTGGCCTCGATCAGCTCCGCCTCGACCGCGGCGACGTCGACCGCGCGCCCGCCGGCGTTCTCGGTCTGGATGACGAAATGGACGCGCGCCAGCGGATCATCGCCGAGCTGCACGTTGAAGCTGGTCTCGCTGCCGCCGAAGGTTCGCTCCAGGATGTCCTGGAACCGGCGGCGGACGCCCGTGTCGTAGCGGTCGCGCCCCACGTAGACGAGGCAGCTGACGAAGCGCTGGAACGGATCGCGGCGGACGAACAGCGCGGTGCGCTGGCGTTCCTGCAGGTGCAGCACGCCGAGCGACATCTCGAACAGTTCGTCGTCGTCGATCTGGTAGAGCTCGTGCCGCGGCAGGTTCTCCAGGATGTGGAGCAGCGCCTTGCCGTCGTGGCTGCGGGCGTCGAAACCCGCGCGCTCCACCACCTTGCGGACCTTGCGGCGCAGATAGGGCGTGTCCTCCGCCCGGGCGGCGATGGCGACCGAGGTGAAAAGGCCGACGAACAGGCGCTCGCCGGTCACGGTCCCGGCGTCGTCGAACATCTTGACCAGGATGACGTCCATCGGGACCGACTTGTGGACGGTCGACCGGCGGTTGGACTTGGTCACCATGAACGGGCGCGGCAGGCGCAGGAACGCCTGCACCACCGGCGGCAGCCGGTCGAAGTTCCGCAGGCCCTGAAGGACGGAGACCGCCTCGTCGCGCAGGATGCCGAGGCCGCTGCCCGTCACGAGGTGCAGCGACGTCGCCTCGGGCGGACCCTCGGCCACGCCCTCGAACCGGTACTCGCGATAGCCGAGGAAGGTGAACTTGTCCTTGATCAGCCATTCCAGGAAGGTCTGCGCCTCCGCGACCTCGTCGTGGGAGCCGGCCGCCGCGCTCCGGGCGACCTCGCCCACGGCCTCCCACGCCTTGGCCAGCATCGGCCGCCAGTCGACGACGGCCGACCGCACGTCGGCGAGGACGCCGGCCAGCGCGCGCTCCACGTCGGCGAGCACGTCGGGATCGGACTGCTCGTCGAAGGCGACGAGCATCACGCTCTCCTTGGCCGCGTCGGCGGGCGCCGCGTCGGGCGCGAACAGCTCCAGCAGCCGTCCCTCGGCGTCGCGGCGGACCCGCATCACCGGGTGGATCAGCATGTGGACCGCCCATCCGCGGCGGCTCAGCTCGTCGCTTGTGCTGTCCACCAGGAACGGCATGTCGTCGTTGATCGAGAGCGCGAGCGTGTGGACCGAGACGAATCCATCGGCTTCCCGGGTCGGATTTAACGCCGCGACCACGGCCTTGCCGGGGGTGCGGCGGACGAAGCGGCGCCAGCAGGCCAGCACGATGCCCGCCAGCTCCTCCACCGGATGCTGGGCGATGTCGCCCGGCGGGACGCGCGCGAAGAAGGTCCGCGTGAACCGCTCGCCAAGCGGCCCCTCGCCGGGACCGAGCCGTGCGGCGACGAGTGCCGCGGCCTCGTCGATCAGGCGTGACTGCACCTCGGCGTGGCGGTCGGGCATGGTGGCGTTTCCCCGTGCGTTTTCGTTCTTTCGGCACCGCATCGTAGCGGTACCCTCACGTCTGACAGGTTACCATGGCAGATGAACGAGCCCATGCACAGGCGCCACCACACGCCGGCCGTGGCCATCCCGCGCGACGATCGCGAACCGGGCGGAGGGGCCGATCAGCCCTGCTGGTTGCGCATCAGGAAGCCGCGGACGGAGCGGTTCACCTCCGCCCAGGCCTTGTCGCCGTCGGCGACGCCGAGGCAGAGGCGCAGGATCTCCATCGCCGCCACCGTCAGGTCCGGCAGTTCGGCGGAGAGGAGGCCCGGATCGCCCGTGGAGCCGGCGATGCGATCGACCATGTCGAGGGCGAGGGGCTGGACGCGGTCGGACAGCTCGGGCGACCGGATGCGCGCAATGAGGACCCGCACCACCACGGGGACGCGCTCCAGTTCCGTCACGTAGCCGCCCGGCCGTCCGCGGGTGGGCGGTGCTGCGGCGAGTTCGGTCAGGAACGCGACCTGGAACGCGTACCGCTTCATCTGCTGGATCTCGATGCGCTGCCACGCGCTCTCGACGTCCTCCGCAAGACTCGCGAGGCTCTCCTGCCGGGCCTTCCGCCGCACCGTGTTGGGGACGTCGAACGTCGGGATGGGATCGGATTCGACCCGCTCGGACTGTCGCCGGTCGGGGCCGATGTAGTTCTCCGTCACCACCCAGGGCCTTCGCGCCTCGATCAGCGCGGTGATGCGGTCCTGCACCGCCTGCATCGACACCGGCTTGGCGAGGACGCCGTCGGCGCCCGCCACGCCGGCGCGGCTGATGAAGTCCTCGGTCGGCGCGTCGCAGGTGAGGACGATCGCGACAAACGGGCCGAAGGGCGTGGACCGCCGCCGGATCTCGGTCACGAGGCGTAGCGTGTCGGCCTTGGCGTCGGTCGCGTCGACGAACAGCATGTCCACCGACGGCTTCGTCGGCATCTCGACCGTCAGCGGGACCTCGACCTCGAGGACGTTGCGGATGCCGAGACCATAGAGCGCGTTACGCAGCACGCGGCGCGTCGCGATCGGAGGCTCCGCCAAAAGGATCTCGATCGAGGAGAGGTCGAACCGCTTCGGCTTCTGCAAATCCGCCCACATACCCTGTCCTCGGCTCCCCCCCTTCGGGTGGACCCATGATAGGGACATTGCGACGAAGATCACAACCCTTCGTAATGGATCAGGCGCCATCGGCGCCCGATGGTTGCATTCTCAGCGGAAGATAGCCCGGCAGATGTCGGCGCGGGAGACGGTCCCGACCAGCTTCCCGTTCTCGACCACGGGCAGGCGGCGGATGTTGTGCGACGCCATGAGCGCCGCCGCCTTCTGCATGTTGTCCTTTGGCGATAGCACGATCGGGTTGCTGATGACGAGCGTCTCGATCCTCTCGTCCGCCATGTCATGTCCCTTCTCCTCGAACACGTCGTAGCTGTCTTGCATCGAGAGGCCGCGGTCGATCAGCTCCGACATCTTCGGGAGGACCGCGCGGACGAGGTCGCCTTCACTGAGAACACCCAGGAGGCGCCCGTCCTCGCCGACGACCGCGAGGTCGCTGGCGTTGGAACTCGAGAGGATGTCGACCGCCGCGCGGATCGTCGTCCCCGCCCGGACACGGGTGGCGTTGATGTTCATGATATCGCGGACGATCACGGGGACAACTCCGGTTGCGGGCGTCGACGCGGTTCCTTCGTTCAAGGCACCGCGAATGATCTGATATCAGTGCGGTTGGAGGGTTTCAAGCGAGCCCCTTCGGGCACGGGGATTGCAGAAGCGCGCCGATCGGGGGAAAAGAGCCGGCCGTGCGCGCGCCGGCGCCGGAGCCGTTGGGGGGCGAGAGGGGTGACGGAGGGGATGATCGACGGCCGGGATCCCGACGTGCGCCTCGTCTTCGCGGACGGGTTCTCCGACCACGAGCTTCTCGACGCGGGCGACGGGCGCAAGCTGGAGCGCTTCGGAGGCGTCGTCCTCGACCGGCCGGAGCCGCAGGCCATGTGGCGCCCGCGCCTCGACGCGGCGTCCTGGGCCGCGGCCCATGCCCGCTTCGCCGCCGGCGGCGACGACGAGAACGGCCGCTGGACCCTCGCCCGCCCGGTGCCCGAGACCTGGCCGATGCGATGGCGCGGGATCGCGTTCGGCTGCCGGCTGACCTCGTTCCGCCACGTCGGGGTCTTTCCCGACCAGGAACCGCATTGGGCGTGGCTCGCCGATGCCGTCGGCCGGCGCGCGGCGGCGGGAGCGGCGACCGCGGGCGAGCCGCCGCGGATCCTGAACCTGTTCGCCTACACCGGCGTCGCCAGCCTCGCCGCCGCGGCCGCCGGCGCCCGGGTCACCCACGTCGACGCCTCGCGCAAGGCGCTCGACTGGGCGCGGGAGAACCAGGCGGCGTCCGGCCTCCCGGCCGACGGCATCCGCTGGATCCTCGACGACGCCAAGAAGTTCGTCGCGCGCGAGGTGCGCCGCGGCAGCCGGTACGACGGCATCCTCGTCGACCCGCCCAAGTACGGGCACGGGCCGAAGGGCGAGGTCTGGGACGTGTTCGCCGACCTGCGCGACCTGCTCGAGGGCTGCCGCGACGTGCTGGCGCCGGGCGGGTTCCTCGTGCTCACCGTCTATGCGTTGAGGGCGTCGTTCGTGGCGATCGACCGGCTCGCGCGCGACGTGCTGGCGCCCGTGGGCGGCCGGACGATCTGCGGTGAGCTGGTCATGCGCAGCAAGGACGCGCGCACCGTCGTCCCCACCTCCCTCTACGTGCGGTACGAGGCCGATGGCGCCCCCTGAGCCCGATCCGCCGGTCGTCACCAGCTTCCGCAACGAGCAGGTGAAGTTCGTCCGCTCGCTCGCGGTGGGGAAGTTCCGTCGCGAGCACGGGGCCTTCGTGGCGGAGGGGCTCAAGCTGGCCGGCACCGCCCGGGAGATGGACTGGCCGGTGCGGATGGTGGCCTACGACGCCGCCGCCCCCCGCGGGGGCTTCCTCGACGTCGTGCTCGACTGGGCGCGCGCGCGCGACGCCCGCCTCCTCCCGGTCACGGCCGAGATCCTCGGCGCCATGACGGCGAAGGACAATCCGCAGACGGTGGTGGGCGTCTTCGACCAGCGCACCCTCACGCTCGCCGACGTGACGCCGCGCCCGGGCGCCACCTGGGTGGCGCTGGAACAGGTCCGCGACCCGGGGAACCTCGGGACGATCGTTCGGACGGCGGACGCCGCCGGTGCGGCGGGCGTGATCCTGGTCGGCACCTGCTGCGATCCCTTCTCGATCGAGGCGGTGCGGGCGACGATGGGCTCGATCTTCGCGGTGCCCATCGTCCGCGCCGACGCCGTCGCCTTCGCCGCCTGGGCGGCGCGCTGGCCCGGATCGATCGTGGGGACGCACCTCGCCGGCACGGTCGACTACCGGGCCGCCGCCTACCGCGACCCGACCCTCCTGGTGATGGGCAGCGAGGGCCCCGGCCTCACGGACGCGACCGCGGCGCTCTGCACCGACCTCGTGAAGATCCCCATGGCGGGCCGCGCCGACAGCCTGAACCTCGCCATCGCGACGGCCTTGATGATCTACGAGATCCGGAGGCCGGCGCTGGGGCGGGTCTAGGCCGCCCGCACCACCGACACCCGGCCGAGCCCCTCGACCGCGATCGTCGCCCGTTGGCCCGGGGCGAGCCAGACGGTGCGGACCAGCGAGCCGCACAGCACGATCTCCCCCGCGCGCAAGCACCCGCCGCGGGCCGCGAGGTGGCCGGCGAGCCAGGCGACCGCGGCGAGCGGATGGCCCAGAACGTCGGCGCCGGTGCCGTGCCCGGCCACGGCCCCGTCCACCACGGTCGTCCCCGCGACCGCGGCGAGGTCCGGCAGGCGGGACGCCGGGACCGGGGGGCCGAGGACGCAGCCGGCGGCGAAGAAGTCGTCGGCGATCAGCGTCGGCGCGCCCATCGCGGTCCAATCGACGGAGCGGTCGTCCACGATCTCGATCGCCACCATCGCGCAGTCGAGCGCGGCGGCGACCGCGGCGGCCCCCACCGGTCCCGACCGGGCGTCGAGGTCGCGGGCGAGGCGGACCGCGATCTCGCACTCCACCCCCGGCCGCAGCCGCTCGGCCGGCGCGATCACCGCGCCATCGGCCCGCAGGTCGGCGGCGAAGATGCCGCCGGCGCAAGGCGAGGGGATGGCGAGATAGGCCTGCATCACCGCCGTGGTGCAGCCGATCTTCCAGCCGACCCGCCCGCCGAGCGGCCCCGCGAGCCGGGCGTGGACCGCGGCCTGGACGGCATAGCCCGCCGCGGCGTCCGCCGGATGGGCCATGGGGGGCAGCACCAGGGGGGTGCGGGCGAGGCGGGCCGCGGCGATGGCGGCGGCGAGGTCATCCATGGGCGTCTCCGGTGCCGGGCTCCCCGGCCGCTCCGTTTACTTCGCGACGGCCGGCCGATACCGTCGGTCCTCGGGCGCGTCCCGCCGGACCGACGCCCGGGAGAGGGGAACGCGCATGACCGGCCTGACCCAGAGCTATGTCCACGGCGCCAGCGACGTGCCCCTGCTGGGCGAGACCGTCGGCGCGCTGCTCGAACGGATCGCGGCGGCGCACGGCGACCGCCTCGCGCTCGTCGTCCGCCAGCAGGGCGTGCGCTGGACCTATCGCGAGCTTCTGGGCGAGGCCGACCGGTTCGCGGCCGGGCTCCTGGCGCTGGGGGTCCGCAGGGGCGACCGCGTCGGCATCTGGTCGCCCAACAACGCGGAGTGGGTGGTGACCCAGTTCGCGACCGCCCGCATCGGCGCGATCCTCGTCAACATCAACCCGGCCTACCGGACGAACGAGCTGGAATACTGCCTGAACAAGGTCGGCTGCTCGGTCCTGATCTTCGCCGAACGGTTCAAGACCAGCGACTACGTCGCCATGGTGCGCGAGCTGGCGCCCGAGACGGGGACGACGGGCGACGAACTTCGCGCCGCGCGCCTGCCGCACCTGCGCCGCCTCGTCACCATCGGCGACGGCGCGCCGCCGCCAGGCATGATCGCCTTCGCCGCGGTGGCGGGGATGGGGGCCGGCCGCATGGGCGAGGTCGTCGCGCTGGGGCCCACGCTGCAGTTCGACGACCCGATCAACATCCAGTTCACCAGCGGCACGACGGGCCGGCCCAAGGGCGCCACGCTGTCCCACCACAACATCGTCAACAACGGCTTCTTCATCGGCGAGTGCATGCGGCTCGGGCCGGACGACCGGCTGTGCATTCCGGTCCCGCTCTATCATTGCTTCGGCATGGTGCTGGGCAACCTCGCCTGCGTCACCCACGCCGCCGCGATGGTCTTCCCCGGCGAGGCGTTCGAGCCGCGCGCGGTGCTGGAGACCGTGGCCGAGGAGCGGTGCACGGCGCTGCACGGCGTGCCGACCATGTTCATCGCCGAACTGGACCACCCCGACTTCGGGCACTTCGACCTCTCCTCGCTGCGCACCGGCATCATGGCCGGAAGTCCCTGCCCGATCGAGGTGATGAAGCGCGCGATCGGGCAGATGAACCTGCGGGAGATCACCATCGCCTACGGCATGACGGAGACGAGCCCTGTCAGCTTCCAGTCCCACGTCGACACGCCGCTCGACCTGCGGGTCTCCACCGTCGGCACCATCATGCCCCACGTCGAGGTGAAGATCGTGGATTCCGAGGGGCGCATCGTGCCGCCCGGCACGCCCGGCGAGCTGCTGACCCGTGGCTACTGCGTGATGCTGGGCTATTGGGACGACGCGGAGAAGACGCGGGACGCCATCGACGAGGGCCGCTGGATGCACACCGGCGACCTCGCCACGCTGGACGAGCGGGGCTATTGCCGGATCGTCGGCCGGATCAAGGACATGATCATCCGCGGCGGGGAAAACGTCTATCCGCGGGAGATCGAGGAGTTCCTCTATTCCCACCCCAAGGTGCAGGACGTGCAGGTGATCGGCGTTCCCGATCCCCGCTACGGCGAGGAGGTCTGCGCCTGGGTGCGGCTGCGCGACGGCGAGACGATGACGGCGGACGAGCTGCGCGCCTTCTGCCAGGGCCGCATCGCGCACTACAAGATCCCCCGCCACGTCCGCTTCGTCGACGCCTTCCCGATGACGGTGACGGGCAAGATCCAGAAGTACCTGATGCGCGACCAGATGGCGGCGGACCTCACCGCACCCCCATGACCCCCAGCGTCAGCTCGTTGACCACCGCCGAGACCAGCAGGTCGAGGATCACCGTCATCGCCGCGTGCAGCGGGCCCATGCCCAGCGCCGCCCGGGCGATGAAGGCGTGGTAGAGGACGATCGCCAGCGACGCCGCGAAGAGGAGGATCTGCGACGCCCCCTCGGGCAGGACGCCCGCCTCCGCCAGCGCCAGCGCGGGCAGCCAGATCGCCACCTGCGGCACGGCCGACCAGTTGTAGGCGGCGAGCCACCCGGTCCAGCGGTCGCGGACGCCGGTCATGTCGGCGACCCACGCCATCGCCAGCGGGAAGGCGACCCACGCCAGCACGTAGCCGACCGCCTCCACCGTCAGGAACCGCCAGAACGGCACCGCGGCCAGGGCGTCCCCCTCCTGGATCGCGACGATCAGCAGCCACGGCGCGAACAGCCAGGGCATCAGCCAGAAGGAGCGCGCCGCCCCGCGCGCGGTGGTGTCGAGGGCGGCCATCCCGGCGGGATCGAAGCGCAGCAGCCGCAGCGCCCCCCAGATCCCCGCCGCCGCCTCGCGCAGGGTGAGCGGGGGCGGGATCATGCGTCGGCGAAGTGGCGCAGGATCACGTCGCGATAGACCGCCGCGAGGCGCCGGATGTCGTCCGTCGCCTGGTTCTCGTCCGCCTTGTGCATCGAGGCCCCCACCCCGCCGAACTCCACCACCGGACAGAACGCCTGGATGAAGCGTGCGTCCGACGTCCCCCCCGACGTGGAGAGTTCCGGGCGCACGCCCGTCACCGCCTCCACCGCCCCGGCCACGGTGCGGACCCAGGGGCCGGGCTTCGTCAGGAACGCCTCGCCCGAAACCTCCCAGCGCAGTTCGAACGCGCCGTCCACGGCGGCCAGCTTGCGCGCCGCCCAGGTCTTCAGGCTTTCGGCGGTGTGCAGGTCGTTGAAGCGGATGTTGAACACGGCCTGCCCCTCGGCGGGAATGACGTTGGTGGCGGGGTTGGCGACGTCGATGGTGGTGATCTGGAGGGAGGAGGGCTCGAAATGCGCGTTCCCGCTGTCGAGCGGGGCCGCGGTCAGGGCGGCGAGCATCCGGACGAGCCGGGGCAGCGGGTTGTCCGCCCGCTGCGGATAGGCCACGTGGCCCTGCGTGCCCCGCACGGCGAGATGCCCGGTCATCGAGCCGCGCCGGCCGATCTTCATCATCTGGCCCAGCACGGACGGGTTCGTCGGCTCGCCCACGAGGCAGACGTCCATCCGCTCCCGGCGCGCCGCGAGCCAGCGGAGCAGGGCCGCGGTGCCGTTGACGGCCGGCCCCTCCTCGTCCCCGGTGATCAGCAGCGCGATGCCCCCCGGCGGCGGCCGGCGCCCGCCGTCGGTCACCTCGGACACGGCGGCGACGAAGGCGGCGATGGCGCTCTTCATGTCGGCCGCCCCGCGGCCCCACAGCCGCCCGTCCCGCACCGCCCCGCCGAACGGGTCGGTCGCCCAGCCGGTGCCGGGCGGCACCACGTCGGTGTGGCCGGCGAACACCATCGTGTGGCCCGGCGGGCCCAGCCGCGCCCAGAGGTTGTCGACCGCGGCGGTGCCCGGCGCCTCGAACCGCAGGCGGTGGACATCGAACCCTAAGGGCCGGATCGCGGCCTCGAGCACGTCGAGGGTACCCGCGTCCTCCGGCGTCACCGAGCGGCAGCGGACCAGATTGGAGGCCAGCGCCACCGGATCGATCGACATGGGGTCCCTCAGTCTCGGAGAAGGTCTGTGATGGCGGTTTTCGCCCGGGTCTGCGCGTCCACCCGCTTGACGATGACGGCGCAGGCGAGGCTGGGGCCGGGCGACCCGTCGGGCAGCGGCTTTCCGGGCAGCGCCCCCGGCACCACCACCGAAAAGGCCGGCACGCGGCCGACGAAGGTCTCGCCCGTGGCGCGGTCGACGATCTTCGTGGTGGAGGAGAGGAAGACGCCCATGGCGAGCACGGCGCCCTGCTCCACGATCACGCCCTCCACCACCTCGGAGCGGGCGCCGATGAAGCAGTCGTCCTCGATCACGACGGGGTTCGCCTGGAGGGGTTCCAGCACCCCGCCGATGCCGACCCCGCCGGAGAGGTGGACGTTCTTGCCGATCTGGGCGCAGGAGCCGACGGTGGCCCAGGTGTCGACCATCGTGCCCGTGTCGACATAGGCGCCGACGTTGACGAACGACGGCATCAGCACGACCGACGGCGCGATGTAGGCCGAGCGGCGGACGACGGCGCCGGGGACCGAACGGAAGCCGGCGGCACGGAACTGCGCCTCGCCCCATCCGGCGGTCTTCAGCGCCACCTTGTCCCACCACGCGTGCATTCCCGCCTGCGGATCGTCGGCGCCGCCCGGCATCACGCGGAAGTCGTTGACGCGGAAGGCCAGCAGCACGGCCTTCTTCAGCCACTGGTTGACGCGCCACGCCCCGTCCACCTTCTCGGCCACGCGCAGGCGGCCGGCGTCGAGTTCGGCCAGCGCCGTCTCGATCGCGTCGCGCTGCTCGCCCCGGGTGGCGGGCGAGAGGTCGGCGCGCGCCTCCCAGGCGGCTTCGACGGCGGCTTCGAGGGCTGAGACGGTCATGGGATGCAGGCCGAACGGATGGAGGGTGCGGCACCATGCGGCGGGCCCCGGCGGGTGTCAACCGGGGGGTGGGCGCCGCTCACGCGGCCAGCGGCGTCGCGTCCCACTGGTCGGCGACGGTGCCCTGCGTCTTCACGCGGACGCGCCGGAACCGCATCTCCGGCCACGGATCGCCCTCGGCCCGTCGGCGCACCTTCATCGACGTGATCATGCGCGGGTCGAACGCCGTTCCGGGCAGCCGATCCGCCAACGTGGCGCACACGAAGATGCGGAACAGCCGCTCCGTCTGCTCGCCCACCCCCTGTGCCCCGGTCTCGTAGCGGCTGAACGTGGCCGGATCGACGTCGATCCGACCGGCGAGCTCGCCGCTGCGCAGTTGCAGGACCTCGCGCACGAACCGGATCTCCTGCGGCGCCAGCTGCACGGGGATCAGGCAACGCGCCATCGCGACCGCGGCGGCCAGCCCCTCGAGGTCGGGGATCGACACACCCCGGACGTCCCCCGTCGCCGTGTCGACGACCTGCACGGCGGCATCGTGGACGATGACCGGATAGGGCAGCCCCAGCAGGGGTTCCGCATGTTCCGGGAGCACCCGTCGTTCGATCGGCACCTTGGACCTCCCCGCGCCCGTTCGGGCCATTCAGAACACCGTGACGATCTCGACGAGGCGGTCGTCGACGTTCGGGACGCAGACGACCGTGATCGCGTGGCCGTCCGTGTCCGCCCCCTCGACGGACCACCGTTCCTCCCCGCTCACCTCGGTCTCGACGGCGACGACCTTTCCCGTCCCGACGAGTCGTTCGGCGACAAGACGGGAGACGTTGCGTTCGGCCATCCTTCGGACCGCGTGGGGCCGTGGGAGAATGAGCGTGTCGGGATCGGCGACGAGGTCCCGCAGGCGGCGACGCTCGTCATGGAACACGGGCATCGGCCGCACCGTCCCATAGCCCGGCCCCGACGCGACGGAGGGTGGGCCAAGGTTGATCATCTGTCAACTTCATTTGCGGAATTGCGTCCATTGTTTGATTTATGATCATAACGATCATGGGGTCTTCGCCGCCCGCTCCCGGTTCAGTGCGAACAGGCGGGCCAGCGCGTCCGCCTCGGGCAGGTCGGCGGGCCAGCCGTAGGCGGCGGCCACGGCGGCGTCGAGGCGGCGGTGGAGGTGGTCGAGCCAGGCCGGGCGCTCGTTGTAGAGGTTGGTGAGCGTGCGTTTCTTCAAGATCGCCGCCGCGCGGTCGTTTCTCGG
>CANGXM010000081.1 GCA_947457845.1 Rhodospirillales bacterium | reverse complement strand
CGTCCTCGAGTTCGGCCAGCACCCGCCGGCGGGCGTCGGTCAGCTTGAGGGACGGCGGCAGCGGCGCGTCCGACCGCCGGTAGGCGACCGTCGGCCGCGGCGGCTCCAGCGCCTCCGCCGATCCCAGGACCATGCGCAGCACCGCGCCGACCGGGGCGAGGGTGTAGGCCGCGACCCAGTCGACGAAGCGGCGCACGACGTCCGGCATCGGGGGCGTGTCGAAGCGGCGGACGACCGCCTTCAGCCGGCCCTCGGCCAGATCGCCACCGCCGCCCCCCCACACCACGCCCACGAGCCGGCGGGGGCCCAGCGGAACCTCGACGTACGCGCCCGGTTCGAGCGCCATGCCGTCGGGGACGCGGTAGTCGTAGGCACCGGCCAGCGGCAGGGGCAAGAGCACGCTGGCGCGGGACCCCGACGCGCTGTAAGACCCCTCCCCCATGGTCAACCGGCCGCCCCCCGACGACGGTGGCGCAGACGGGGGCGGCGCAGAAGGATTGGGGTCGGATCCATGAAGTTCTTCATCGACACGGCCGACGTGGCCGAGATCCGCGAGCTGGCCGAAACCGGCCTCCTGGACGGGGTGACCACAAATCCCTCCCTCGTGGCCAAGTCCGGCCGCAACTTCCTCTCCCTCGTGGCGGAGATCTGCGAGATCGTCCCGGGCCCGGTCAGCGCCGAGGTGGCGGCGACCGATTACGAGACGATGCTGGCGGAGGGGCGCCACATCGCGAAGATCGCCCCCAACGTCGCGGTCAAGGTGCCGCTGACGCCGGCAGGGCTCAAGGTCTGCCATCGCCTGTCGACCGACGGGACGATGGTGAACGTCACGCTCTGCTTCTCGGCCGCCCAGGCGCTCCTGGCCGCCAAGGCCGGCGCCACCTTCGTGTCGCCTTTCGTCGGCCGTCTCGACGACATCGGCCACGACGGGCTGTCGCTCATCCGCGACATCGTCGAGATCTACGCCAACTATCCGGGAATCGCCACCGAGGTTCTGGTCGCTTCGATTCGCAATCCCGGGCACATCGTCGAAAGCGCGAAGATGGGCGCCCACGTCGCGACCATGCCGCCTTCGGTGCTGCGCCAGCTCTACGCCCACCCCCTGACGGACAAGGGATTGGCGCAGTTCGTGGCCGACTGGGCCAAGACCGGCCAGTCCATTCTGGACAAGTGAGCGCCCGGGGGTCACTGATTCCCCCGCGACCCGAAGGAACGGGCCGACCGAAACCGAGGCGACCGGCATGATCAGGGATACGGGCCACCGCGAAGCGACCCTCGACCCGGTTCTGGCCGAGGACGTGATCACCTGGCTCCGGGAGCACCCGGACTTCCTGCTCCGGCACCCCGAGGTGCTGCAGCAGCTGACCCTCCCCATCCCCGACCACGGGGACCGGGTGGTCGACCTGCAGCACTTCCAGCTCCAGAAGCTCCGCAACGACGCGGATCGTCTGAGGGAGCAGCAGCGGGAGCTGATCGCCACCACCCGCGCCAATCTGAACAACCAGAACCGCGTCCACGCCGCGGTGCTCTTCCTGCTGGACGCGACGTCGTTCGAGCAGCTGATCCAGACGGTGACCACCGACCTCGCGGTGCTGCTCGACCTCGACGCGGTCTCGCTCCTGGTCGAGGCGAACGCGGGGGCGGACATGCCGCGGGTGAACCGCTCCGGCGTCCGGGTGGCGGAGCCGGGCACCGTCGCCCGCCTGCTCGGCAAGCGCGACATCAGCCTGCGCGACGACGTGACCGCCGACCCGGAGATCTGGGGCCCGGCGGCCGGCCTCGTGAAGTCGGAGGTCCTGATCCGCCTTCGCATCTCGGACGAGACGCCGGACGGGCTCCTCGCCTTCGGCTCGCGCGATCCGGACACGTTCCACGCGGGCCAGGGGACCGAACTCGTCAACTTCCTCGCCCGGGTCGTGGAACGCCAGATCCGCGCCTGGCTCGACCTGCCGGCCTGAGACGCGGGGCCGCATGGGCGACGCGACCGCGCTGACGCTCCAGGCGCAGGCCGACGTCGTCGCGGCCGTCGAGGACTGGCGGCTCTGGATGGCGACCGAGCGCGCCGCCTCGCGCCACACGGTCGCGGCCTATCTGCACGACACGGCCGTCTTCCTCGCCTTCCTGACCGGCTATCGCGGCCGGCCGCCGGGCTTTTCCGATCTCGCGGGGCTCGGCATCCGGGAGATCCGGGCCTGGCAGTCCGAACTCGCCCGCCGCGACCTCGACCCCGCGAGCAGGGCCCGCGCGCTCTCGGCGATCAAGGCGTTCTTCCGGCGCCTCGACCGGGCGGGCCACCTCCACAACCCCGCGGTCGCGATGGCGCGGGCGCCCAAGGTGCCGCGCCGCGTGCCGCGCCCGCTGACGAAGGTGGACGCGGCCGACGTGCTGACCGTGGCCGGCGACGGCGGCGACTGGATCGCGGCGCGCGACCGGGCGCTGTTCACTCTCCTCTATGGCTGCGGCCTGCGCATCGACGAGGCGCTGCGCCTGGATGCCGGCTGCCTTCCGCTGGGCGAGACGGTGGTCGTGACCGGCAAGGGATCGAAGCAGCGCCTCGTCCCCGTGCTGCCGGCGGTGCGCGCCGCGGTGGCGACCTACGCCGTCGCCTGTCCCTGGCCGATGGAGGCCGACGCCCCCCTCTTCCGGGGCGAAAAGGGCGCCCGCCTCCAGGCGGGCGTGGCGCAGAAGGCGATGCGCGCGGTGCGGGCCGGGCTGGGCCTGCCCGACAGCGCCACGCCCCACGCGCTGCGCCACAGCTTCGCCACCCACCTGCTGGCCGGCGGGGCGGACCTGCGCGCGATCCAGGACCTTCTGGGCCACGCCTCGCTGTCGACGACCCAGCGCTACACCGACGTGGACGCCGAACGGCTGATCGCGGTCCACGCCGCGGCGCACCCGCGGGCGCGGTGAGGGACGGGCAAAGGCGGTCGTCGCCCCTACCGGGAGGTTTCCAGCAACCCCGCGGACCCGCCCTCCGCGACGGGACGCCGAGCGGCACGCGTGCTGATTGTCGGTCGGGGGCGCCCACGTCGGCGCCCTCTTCCACCTCGCGAAGAAGGCTAGCGAGGGCGTCCGGCAGGCGCGACCGGGCCCCGCGGCCCTGCCGGTACCGCCTGCCGCCTGATCGGGGAGGGACGGAGATGGACGGACTGTTCGGTCCCGGCTGGCTGCCGGCCGCGCTGTTCGCCGTCCTGTGGTCGATGCGCCGCACCCTCCCCCGCCCGGACGACGGCTGGTGCTGTGTTCCGTTCGCCGGTGCCGTCGGGATCTTCGTTCTGGGGTTCCAGGGCCTCGCCTATTCCTTCTTCCCCTACGTGGTGCCGGAGCGGCTCACGATCTGGCAGGCGGCGGCTTCGGACGAGAGCCTCGCGATCATCCTCGCCGGGGCGGCGGTGGTGCTTGCGAAGATCCTCGGCGACACGGCGTTCGCCTACCGCGTGTTCTGGGGCAAGACCCGCGACCTCACCGACGGGCGAGGGGGCGGCCGAGCGCGTCCGCCATTGCCCCCTTGCCCCGCATCGGACACGCTCCCTACGCCAACCCGGGGGAATGCGCCGATGGTCCAGCGCCTGACGATCAGTCTCGACGACGACACCGCCGCGGCGATCGACGCCTTCATGGTCCGGCGCGGCTACACCAACCGGTCCGAGGCCGTCCGCGACCTCGTGCGCAGCGGCCTCGCCCCCGGTGCCTCGGACGCGCCGGGTGGCCTCTGCGTCGCAGCCGTCAGCTACGTCTACGACCATCACGAGCGCGACCTCGTCCGCCGCCTCGCCGACGCGCAGCATGATCACCACGATCTCGTGATCGCCACGATGCACGCCCACCTCGACCATCACGAGTGCCTGGAGGTCGTGCTGATGCGCGGGCGGTCGGACCGGGTGCGCCGGGTGGCGGAGGCGACCGTGGCCGAGCGCGGCGTGAGATTCGGGCAGGCGAACGTCGTGCCCGTGACCACCGACGGGAACCGCCACCGCCACGACGACGGCGGGCCGGAGCACGAGCACGCGACGCCGGCGCTGGCCGCACTCCGCAGCCGGCCGCGCCGGGGCTGATCCGCCGCCCTCGGGCGTCGGGCGGGGACCGGTCGGCGAGCATCGCGACGACGGACCGTCAGCGCGATGACGGAGCCGCCGAAGAGGGCCGCGACGAGGATGGCGAGGAGCAGCGCCGGCAGGCTGGCCATCACGTCGGCCGTGCTCTGCCGCGCACGCCCCGCGGCCGGCCTCAGCCGACGAACAGGCGGCCTTCCGCCAGGGCGGCGGCGGCGGTGATGACGGCGGCGGCGAGGAGGTTCGCCAAAAGCCCGGCCCGCGCCATGTCGCGGATCGACAGCCGGCCGGTCGAGAACACGAGCGCATTGGGCGGCGTGCCCACCGGAAGCATGAACGCCAGCGACGCGGCAAGCGTCAGCGGCATCGCCAGCGTCGCCGGCGCGAGCCCGAGGCCCATCGCCACCGCCGCCCCGATCGGCACGAAGGTGGCCGCGGCCACGGTGTTGCTGATCAGCTCGGTGGCCAAGATCATCACCAGCGTGACGGCGGCGACCACCGCCAGCGGCGGCCAGCCGTCGAACACCCCCGCCTGCGTGCCCACCCAGTCCGCGAGCCCGGTCCGGCCGATCGCGTCGGCCAGCGACAGGCCCCCGCCGAACAGGAGCAGCACCGACCAGGGAAGGTCCGCGAGATCGTCCCACACCAGCAACGGCCGACCGGTCCCGTCGCCGGCCGGGACGACGAACAGCGCGACGGCCGCGGCGACGGCGATCACCGAATCGTCGATGCCCGGCACGAGGGGGGCGTAAAGGGGGCGCGCGACCCACGCCGCGGCGGTCAGGAGGAAGATGGCCGCCACCCGGGCCTCGGCGGCGGAGAGCGGGCCGGCGCCCGTCAGTTCCGCCCGGATCCGCCGGGCGACCGCCTCGGCGCCGGTCGGCGCGACCGGGTGGAGCAGAACGAGGATCCCCCAGACCCCCGCGCCGACGACGAGCGCCGTCGGCACGCCGATCGCCATCCACTGGGCGAAGCCCACCGTCACGCCGTGCTCGCGCGCCATGTAGGCGGCGAAGATGGCGTTGGGTGGTGAGCCGATCAGGGTGCCGATGCCGCCGATGCTCGCCCCGTAGGCCACCGCCAGGAGCAGCACGACCGGGAGATTGCGGCGCGTGGCCCCGTCGATCCCCGGTTCGCCGTCATAAAGGGCGACGATCGTGGTCGCGACGGGCAGCATCATGATGGCGGTGGCGGTGTTGCTGGCCCACAGGCTGATGAACCCCGTCGCCAGCATCAGCCCGGCCACGAGGCGGCGCGGCGTGGTCCCGACCGCCCGGACGATGCGCAGGCCGATCCGGCGGTGCAGGTTCCACCGTTCCAGTGCCGCGCCGATGACGAACCCGCCGAGGAACAGGTAGACGACCGGGTCGGCGTAGGGTGCGGCGGCCTGGCGGACCGCGGCGACGCCGGTCAGCGGCAGCAGCACCAGCGGCAGCAGCGCCGTGACGGCCAGCGGCAGCGCCTCCGACAGCCAGAGCACCACCATCGCCGCGGCGATCGCCGTCACCGTCCATGCGGCCGGTGCCATGCCGGCCGGCGCCGGCAGGAGCCGCAAGGCGACGAAGGCGGCCGCGGCCACGCCGACCCAGAGGAGCGTCCGGCTCCCGCCCGTGTCGCTCATTGCCCCCCCTTTTCGGATGTCCCACCGGTCCTGATGGCCGCACCGAGCGCCGCCACGGCGAGCGGGTGGCGCGCAGCCCCCTGACGGCGTTGGCGTCCCCTCCGGAACGGGAACCCCGATAGAGGACCAAGCCCTTGATCCGCCTTACCGATGACCAACCGTGCCGGAGTGATCGCGACGATCCTGTGCGGAAGGACTGTGCGAGGGGTGGGTGCGCGCGGTCAAGTCGAACGCGGCCCGTCGGACCGGCATCTCACGGGCCGAGATGCAATCCTCGCGATGGCTTGGAGGCGCAACGACAGGATGCAGCGGCGAAGCGCCAGACGCGGCCGCCGTCAGGGCCGCATCGTGCCCGACCTTTGCGGCGGCGCCAGCGATCGCCCGGGCCCGACCCGTGCTCCGCGCCCTCACCTTCCGAACAGTCGGACACCGGGACCGACGTCAGGGAACGACAACAGGCGTCCCTGCTCGGCCTCGGTGACGACCATCCCATGCCGCTCCGCCGGGTCGAAGGCGACGTTCGTCGGCCTCTCGCCCGGGACGTCGATGCCGCCCAGGATCCGGCCGTCCGGCGCGACCAGGACGATCCGCGACCGGCCGAAGACGGCAACGGCAAGCGTCCCGCCCGCCAGGAAGGCCATGCCATCGGGCCCGATCGGCCCGCCCACCTCCACCCACGGGGCGGGATCGGTCCAGCGCCGCGCCACCGCATCCCAGCCACCCCGCCAGAGCCGGTGCCGATAGGTCTCCGCGATCACCAGTTCGCGGCCGTCGGGCGTGAAGGCGAGGCCGTTGGGAAAGAAGAGGCCGGAGGCGACGCGCAGCACCGTCCCGTCCGGCGTCCGGGCCCAGACAGTCCCGGTCGGCTCGGTCCGGGAGTTGCCGGGACAGGTGAAGACCAGGGTGCCGGCGGGATCGAAGGCGAGGTCGTTCGGCCGGTCGAGCGGGCGGTCGTCGCCCGCATCGGCCATGACGCGCGCCGTTCCGTCGGCGTCGAGGCGGCGGATCTGGCCCCGGTCGGCGTCGCAGAACCATGGCCGCCCGGTGCCGTCGAACGCGAGCCCGTTCGGCGCGCCGCCCGTCGGGACCCGGACGACGGCACCCGCCGCGTCGAGGCGGAACAGACACCCGCCCTGAAGCTCGACGCCCCAGAGCGAGCCATCCGGCGCGAAGGCCGGCCCCTCGGGGAACCGCAATCCGTCGGCGAGGACCCGCGCGCCCGTCATGCCGCCTGCCGGACGGGGCCGCCCAGCGACGCAGTGATCCGGTCGGCCGCGGCGCGGACGGCCGCCTCCACCGCGGTCACGCGGGCCGGCGCCTCCGTCGTCAGGAACGGCACGCTCACCGCCGCGACGCAGCCGCCCGCCGGGTCGAAGACCGGGGCGGCGATGGCGCCGACGCCGGCCACGAACTCGCCCCGGTCGATGGCGACGCCCAGGGCGCGGACCCCGTCGAGCATCAGGCCGAGGACGGCGGGGTCGGTGATGGTCGCGTCGGTGACCTTGGCGAGCGGTCCTTCGAGCCAGGCCCGCCGCCGGTCGTCGGGCAGGTGGGCGGCCAGCACCTTGCTCGCGGCGCCCGCGTGCAGCGGAAAGCGGCGGCCGACCCGGGTGGTGATGGAATAGGTGCTGGCGCTCTCCGCCGTCGCGACCACCAGCGCCGCGTCGCCGTCCAGCACCGAGAGCTTCGCCGTGGCGCCCAGCGCGTTGGCCAGGTCGTCCAGCGCCGGCTGCGCCACCGTCACCAGATCGACGCCCCGCGGCACCGCCTGGGCATAGCGCAGCAGCCGAGGCCCAGGCGCCCAGGTGCCGTCGTTCGCACGGACGGCAAGCCCATGCGCCTCGAAGGAATTGAGGATCCGGTAGACGGTCGACCGCGGGATGTCGAGCCGTTGCGCCAGCCCCTTGATCGAGGGCGCGTCGCCCATGCCGCACATGACGTCGAGGATCTCGATGGCCCGCTCGACGGCGGGGATTCGGTGTTCGGCCATGGCTCGCACGGGGGACTTGACGGGATCGTGGGTCCGAGATTACCGTTTCAGATAAGAAACGCAAGTTCAAATATGAACTGACTTCTGGGAGGACCCCGATGCTGAACCGACGCCATCTCCTCGGCGGGACCGCCGCGATCGCCACCGCCGTCGCCGCGCCCGCCGTGCTTCGGGCGCAGACCCGCACGCTCGCCTGGGTGACGCACCCGGCCATCCTCGCCGCCACCGGCGACGGGGAGATGCTCCGCCGCTTCGAGGCGCAGAGCGGGATCAAGGTCGAGGCCGTGACCTTCCCGACCGAGGCGCTGGGGCCCCGCATCCAGCAGGAGCTGGTCGCCCGCGGCCGGGCCTTCGACATGATGTCCGTGGCCGACGCCTTCTGGACCAGTTCCATGGCCCGGTTCATCGAACCGCTGGACGCGCTGATCCGGTCGAACCCGCCGCCCAACGGCGGCCTCGCCGACTTCGCGCCGGGCATGGTGCAGCAGTTCCGGGTGCCGCAGACCGCCGACGGCCCGATCATGGGCCTGCCGCAGCGGGTCTCGGTCAGCCTCCTCTACTATCGCAAGGACCTGCTGGAGCAGGCGGGCCTCGCCGTGCCGCGGACGCTGGACGCCTTCACCGCCGCGGGGCGGACGCTGACCAAGGGCGACATTCACGGCATCGTCTTCCAGGGCCAGCAGGGTCAGGTCGCGGTGCTCGACTGGTACGAGTTCGCGGCCCCGCTCGGCTCCGACCTGCTGGAGGCGCCGGACTGGAAGAAGGCGGCCTTCAACAACGCGGCCGGTGTCAGCGCGCTGACCGCGCGGCGCCAGATGATCGTCGACCGGACGGTGAACGCGGCCGCGGCGGCCTACGGCTTCGATGACGCGATCAACGCCGTCGCCCAGCAGAAGGCGTCCATGAGCGTCATGTTCTCCGCCTATTGGCCGCGGTTCGAGGACCGGGCGGCCTCGCAGGTCGCGGGGCGCATCGGCTATGCCCCGCCGCCGCGCAACCCGGCGGTGAACCTCGCCTATCCGGCGCGCGGCTGGGCGATGATGATCAACGGGGCGTCGGCGAAGAAGGAGATGGCCTGGGAGTTCATCAAGTTCCTCACCGACACGCCGCAACAGACGTGGATGGGCGTCAACCGGGGCAACCCGGTCAGCCGCCTGTCGGTCGCCCGCGACCCCGAGTTCCTGAAGGCCGTCCCCATCGCCGAGGCGCTCGGCCAGGCCCTGCCCCACGCCAAGATCATGCCCAACGCGCCGCAGCTGCCGCGCGTGTACGACACGCTCAGCCGGCACCTGGGCGCGGCGCTCGCCGGGACGGCCACGCCGGAGGCGGCGCTCCGGGACGCCGAACGCGAGGTCAACGCGCTTCTGGCGTGAGGCGACGATGACGGGAACCGTCCGGCACGGGGGAGCCGCCGCGCGGCTCCCCGACTGGCGGGCCGACGCCCGCCGGGCCCGGCTGCGCGCACGGCTCGTGCCCTACGTGCTCGTCGCGCCGGCGGTCGTCGTGCTGGCGGTCACCGTGGGCTATCCGATCCTGTTCAACCTGTTCGCCTCGCTGCACCGCTGGAACCTGATCGAGAGCGACCTGCCCGAGGCCTTCGTCGGCTTCGGCACGATGGCGAAGGTCCTGGCCGATCCGCACGTCTGGAACGCGATCCGCGTCACCATGACGATCACGGTCGTCGCGGTGGCGGTGGAATTCCTGATCGGCCTGGCGCTGGCGCTGACCGTGCACGAGGGGATCGTCGGCGGGCGCCTGTTCCGCACGCTGCTGGTCGCCCCGATCATGGCGACGCCGCTGGTGATCGCGCTGGTCTTCCGGCTGATGTTCCATTCCGAGTTCGGGATCGTGAACCACGCGCTGGGCACGCTGGGCTTCGGCCCCGTGCTCTGGCTGGCGCGGCCGCTGCCTGCCTTCGTCGCGATCCTGACGACCGAGATCTGGCACAACACGGCCTTCGTCTTCCTGGTGCTGATCGGCGCGCTCCAGATGCTGCCGAAGGAGCCCTACGAGGCGGCGCTGGTCGAGGGCGCCACCTGGGTCCAGCGGCTGCGCTACATCACGCTTCCGATGCTGCGCCCGGCGATCCTGGTGGCACTCCTGTTCCGGGTCGTCTTCGCCATTCGGCTCTTCGACGAGGTCTACGTGCTGACCCGCGGCGGGCCGGCCGGGGCGACCGAGACGATCTCCATCCTCCTGTTCAAGTCGGCGTTCGAGGTGTTCGACGTCGCCCACGCGGCGGCCCTGTCGCTCCTCCTCCTCGTCCTCACGTCCGGCCTCGCGCTCGTCCTCGTCCGCACCCTCTACCGGAGGGCCGCCGCATGACGCCCCCCGCCCCGCTGCGCCTCGGCACGGCGATCCGCACGGTGGCCATCGCGCTGGCCGCGTCGCTCACCCTGTTCCCCATCGTCTGGATGGCGACGGTGTCGGTGAAGACGCAGCGCGACGCGCTGTCCATGCCGCCCGACTGGATCTTCACCCCGATCCTCGACGCCTACCGGGCGGTCTGGGCCAAGGCGGGGTTCGTCCCGGCGCTCGGCAACAGCGTGCTGATCAGCCTCGTCGCGCTGACCGCCTGCCTCGCCATCGGCCTCCTCGCCGCCTACGCGATCTCCCGCTACCGGTTCCCCGGCGCGGACGCGATCCTGTTCGGGATGCTGGTGACCCGCATCTTCCCGCCGGTCGCGCTCATCACGCCCTATTCGCTGAACCTGCGCTGGCTCGGGCTCGACGACACGGTCTTCGGCCTCGCGATCGCCTACGTGGCGCTGAACCTGCCCCTCGCGGTGTGGATGCTGAAGGGCTACTTCGACGCCATACCGGAGGAGCTGGAGCAGTCGGCCATGGTCGACGGCGCCGACCGGTTCCAGGCGGTCGTGCGCGTCACGCTGCCCCTCATGGCCCCCGGCCTCGCCGCCACCGGCGTGTTCGTGTTCGTCGGCTCGTGGAACGAGTTCCTGTTCGCCCTCACGCTCACCAGCCGCGAGGCGCGCACCCTGCCCACCGTGATCGCCGAGTTCGTCGGCGACACCGGCATCGAATGGCCGCAGATCATGGCGGCCTCCACCATCGCGCTTGCCCCCGTCCTGATCGCGACCTTCGTCCTCCAGCGGCACATCGCCCAGGGGCTGACGGCCGGCGCGCTCAAGGACTGACCCGAAAGGACGTTCCATGACGGACCCACGAGCCACCGACACCGGCGCCCTCCAGCGCGAGGCGCGGATGATGCGGCTGGAGGACCTGATCCGCGAGCGCGAGGTGGTGGAGCCGGTCGAACTCTCCATTCCCGGTGCGGAGCTGATCGCCCGGTACGAGGGGCTCTACACCGGCGCCATCAGCGACGTGCTGCGCGAGCACTGCCTGATGGACCAGACCCTGCCGCACCGGCTCACGCCGCTCCTGCCCAAGAAGACCGTCGCCGGCTTCGCCTTCACGGTGAAGAGCGCGCCCAACACCAAGATCTCGGGCGAGCTGACCTTCCGCACCGAGATGCTGGAGGCGATGCACGCCGACAGCGTCGTCGTCTGGGACACGTCGGGCGACGAGGAGGCGACGGCCTGGGGCGGGGTGATGACGGCGACGGCCATCGGGCGGGGCGTGAAGGCCGCGGTCATCGACGGCGGCATCCGCGACACCCACCAGATCCTCGCCAAGGACTTCCCCGTCTTCTACCGCTACCGCAGCCCGAACGGCAGCCTGGGGCGCTGCCTCATCTCCCACTACCAGCAGCCGGTGAAGATCGGGACGACCTTCGTTCGCCCGGGCGACGTGGTGGTGGGCGACATCGACGGGGTGATCGTCATCCCGCGCAAGCTCGCGGTCGCGGTGCTGTTGCGGGCGGAGGAGATCCTCGGCAACGAGAAGCGGATCTTCGAATGGGTGGACGCCGGCGACAGCGTGCAGGCGATCACCGAGCGCGGCGGCTACTTCTGACCGGTCGGAGGGCCGCGACATGCGCCTCTGCATGATGCTCCCCCCGGTGCCGGACCGGCGCTGGGCCGTCGCCCGCCAGATGGGCGTCCGCCACGCGATCGCGAAGCTGGCGCCCGAACTCACCGGCGGGCCGCCGCCCTGGGACATGGTGGCGCTCGCCGCCCACGTGGCGCGTTATCGCGAGGCGGGGTTCCAGATCGTCGGGCTGGAGGGCGACCAGTTCGACATGGGCCGGATCAAGCTGGGCCTGCCCGGCCGCGACGAGGACATCGCGCGCTACCGGACCATGCTGGCGAACATGGGCCGGGCGGGCATCCGCCTCCTGTGCCTCAACTTCATGGTCGGCATCGGCTGGTACCGCACCGACCCGCGGGTGCCCACCCGCGGGGGCGCCTTCGTCAGCGGCTTCGACGCGGAGAAGGCCGAGGCGATGGGCCCGACGGAGGCCGGCATCGTTCCCCACGACCGGATCTGGGCCAACTGGACCTATTTCGTGCGCGCCGTCGCCCCGGCGGCGGAGGCGGCGGGCGTCACGCTGGGCCTCCACCCCGACGACCCGCCGGTGCCCAGCCTGAGGGGCATCGGCAGGGTGCTGACCTCGGCCGACGCGATGGAGCGCGCGATCGCGCTGGCCGACAGCCCGGCCGTGGGCATGACCTTCTGCCAGGGAAGCCTGAAGACGATGGGCGAGGACGTCCCCGCCTGCATCCGACGGTTCAAGGACAGGATCGCCTTCATCCACGTCCGCGACGTGCGCGGCACGGCATCCCGGTTCGAAGAGACGTTCCCCGACGACGGCGACACCGACATGGCGGCCGTCTTCCGCGCCTACGCCGCGGCCGGGCTCGACGTGCCGATCCGTCCCGACCACGCGCCCGCCATGGACGGCGACGCGGCCCACGACGGCCCGGTCCATGGGATCAACGTCGGCTACGAGGCGAACGGGATGATCTTCACCGTCGGCTACATGAAGGGGCTCATGCAGGCGACGGGCATCCGCTGGAGTTTAGGAGACCACCGATGACCGCCGCCATCCAGACGCACCCCGCCCGCCACGACTGGGCAGCACTCCCCATGCGGACGGCCATCGCCACCTTCTGGCCGCCGACGGAGGACCGGCTGCGCTTCATGAAGCAGCTTGGCGTGGACGACACGATCTTGTGGGCGACCACCTTCCCCACGCCGGACGCCCTGAACTTCAAGGAGCTGATGGCCGTCCGCACCCGCTGCGAGGCGCACGGGCTGCGGCTGTTCGCGGTCGAGACGGTCTCGGCGCACTTCTACGACCGGATCATCCTGGGCAAGGAGGGCCGGGACCAGCAGATCGAGGCCTACAAACGGATCATCCAGGCGGTCGGCCGGGCCGGCATCCCGGTGCTCGGCTACAACTGGATGATCAACGGCGTGTGGCGGTCGACCTATTCGAACCGCATCCGCGGCGGGGCCAAGGCAACGGCCTTCGACCTGCGGCTGATGGACAACGCGCCGCTGATCGCCGACCGCGCCTATTCGGAAGAGGAGTTCTGGGACCACTACGAATACTTCCTGCGTCGCGTGATCCCGGCCGCGGAGGCCGAGGGCGTGCGTCTGTCGATCCACCCCAACGACCCGCCGGTGGAGCGCCTCGGCGGCCTGCCGTGCCTGATGCGCTCGCGCGCCAACCTCGAACGCGCGCTGTCGATCGTGCCCAGCGAGGCGCACGGGCTCACCTTCTGCCTCGGCAACTGGGGCGCGATGGGTGAGGACCTGGTCGCCGCCATCCGCCACTTCGGTCCGCAGAAGAAGCTGCACTACGTCCATTTCCAGGCGACCCGCGGCACGGTGCCCGCCTTCACCGAGAGCTTCGTCGACGACGCCGACTACGACCCGATCGAGCTGATCGCGGCACTGGAGGAGGTGGGGTTCGACGGGGTGATGATCCCGGGCCACGTCCCGCAGATCGACATGGACGTGGAGTGGCGGACGGAGCTTTCGGCCTCCAAGACCCCCTATTCGCACCCCATGGGCGGGTTCGCCGCGCGCGCCTTCACCATCGGCTACCTCAAGGCGACGATCGCCGCCGTCCGCCGGATGCGGGGGATGCGGGCGTGACCGGGCTTCGCGGGCTCACCTGGGCGCACACCCGCGGCTTCGCGCCCTTGGCAGCACTCGGCCGCGTCTGGGAAGACGGGCGGCCGGACGCGCCCGTCACGTGGACGGCACGATCCCTCCGGTCGTTCGGGGAAGAGCCGCTGGAGCCATTCCTCGACGACTTCGACCTGCTGGTCTTCGATTATCCCATGGCCGGCGAGGCCGTCGGGGCCGGCTGGGTCGTGCCGCTGGAGCGGCTCGTTCCCGCGGACGTGCTGGCCGCGCGGCGGGCGGGCACGGTCTCGCCGCTCCACGACGCCTTCGCGGTGCCGGGCGGGCAGGCGGCCCTCGCCCTCGACGTCGCGACCCACGTCGCCGTCTCCCGCCCGGACCTGCTGGCGGCCCGCGGCCTTTCCCTGCCCGCGGACTGGGCGGAGACGGTGGCGTTGGCGAGGGAGACCGGCCTCGTCGCCATGCCGATGCGCCCGACCGGCATCTGGGGCGGGTTCCTGACGCTCTGCGCCCACGCGGGCGACACGCCGCTGCACCGGACCGACGGTCGCCCGTTCGACCCCGACGTCGCGGCGGACGCGCTTGGAAAGCTGCGGGATCTGGCGGCACTGGTCGACCCTGCCTGCTTCGAGACCTATCCGACGGCGCTCCTGAACCGGATGGGGGCGACCGATGCGATCGCCTTCATGCCGCTCACCTACGGCTATTCCACCTATTCGGTCCCGGGCTACGCGCCCCGCCCGCTCGCCTTCCACGATCCGCGGCTGGGGGGCCCCGTCCGTGGCGCCATCCTCGGCGGGGCGGGGATCGGCGTCTCGGCCCGCAGCCGCTGTCCGGAGGCCGCGGCCGAGCACCTCCTCTGGCTCACGTCGCCGGCGGTGCAGTCGACGCTCTACGTCCGCTTCGGCGGGCAGCCGGCGCAGCGCGCGGCCTGGGACTCGCCCGCCGCCGACGCGATGGTCGGCGGCTTCTTCACGGCGACCCGCCGGAGTGCCGAGACCGCCTACGTCCGGGCCAACGGGCCCGGGTTCCACCACGTCCAGAACGCCGCCGCCGGCCGCCTGCACGCGGCCGCGACCGGCGCGGCTCCGATCGGCGACACGCTCCGCGAGGTCGCCGCGCTCTGGGCGGGGATGCGCCGCCCCCACTGAACCGAACCACAGGGAGGACCAGGACCCATGTTGACCCGCAGGACCCTTCTCGCCGCCACCGCCGCAGCCGCGGCCGTTCCTCTCGCGTCCGCCCGCGCCCAGGCCTGGCCGACACGCCCGGTCACCTTCCTCAACGGCGCGCCGGCCGGCAGCACGATCGACT
>CANGXM010000080.1 GCA_947457845.1 Rhodospirillales bacterium | reverse complement strand
TCGCCGCCAGGTCCGCCAAGCGCACAAATCGGTCACTTCACCTCGACACGAAAACACCAATGCCCCGACCGGAAAACCGGCGGGGCGTTCGTGTCAGCGAAAGACCGCAAACCAAAAATCCTCACGCTGGTCCAAAAGCCCGGACAGGGGTCTCGCCACGACCCCCCCCCGGCGGCCCGTCGGCGGCGGTCACTCGGCCGGGTTCTCCCGGCGGACGGGGCGGGGCAGGGGGGCGTCGTCGTAGAGGATCCGCGTGGCGGCGCCCTCGAGATCCTCGAACTGACCGCCGCGGATGGCCAGGAGGAAGGCGACCAGCGCCAGGGCGCCCAAGCCCAGGGCGAGAGGGATCAGATAGATCAGGATGTCCATTTCGATGCTCCCTTGAGGGACCGACCGGTGCGCAGCGCGTTGAGCACCACCGCGATCGACGAGGTCGACATGACGGCCGCGGCGATTGCGGGCGTCACGAGGCCGAGGATGGCCATCGGCACCGCCACAACGTTGTAGACGAGCGCGAAGGCGAGGTTCTGTCTCACCACCCGGTCGGCCAGCCGTGCCGTACCGAGCACGTCCGCCACCGCGGCGAGCCGCTCGCCCCGGAACACCACGTCCGCCGCCGTCTGGCTGATGTCCGCGGCCTCGGCCGGCGACATCGAGACGCTCGCCGCCGCCAGCGCCGGCGCGTCGTTGAGGCCGTCGCCCACCATCAGCACACGGCGACCCTCGACGCGCAGCGCGTCGAGCGCCGCCACCTTGCCCACTGGAGACGTCTCCGCGATCCAGCGGGGGATGCCGGCCGCCGCGGCGGCGGCCGCGACCACCCGCGCGCGGTCGCCCGACAGGAGCCGCACGTCGAGCCCGCGATCACGCAGGGCCGCGACCACCTCGGCCGCGTCGGGGCGTAGCGGATCCTCGAACACGAACCGCACCGGGGCGCGATCGCGACGGACGAACCACAGATGCGGCGACGAGCCCTCGGTCGCGTCCACGACACCGCAGAAGACCGCACTCCCCAGCCGGGCATCGCCCGCCGCCAGCCCGAGGCCCGGCATCTCCGTCACGTCGTCGCGGACGGGAGCGGCCGGGCAGGCGCGGGCGAGGGCGCGGGCGAGGGGATGGCGGCTCGCGCGGGCGAGGCCCGCCGCCGCCGCGAGGTCGGCCGGATCGCGCGTGGGATCGGGCACCAGGACCGGCCGGCCAAGCGTGAGCGTACCCGTCTTGTCGAACACGACCGTGTCGACCCGCGCGAGCCGTTCCAGCGCCGTCGGCGACTTGGCGAGGATGCCGCGGCGCAAGAGCCGGCCCGTCGCCACCACCTGCACGGCCGGCACCGCGAGGGCGAGGCCGCAGGGGCAGGTGATGATGAGGGCCGCGACCGCGTAGAGCAGCGCCTCCTGCCAGCCGACGCCCATGCCGAGCCACCAGCCGAGGAAGGTCGCCGCGGCGACCGTATGGACCACGGGCGCGTACAATCCCGCCACCCGGTCGGCCAGGGCGGTGAAGCCGGCGCGGCCGCGCTCCGCCGCATCCATCAGTCGGCCGATCTCGGCCAGGAGCGTGCCGTCGCCGGTCGCCGTGACGCCTACCCGCAGGGGCGCAGACAGGTTGATCATGCCGGCGAAGACGCGGGCGCCGGGCTCCACCGCCTGCGGCGCGCTTTCGCCGGTGACGAGGGCCGCGTCGAGGTCGGACCGGCCGTGCCGGACGGTGCCGTCGGCGGGAACCCGCTCGCCGCTCGCCACCAGCACCTCGTCACCGACCGCGAGCGCCTCGGGCGCCACGGGGCGGGCGACGCCGTCGGCGTCGATCCGTGTCGCCGCGGTCGCGCGCAACGCCAGCAGCTGTGCCGCCGTCGACCGGGCCCGGCCGCGCGCCCGGCGGTCGAGATAGCGACCCAGCAGCAGGAAGAAGAGGAGCGTGACGGCGCCGTCGAAGTAGGCGAAGGGGCCGGAGCGGATCGTCTCCGACAGGCTCATCGCCGTCGTCAGCAGAATGCCAAGCGAGATCGGCACGTCCATGTTGACCCGGCCGCGCCGCAGCGCCGCGAAGGCCGGGCGATAGAAGGGGAGGCCGGCCCAGGCGATCGCCGGCATCGCGACCAGCGCCGACATCCAGTGCAGCAGGTCGCGGGTGGCGGGCCCCATCTCCCAGCCCATCCAGACGCCGACCGACAGCATCATCACGTTCATCGACGCGAAGGCCGTGACGCCGAGTGCGCGCAGCAGCTCCGTGTCGGCGCGGTCGGCCGTGCTGCGCAGGCAGGACGGATCGAAGGGCACGAGGCGGAAGCCAAGCCCGGCGACCGCCCCCACCAGCGCGTTCGCGCGCTCGGGCGGCCCTTTCCAGGCCAGCGAGAGCCGGCCGCCCGCCAGATGGACCCGCGCCGTGACGACGTCCGGCGCGCGCGCGAGCACGCTTTCGATCAGCCACACGCAGGCGGCGCAGTGGAGGCCGTCGACGAGGAGATCGAGGTGGCCGATCCCGTCCACGCTGCGGACCCGCCCGGCGAGATCGACCGGGCCGCGGTCGTCCGGCCGCAGCCGGCGCCCGTCGTCCGTGGTACCGCGCCGTTCGTAGAAGGCGCCGAGGCCGAGCCCCTGGATGACGGCGAAGGCCGCCTCGCACCCGCGGCAGCAGAACCCCGAAGCGGCGCCCGCGGCCAGCGTCTCCCCGCAATGGCGGCAGGCGTCGGTCGCGGCGCACGCCGCGTCGTCGGACCGGACATAGGGGGCGCCCACCGGGGGGGCGCTCACCGGGGGGGCGCTCACGGGGCGATCACCCGCGTCACGGTCTGGAGCCGCTGTCCCGACCGGCGCGTCTCGAACGTGAGCTTCACGTCCCAGAGGCCGGGCTTGGGCAGGTCGACCGCGCCGACGTAGCGACCCCCGCCGGCTCCGGCGAGGGCGACGGGGACGTCGGCGATCCGCTCGACCGGGCGGACGAGCCGCCCCTCGACGGCGAGGAGGTCGACGGGCGCGCCGTCGCGGTCGACGACGGACGCGACGACCCGCTTCCCCTCGAGGGCGATTTCGACCCGCCAGCCGAGGTCCGCCTGACGCTTCGCCTCGGCGATGACCGTGTTGTAGGTGCGGCCGCGGTCGAAGGGGCCCTCCACCGCGACGCCGGAGAAGCTGCTGACGGCGAACCAGATCAGCAGGCCGTTCACGACGAAGACGAGGCCGAACCCGATGACGAAGGTCCAGGGGATCCAGCGGGAGTCGCGTGGCGCGGTCGTGGCGGTCATGTCAGCGACCCTTCCTGTCGTCGTGGTGGTGCCCGTCCTCGGGCCCGATGAATACGCTGCGATAGCGCGTCGTGGCGCCGGTCGCGCGGTCGGTGAGGTCGAAGGTCAGCGGGCGGTCGCCCCGCGGCGCGTCCGCGGCCGGCAGCGTGACGAAGACCCGGTAGGTCGCGACCGAATCCGGCCGCGCCGCGAGTGTCAGGCTGGACGAGGGGGCGGAGGTCCGCGCGTCGACCATGGTCAGCGCCGCCCCCGCGAGCCCCGGCGCGGTCAGCGCGTACTCGTGGCCGTCGCGGGTCTTGTTGAGGACCTTGAGCGTGTAGGCGTTGCGCACCGACCCGTCCGACAGCGTCACGTACAGGGGGTTGCGGTCGCGCAGGACCGCGATCTCCACCGTCGGCCGGATCAGCAGGGCGACGAGCATGATCGCCCCGACCGTCGCCAGGACGACAGCGTAGATCAGCGTGCGCGGCCGAAGCAGGCGCCATTCCGGCGCCGGGCGGCCGGCCGCGCAGGCGTCCTGCGTGACCTGGGTGGACAGCCGGATCAGCCCCTTCGGCCGGCCGACCTTGTCCATGATCTCGTCGCAGGCGTCGATGCACAGCCCGCAGCCGATGCACTCCATCTGTTGGCCGTCGCGGATGTCGATGCCCGTCGGGCAGACCTGGACGCAGGCGGTGCAGTCCACGCAGTCGCCGCGCCCGTCCCAGCTCTCGCCGGACTTGTGCTTGCCCCGCGGCTCGCCCCGCCACTTCTGGTAGGTGACAGTGAGCGAGTGCTCGTCGAGCATCGCCGCCTGGAAGCGGGGCCAGGGGCACATGTAGGTGCAGACCTGCTCGCGCGCCCAGCCGGCCAGCACGTAGGTCGACACGGTGAAGAGGCCGGCGAAGACATAGGTGCTGGACGAGGCCTCGCCGACGAAGACCTGGCGGGCCAGCGTCGGCGCATCCTGGAAGTACATCACCCAGGCGCCGCCGGTGGCGGCTGCGATCAGGACCCACGCCGAATGCTTGGCCGTCTTGCGCCAGAGCTTGTTCATCGACAACGGCGCCTTGTCGAGGCGCATGCGCTGCACGCGGTCGCCCTCGATCGCGCGCTCCACCGCCATGAACAGGTCGGTCCAAACCGTCTGCGGGCAGGCGTAGCCGCACCAGACGCGGCCGAGCAGCGAGGTGACGAGGAAGAGCGCGATCGCCGCGAGGATCAGCAGGCCGGTCAGGAAGTAGATCTCCTGCGGCCAGATCTCGATGAAGAAGAAGTAGGCCCGGCGGCCCTCCATGTCGATCAGGAGGGCCTGGTCCGGCGCGTTCGGCCCGCGGTCCCAGCGCACCCAGGGCAACAGGTAGTAGACGGCGAGGCAGACCGCGAGGATTGCCCATTTGACCCGGCGGAAATCGCCGGAGACCGTCTTCGGATAGACCCTCTGCCGCGTCGCGTAGAGCGGGGGTTCCGGCGGTGCCGGCGTTTCGGGCCGCGGGCGGGCAGTGACCGACACGTCCATGGACTAAGGGCCTCGGTGCGAACGGGACGGCGGATGCCGATCGTCTCGTCCGGACCCTAGCCGTCCGGCGTCCCGCGCTCGTTGCGTTAGATCAATCCTCCGCCGCCGGAGCCTGCGCGGACGGACCCGGATCGACGTTCGGCATCATCCAAAGATTGACGAATCGGTCCGACCCAACAGAAAAAAGGCCGGCCCCCGCGCGGAGGCCGGCCCGTCCCGGGGGAGGTCGGCGTCAGTCGGCCGTCACTGGCCGCCGCCGAGGCCGTGGACGTAGACGGTCAGCATCTTGACCGTCGCCGGGTCGAGGCGTTCCGCCCATGCCGGCATCGCGCCGTTGCGGCCGGTGTTGATCGTCTGGACGACCGACGCCTTGTCCCCGCCGAAGAGCCAGTTGCGACCGTCGAGGCGCGGCGCCCCCACGTCCTGGTTCCCCTCGCCCATCGCACCGTGACAGGACGCGCAGTTCTCGACGTAGAGGGTCGCGCCGCGTCCGGCCGCGGCCGCATTGGTCGCCCGGTTGGTGATCGCCAGCACGTGCTCCGCCACGTCGTCGATCTGGGTCCGGGTGAGGAGCCCGTCGAGGCCGAAGCGCGGCATCGCCGAGGCCCGCGACTGCTCGTTCGTGTTGCGCACGCCGTAGGCGATCGTCTGGTGGATGGCCGAGAGGCTGCCGCCCCACAGCCAGCTGTCGTCGACGAGGTTCGGGAACCCCTTCGACCCGGCCGCACCGGCCCCGTGGCAGGGGGCGCAGTTGTCGCCGAAGGCCGCCCGGCCGCCGGCCATGGCGAAGTTGCGCAGGTCGGCGTCCGCCCGGATCTGCTCCAGCTCGGCCGCCGCGATGCGGTCGACCATCGGCGCCTTCGCCGCCGCGGCCTCGGCCATCGACGCCGAGAGTTCGCCGCGCTGCGAATAGCCGATCAGCCCGCCGAAGTAGCTGTTCGGACCGGTGGGGAAGCTCGGGTAGAGGATCGACCACACGACGCCGAACGCGACCGTGACGTAGAAGGTATAGAGCCACCAGCTGGGGAGCGGGGTGTTCAGTTCCTTGATGCCATCCCATTCGTGGCCCGTGGTTTCGGTGCCGGAGACGGCGTCCTTTTCGACTTTGGTCGGCATGGCAACCGTCCTTTCACGCGTCGCGCAGGGGAATGTCGGCGTGGTCGTCCATGACCTTCCGCCGCGACGGACGGAAGGCCCAGGCGACGATCGCCACGAACAGGGCGACGAACCACACCACGTAGAGGATGCTGACGTACCAGTGCAGGTCGAACATGCTCATGGCCGGGCCCTCACTGCTTCAGCTGCTGCGGGGTGACCGCGGAGAAGTTCACCAGCGTGCCGAGCATCTGCAGGTAGGCCACGAGCGCGTCCATCTCCGTCGGCACCGGGCCGTCGCCCGCGACCAGCGGAACCTTCGGATAGCGCGCCTGCAGGCCCGCCGCGTCGCCGTCGACCGTCCGCTGGGCGACCATGTCCGTCGCGGCGTTGGCGATCATGTCGTCCGAGTAGGGGACGCCCAGCGCCCGCAGCGTGCGCAGGTGATCGGCCATGCCGGCGACGTCCAGCCGCTTGCCGGCGAGGAAGGCGTAGGCGGGCATGATCGATTCCGGGACCACCGCCCGCGGGTCGATCAGGTGGGCGACGTGCCAGGCGTCGGAGTACTTGCCGCCCACCCGGGCGAGGTCGGGCCCCGTCCGCTTGGAGCCCCACTGGAAGGGCTTGTCGTACATGCTCTCGGCCGCGAGGCTATAGTGGCCGTAGCGCTCGATCTCGTCCCGGAAGGGGCGGATCTGCTGGCTGTGGCAGGTGTAGCAACCCTCGCGGACGTAGATGTTGCGCCCGGCGAGTTCGAGCGGCGTGAAGGGCCGCACGCCCTCCACCCGCTCGATCGTCGTCTCGATGGTGAACAGCGGGACGATCTGGACGAGACCGCCGATCGACACCGTGATGAGCGTCAGCACGGCCATCAGGACGAGGTTGGTCTCGATCTTCTTGTGCTTGAGGAAGAGGCTCATGGTCCGTCCTCCTCACGCGGCCACGACGGCGGCCGCGCGGGGCGCGCCGACCGCCGCGGCCTCGGGCATCGCCCGCACCGTCATGACGAGGTTGTAGACCATGATGAGGGCCCCCGTGAGGTAGAAGACCCCGCCCAGCGCCCGGATCACGTAGAAGGGGTGCATGGCGGCGACCGTCTCGACGAACGCGTACTGCAGGAAGCCGAGCTCGTCGTAGGCGCGCCACATCAGCGCCTGCATGATGCCGGAGACCCACATGGCGGTGATGTAGAAGACGATGCCCAGCGTCGCGATCCAGAAGTGCCAGGACACGAGGCGGGTGGAGTAGAGCCCGGTCCGGTTCCACAGCTTCGGCACCAGGTAGTAGATCGCGCCGAAGGTGACGAAGCCGACCCAGCCCATGGCGCCCGAATGGACGTGGCCGATGGTCCAGTCGGTGTAGTGGCTGAGCGAGTTCACCGCCCGGATCGACATGACCGGACCCTCGAACGTGCTCATGCCGTAGAAGGCGACCGCGGTGACCGAGAACCGCAGCGAGGGGTCGGTCCGCAGTTTGTCCCAGGCGCCGGAGAGGGTCATGATCCCGTTGATCATCCCGCCCCAGGATGGCATCCACAGCATGATCGAGAAGGTCATGCCCAGCATCTGCGTCCACTCGGGCAGCGCCGTGTAGTGCAGGTGGTGCGGGCCGGCCCAGATGTAGAGGAAGATGAGCGACCAGAAGTGGACGATCGACAGCCGGTAGGAATAGACCGGCCGCTCGGCCTGCTTCGGGATGAAGTAGTACATGATCCCGAGAAAGCCGGCGGTCAGGAAGAAGCCGACCGCGTTGTGCCCGTACCACCACTGGATCATCGCGTCCTGCACGCCGGACGCCGCACCGTAGGACTTGGTGCCGAAGAACGAGACGGGGAGTGCCGCGTTGTTGCCGAGGTGAAGCACCGCGATCGTCAGGATCATCGCCAAGTAGAACCAGTTGGCGACGTAGATGTGCGGCTCGTTCCGCTTGAGGATCGTGCCGCCGAAGACGACCAGATAGGCGACCCAGACCACGGTGAGCCAGAGGTCCACGTACCACTCGGGCTCGGCGTACTCCTTGCCCTGGGAGATGCCGAGCACGTAGCCCGACGCCGCCAGCACGATGAAGAGCTGGTAGCCCCAGAAGACGAAGGAGGCGAGCGGCCAGCCGCCGAACAGCGACGCCCGGCATGTCCTCTGCACGACGTAGAGCGAGGTGCCGATCAGCGCGTTGCCGCCGAAGGCGAAGATCACGGCGGAGGTGTGCACCGGGCGGAGCCGCCCGAACGTCGTCCACTCCAGCCCCAGGTTCAGCGCCGGGAACGCCAGCTGCAGCGCGATGTAGAGGCCTGCCGCGAACCCGACGACGCCCCAGAAGACGGTCGCGATCACGAAGGCCCTGACCACGTCCTCGACATAGTCGACCCTCTGCGCCGGCTGATGCCCGGCGTAAGGGCCGCTCAATGCATCGGCCACGGATGCCATTCCCTTCTCCACGCTCGAACGCGGGCAGAGCGCCCGCAGAAATCGAGGCGGAGTATCGTCAGGGACGGCCGACGACGAATTGATGTGCGTCAACGATACGAAAACCTTGCCAGGGCATCGTCCTGGCCGACGGATGGTCGCAATCGCAGCGGCATGTCTTTCAGGAGGAAAGCAGAATGATGGACGACGCCGTCCCGGTCTCGAGGCGACCGGCATTCGACATCCGGACGGTGCCGGTCGACCGTCCCTGGACATGGCTCGCCGCCGGCTGGCGCGACGTCATGGCGGCACCCCACGTCAGCCTCGCCTGCGGCGCGGTGGTGGTGGCGGTGAGCGGGCTCCTCACCTTGGGCCTCTGGATGGCCGAGATGCCCTATCTCGTGCTTCCCATGCTGGCGGGCTTCATGCTTGTGGGACCGATGATGGCGATCGGCCTCTACGAGACGTCCCGGCGCATCGGCGCCGGGGAGCGGCCGACCCTCGGCATCCTCTTCAGCGCATGGCGCCGCAATCCGGAACGGCTCGCCTACATGGGCCTGATCCTGGCCCTCGTCCTGCTGGCCTGGGTGCGGGTCGCGACGCTGCTCTACGCGATCTTCTTCTCCTCGATGAACCCGACCTTCGGGCGGCTGATCGAGACGCTCCTCTTCTCGCCGGTCAGCATCCCCTTCCTGATGGTCGGCTCGCTCGTGGGGCTCGGCTTCGCGACGATCGTCTTCGCCCTGTCGGCGGTGTCGATCCCCATGCTGCTCGACCGCGACGTGCCGCTGACGACGGCGATCGGCACCAGCGTGGCGGCGGTCCGCGCGAACCTTCCGGCGATGGCGCTGTGGGCGGCGCTGATCGTGCTGTTCACCGCCTTCGGCCTCGCGACGCTCTACCTCGGGCTCCTGGTGTCGATGCCGCTGATCGGGCACGCCACCTGGCATGCCTACAAGGACATCGTCCGCTGATCCGCCGGGGCGCCGCCGGTCTCAGGCCGGTGGCGCCTCCAGCGTCTCGGCGAGGCGTCGGCGCATCCGGGCCATGATCAGCACGGCCACGACCGTCACCATGGCCCCGGCGATCAGCGGCGCCCGCTTGCCGACGAGGTCCGACAGCGTCCCCAGCATGAGCGCCCCGATCGCCGGCGCGCCCCGCAGCAGCACCCCGTAGAGGCTCACGACGCGCCCGCGCATGTCCGGCGCCACGGCCAGCTGGACCACCGTCTGCGTCCCGATCCCCGACGTCGTCATCCCCACGCCGAAGGCGGCCGCCGCCGCCATCCCGAGCGGAAGCCACGACGTCGCCGCGAACAGGATGGCCGCCAGCGCCCCGATCATGTGCCCGGCCAGCGCGATGGTGACGATGCCGGCCGTCCGCCCCCGCGCGGCCATCCACACGCCGCCGACCACCGCCCCGATCCCGACCGAGGACGACAGCGCCGCGAGGCCCTCCGCGCCGAGGCCGAAGAACACCTCCGCATAGCCGGGCAGCAGCTCGATCATCGGGCGGGAGAACACGCCCGCGACCATCATCATCACCAGCATCGGCCCGATTCCCGGGTGCCGCGCGGCATAGACGAAGCCGTCGGCGGTGTCCTTCCACAGACCCTGGGGCTTGCGGACCATCATCGGTTCCGGGTTGAGGCGGATCAGCGTCAGCGCGACGAGGAAGGGGATGTAGGCCGACGCGTTCACGTAGAAGGCGAGTTCGGTCCCGCCCGCCAGGATCGCCGCGCCGGCCGCCGCCGGCCCGATGAAGCGCGCCGAATTGAACACGATCGAGTTCAGCGCGATCGCCGCGGGCAGGTGCTCCCGACCCACGATGCTCGGGATCATCGCGAGGCGCGCCGGCTGGTTGAAGGCGGTGATGACGCCCAGCAGGAACGTCATCGCGACGAGCGAATGGATGTCGATCCGGTCGAACGTCACCATCAGCGCGAGGGTGAACGACTGGAGCATCGCAAGGACCTGGCTCGTCTTTGCCACCCGCATCCGGTCGTGGCGGTCGGACACGGTCCCGGCGATCGGCCCGAACACGACCGAGGGGAAGAGGTCGGCGAAGGCCACGGCGCCCAGCCAGAAGCCGCTGCCCGTCAGCTGCCAGGCGAGCCAGCCGACGGCGATCCGCTGCATCCAGGTCCCGATCAGCGAGGGGACGTTGCCGGCGGTGTAGATCGCGTAGTTGCGCTGGGACAGCGCGGCGCGGACCGCGCCCAGCCCGAGCGCCCCCACCTCAGCCCCCCACGGGCGGAAGCGGGAGGAGGTGCGTGACGTGGCCCATCTTGCGCCCGGGCCGCGCCTCCCGCTTGCCGTAGAGGTGGAGCCGCGCGCCGGGGTCGGCGAGGTGGTCGGCCCAGCGGTCGGCGTCGTGGCCGAGCAGGTTCCGCATCACCGCCCCGGCGAAGGGCGTCGGATCGCCGAGCGGCAGCCCGCAGGCGGAACGCACCTGCTGCTCGAACTGGGACGCCGGGCAGGCGTCGAGGGTCCAGTGGCCCGAATTGTGGGGCCGCGGGGCCATCTCGTTCACCAGCACGCCGCCGTCGCGCGTCACGAAGAACTCGACCGCGAGGATGCCGACGACCCCCAGCGCCTCGGCCAGCGCGCGCGCGGCGCCATCCGCCGCCGCCGCGGTCGCGGGCGGCACGTCGGCAGGGGCGCGGGTCTCCGACAGGATCTGGTCGCGGTGCCGGTTCTCGACCGCCGGATAGGCCGCGACCGCCCCGTCGATCCCGCGGGCGAGCACGACCGAGACCTCGCAGGCGCAATCGACGACGCCCTCGACGATCGCACGGTCGGGCGCGCCGATGCGCGCCCAGGCCGCCGCCATGTCGTCGCCCGTCCGCACGCGGGCCTGGCCGCGGCCGTCGTAGCCGAGGCGGGTCGTCTTCAGGATGCAGGGCGTGCCGAGTTCGGCGACGGCGGCCGCCGCCTCCGCGGCCGTGGCGGCGCCCCGCCACGGGGCCGTGCCGAGGCCGAGGCGCCCGGCAAACGCCTTTTCCGCGATCCGGTCCTGGGTGACCGCCAGCACCCCGGCCCCGGGGCGGACCGGCACCCGCCCCGCGAGGCGCTCGATCGCCGCGACGGGCACGTTTTCCCACTCCAGCGTCACGGCGTCGACCGCGGCGGCGAAGGCATCGAGCGCGTCCGTGTCGGCGAAGTCCGCGACGGTCGCCCGGGCTGCGACGTCCGCCGCCGGCGCGTCGGCCTCGGGCGTGAAGACGTGGACCCGATAGCCCAGCCGCGCCGCCGCCATCGCTGCCATGCGGCCGAGCTGCCCGCCGCCGAGGATGCCGAGCATGCCGCCGGGCGGAACGACCGTCATGGGGCCGGGTCGTCCACTGGGATTTCCGCCACGCCGTCCGTCGTCCGGCGGCGTCGCGCGTCGAGGCGGTCGGCGAGGGCGGGATCGGCGGTGGCGAGGACGGCGGCCGCCAGCAGCCCGGCGTTCGTCGCCCCGGCCTTGCCGATGGCGAGCGTGCCGACGGGGATGCCCCCCGGCATCTGGACGATCGACAGCAGGCTGTCCATGCCCGACAGCGCCTTGCTCTCCACCGGCACGCCCAGCACGGGGAGCGCCGTCATCGATGCCGCCATGCCCGGCAGGTGCGCGGCACCGCCGGCGCCGGCCACGATCACCTTCAGCCCGCGGTCCCGCGCCGTGCGGGCGTAGTCCCAGAGCCGGTCGGGCGTCCGGTGGGCGGAGACGATGCGCGTCTCGAACGGCACGCCGAGTTCGGCCAGCACCGTGCAGGCGTGGCGCATCGTCGGCCAGTCGGACTGGCTTCCCATGATGACGCCGACGAGCGGCGCGCCGGGCGGCGAGGCGGCGTCCGCGGTCACGCGATGATGTCCGGCAGGAGGCGGGACTCGATCTGCATCATCTGGTCCTTGAGCATGAGCTTGCGCTTCTTCAGCCGTTGGAGCTGCAGCTGGTCGACCACGGGCGTGTCGGTCAGGCGCGCGATCACGTCGTCCAGGTCGCGGTGGTCCTGGCGCAGCTCCTCGAGGCGTCGGCGCAGGGGTTCCTGGTCGTCCATGGGGGTCCGTCGGTGTCAGGATAGAAAGTTATAGCAGGTTCCCCGGCCGATGGGAGCCGAGGCGTGGGCAGGGTTACGGGCTTCCGCGGCCTCCGCTAGAGTGCGGTGCACGCGGGACACGGGAACGGGACGGGCGCGACATGGCGGCTGACAAGCGCATCGGGATCCTCACCAGCGGCGGGGACTGCGCCGGGCTGAACGCCGCGATCCGCGCGGTGGTCCACCGGGCGATCCTCACCTATGGCTGGCAGGTGGTCGGCATCATGGAGGGGACACAGGGTCTCCTCGCCCGGCCGGTGCGCTATCAGCAGCTGACGATCGAGATGGCGAGCCAGCAGATGATGCGGCAGGGCGGCACCATCCTCGGCACGACCAACAAGGGCAATCCCTTCGCCTATCCCATGGCCGACGGGAGCGTGAAGGACCGGACGGCGGAGATCGTCGGCGGCTACCGCGAACTCGGCATCGACGCGCTGATCGCCATCGGCGGCGACGGGTCGATGGACATCCTTCGCCGCCTCGCCGCGGCGGGGGGCTGGAACCTCGTCGGCATCCCCAAGACCATCGACAACGACGTCGGCGCCACCGAGGTCGCGATCGGGTTCGACACGGCGGTCGCGATCGCGACCGAGGCGCTCGACCGACTCCAGCCGACGGCGGCCAGCCACCATCGGGTGATGGTCCTGGAGGTGATGGGCCGCGATGCGGGCCACATCGCGCTGACCGCGGGCGTGGCGGGCGGCGCGGACGTGATCCTCATCCCCGAGATCCCGTGTTCGATGGAGAAGGTCGCCGCCAGGATCCGCGACGTCCGCCAGCGCGGCCGGAACTTCGCCCTCGTCGTCGTGTCCGAGGCGGTCAACTCGGGCGAGGGCGGGTCGGTGATGAAGGAGTTCGCCGACGGCCAGCGCCGCTACGGCGGCATCGGCAACTACGTCGGCCACAGGATCGCGGAGCTGACCGGGGCGGAAACGCGGGTGACGGTGCTCGGCCACGTCCAGCGCGGCGGCATGCCGAGCGCGCAGGACCGGATGGTCGCCTCCGCCTTCGGCGTCCACGCGGTCGACCTGATCGCGGAAGGCCGGTTCGACCGGATGGTCGCGTGGCAGAACCGGCGGGTGATCGACGTGCCGCTGGAGGACGCGATCCGCCAGTACGCCTCGGTCGACCCGGAGGGCACGCTGGTGCGGACGGCCCGGGCGCTCGGCATCAGCCTCGGCGATTGAGGACGACCCCGTCGATGGACGTCTGGACCTTCGTCGTCACCGTCTACCGCAACCCCGGCGTCGAGGCGGCGTGCCTCCACCTTCAGGACCGCCGGGGGGCCGACGTGACGGCCCTCTTCTTCCTGCTGTGGGCCGGGACGGTCTGCGGTCGGCGCTACGCCCCTGCGGAGGCCGAGGCGGTGGCGGCGCTCGCCGCGCCCTGGCAGGCCGAGGTGGTGGGCGCGCTGCGCGGGGTCCGCCGGCGCCTGAAGGCCGGTCCCGCGCCCGCCCCCTCGGAGGCGACGGGCGCCTTCCGGGCCCGTCTCGCGGCGCTGGAGCAGGACGCCGAGCGGCTGATCCTCGAGCATCTGGCCGCCGCCTCCGGGCTCGTCCCGTCCGGCGATCCCCGGCCGGAGGACGGGCGGCACAATCTGCATGTCCTGTTGCGCCCCGCCGACCCGGCGGACGAGGCCGCCGTCGACGCGCTGGTTACCGCGGCCGCGGCCTGACGCGCCACGCCTCGGCGGGTGTATGGAGGAGGCGTCCCCGTCGCCTCAGCGAGGCCGCCCATGTCCTGCCCCCTCCGCCTGCCGCTCCTCGCGGCGCTGGTCGTCCTCGCAGGGTGCGGCGGCGGGGGCTGGAGCGCGGGCGAGGAGGCGGTCGCGGTGGCGACGGCCGACTGCGAGGACTGGACCACCGGCCAGATGCGCCTTCGCGGCTGGCCGCCGCGCCCCTATCCCGAAAGCCCGCAGGCCAACGCGCGCGCGGCCCTGTTCGAGGACTGCATGCGGCGCCGGGGGATGACCCCGGGATGAGGCGGGGCGGTCTTCAGCCCGCGACCGACCCGGGATCGCAGTTGCCGCCGCAGACCAGCACGCCCACCCGCTCGCCCGCCGCCGGGCGATAGGCGCCCGCGATCAGCGCCGCCAGCGCGGTGGCGCCCCCCGGTTCGGCCACGACGCGGGCCACGTCCCAAAGCGTCCGCTGCGCCGCCCTCACCGCCGCGTCGGGCACGAGCACCGACGTCGCCCCGACGGCCGAGACGGCGGCGAAGGCGATGTCGCCGATCCGCTTCGCCCCGAGCGAGTCTGCCGCGAGGCCGGAGACCGCCACGTCGGTCGGAGTTCCCGCGGCGAGGGCGGCGTGGAGGGTGGGGCAGCCCTCCGTCTCGACCCCGACGATGCGGACGCCGCCGAGGGTCCAGGCCGCGATGCCGCCGATCAGCCCGCCGCCGCCCACGGCGACCAGCAGCGTGTCGAGGCCGGGGGCCTGGCGTTCGAACTCCGCCGCCACCGTCCCCTGTCCGGCGACGGTGGCCGGCGCGTCGTAGGCGTCGATCCACAGCGCCCCCGTCTCCGCCTGCCGGGCGGCGGCGGCGGCCCGCGCCTCGGCATAGGCGTCGCCGGTCTGCACGACCGTGGCGCCGTAGTCGCGCAGACGCGCCACCTTGGCCGGCGAGGCGATGGTCGGCACGAAGATCTCGGCCGGGACGCCGCTCGCCCGGGCGGCGAAGGCGACCGCGGCGCCGTGGTTCCC
>CANGXM010000079.1 GCA_947457845.1 Rhodospirillales bacterium | reverse complement strand
CGTGTGAAGCATGTGCTCTCCCGCTGAGCTACGCGCCCACGTCGGCCCGTCGGGACTGCCGCGACTGCGGCGAGCGGACCGGAACCGGCGGCGACACAGGGTCGTCATCGGTGAGCGGGGCTTTTAGACGAGGGCCCGGGAGGCTGTCAAGCGAACCCGGGCCGCCACCTCATCCCCGCAGCACGTCGAGCGGGGCGAAGCGGCCGAGGCCGGCCGCGTCCGGGCCCAGCGACCACCACGTCCGGGTGAAAGTCTCGTAGAGGCTGCGGAAGTCGACCGCGTGGGTCGGGTCGCCGTCAACGAGCTTCGCCAGGTCCGGCGGCGCACCGTAGAGGCCCCCCTTGACCTGTCCACCCATCAGGAACTGGGGTGCGGCGGCACCGTGGTCGGTGCCGGCGGACGCGTTCTCCTGCGTGCGGCGGCCGAACTCCGAATAGGTGGCGACCAGCACCCGGTTCCAGGCGCCGAGGAGCTTCATCTCCTTGCGGAACACCATCAGCGCGTCCGCCAGCTCGGTCAGGAGGCGCTGGTGGACCGACGCCTGCCCCGCGTGGGTGTCGAAGCCGCCGTGGCTCACCTTGATCGCCACCACCCCGCAGTCGAGCGCCATGAGGCGCGACGCCTCGGCCAGCTGCCTGCCGATGGGCGTCTGGGGGAAGCCCTGCGGGAGCGGGATCTTCGCCTGGTCGAGGAGGGTGGAGAGGTTGCTACCCGCCGATCGAGAGAGGCGCTGCGCCGAGAGCACCAGCGACAGGGCCGGGTTGGGCGCGGCCGCGCCGACCTCCGGCAGGGCCGCGGCGGACTTCACGAACCCGTCGAGCTGGTCGAGGAAGAGCGTGCGCCCGCCCGGGCCGGCGCCGCCCAGCGGGCCGAAATGGGCCCGGCCCATCACAACGCTGTCGGTGCCATGCGGGGCCGGCGGCGCCGCCCTGCGGAACAGCCGGGCGAGCCAGCCGTGGGCCAGGTGCTCGTCCGCCTCCGACGCCGTGTCCCATATCTCGATCGAGCGGAAGTGCGAGCGGTTGGGCTTCGGATAGCCCACCCCCTCGACGATCGCGAAGTCGCCCGACGTCCAGGAGGGCATGAGCTTCTCGAGCTGCGGGGCGAGCCCGCGCCGCTCGTCCAGGCGGATCACCGCGTCGGCCGGCACCGCGAGCGTCGGGCGGAGCCTGCGGTAGGTCTCGTCGGTGTAGGGCACGACGGTGTTGAGCCCGTCGTTGCCGCCCTGCAGCTCGACGAGGACGAGGGTCCGGTCCCAGCGCGGGCCGGAGGCCGCCCCGGCGAGCCGGGGGGCGAGGACCGCGAGGCCGCCGCCCGCGAGCGAGGCGAGGAGGGTGCGCCGGTCGATCATCGGAGCCTCACTTCAGCTGGTAGGCGGGATCGCCGACGAGGACCTCCAGACGCCGCCGGAGCGGCGCCGTCTCCGGCGGCGTGGTCTGTGGGGGTGCGGCGAGCAGCAGGGCCGTCGGTCCGCCGGGCACGTTCCAGGGTTCGGGCGCCTCGGCGGCGTTACGGGCCAGGGCCTGCGCCATCTGGCGACGTCGCAGGATGGTGTCGGCGTTGATCCACGCCGCCCCGCCCGGCCAGCCCTTCACGTTGGGCGGGTTGAAAAGGTCGAGCCCAAGGCGGGCCGACTGTCGCCAGAGCTGGTCCGGCTGCACCGCAGCGCCCGTCAGCCGCGCGGTGCCGACCAGCACGTCGACCGGGCTCTTGACGAGGACGGCCCGGTTGGCGGACGCCCAGAACGCGTCGGTCGTCAGGAGGCCGCGGACGAGGCCGGCAAGGTTCCAGTCGGCGCGGAACCGTTCGGAGAGGCGCGCGACCACGGCCGGGTCCGGCCGGTCGGAGACGAACTCCCGCCACAGCTTCTCGACGACGAACACGGCCGCACGGGGCTGCGCCAGCGTGTGGTCGATCAGCTCGTCGATGCCGAACTTCGCCGTCTTCCCGAAGATCGTCTTCTCGCCATCGTCGAAGCGGCGGGCATCGAAGCCGGCGACGCGGGTGGTGGGGTCGACCGTCAGCCCGGTGAGCGCGCGGGCCGCCTCGCGGATGTCGGCCTCCGAATAGTGGCCCTCGCCCAGCGTGAACAGCTCGAACAGCTCGCGCGCATAGTTCTCGTTGGGCGCACCCTTCCGGTTCTGCTGGAGATCGAGGTAGCGGATCATCGCCGGGTCGCGGGTGATCTCACGCACCATCTGCCGGAAGTCGCCGAAGGCGTGGCGGCGCAGCAGCAGGTTCTGCTGAAGCAACAGGTCCGGGTGGTTGACCGGATCGAGGCTCGAGGTGAAGTGCCCGTGCCAGAACAGGACCATGCGCTCGGTGAAGGGCGACGGCGTGTCCAGCATCTCCTTCATCCACCACGCGCGCAGCTCCTCGCGGCGGATACGGACACGGTCGTCGAAGGCCTTGCGCTCGTCGACGTTCAACCTGCCGGTGTTCACGTAGCCCGGATCCCGCGAGCCCGTCGTCCACTCCGGCAGCGACGTCACCGGCGCGGTCCGCACCGTGGCGAACAGCGCATCGACCGCCTTGACGCGGTCACCAGCCATGAGCGGCGCGCGGATCGCCGGATCGAGGCCGAAGGCGACGCGGCCGGCGAGGTGGCGGGCGTCCTCCAGCGGAAGGGCGACGGCGGCGCCGGGCGACAGGACGACGGCGGCGACGGCGATCATGAACAGACGGCTGACCATCGTGAGGCGTGACCCCCCGGGTTGGTTAGACTACCCGTAGTAACGCCTACCATGATCGAAAACGGGGTCTTCGGGCAAGAGGGGAGCCATTATGGGCTGGATCCCCACCACCAGGATTCATTCCACCGTCACGCTCTTCGCGAGGTTGCGCGGCTGATCGACGTCGGTCCCCTTCACCACCGCCACGTGATAGGCGAGGAGCTGGACCGGCACCGCATAGATCAGCGGGGCAACCAGCGGGTCGCAGACAGGCAGCGGCACGGTCCAAGTGGTCCGGTCGGCCAGCTTCGCGCAGCCCGCCGCGTCCGACAGCAGCAGCACGCGGCCGCCGCGCGCCGTCACCTCCTGCACCGCCGATGCCGTCTTCTCGAACAGCACCGGCTCCGGCGGCGCCACGACGATCACCGGGACCGTGTCGTCGATCAGCGCGATGGGCCCGTGCTTCATCTCGCCCGCCGCATAGCCCTCGGCGTGGATGTAGCTGATCTCCTTCAGCTTGAGCGCCCCTTCCAGCGCGATCGGGAACGCGGCCCCGCGGCCGAGGTAGAGGACGTCGCGCGCCAGCGCCACCTCCTGCGCCAGCTCGCGGATGCGCTCGTCGTGGGCCAGCACGTCGGCCACCCGCGCCGGCACCTCGCGCAGCGCCGCGCACAGCCGCGCCTCCTCCGCCCCGTCGATGGCGCCGCGCGCCCGCGCCACGGCGACCGCGAGGCAGGCGAGGACGACAAGCTGCGTCGTGAACGCCTTGGTGGAGGCGACGCCGATCTCCGGCCCCGCCAGCGTCTGGAGCACCGCGTCGCTCTCGCGCGCGATGGTGCTCTCCGGCACGTTGACGACGGAGAGGATCTTCTGCCCCTGGCGGCGGCAGTAGCGGAGCGCCTCCAGCGTGTCGAGCGTCTCGCCCGACTGGGAGACGAAGATCGCCACGCCCCCCGCGGGCAGCGGCGCCTCGCGGTAGCGGAACTCCGAAGCGACGTCGATCTCGACCGGCAGGCGCGCGATCTTCTCGAACCAGTACTTCGCGACCGCACCCGCCAGATAGGCCGTGCCGCAGGCGACGATGGTGAGGCGCGGGGCGCCGGCGACGTCGAAGGGGATCTCCGGCAGGGTGACGCGGCCCGTGCTCGGCGAGACGAAGGCGTTGAGCGTGTCGCCGATCACCGCCGGCTGCTCGTAGATCTCCTTCAGCATGTAGTGGCGATAGCCGTCCTTGCCGATCAGGGCACCCGTGACGGCAGACAGCCGGACCGGCCGTTCCACGATGCGATCGGTCTCGTCGCGCACGACCGCACCGCCCCGGGTCAGGACAGCCCAGTCCCCGTCCTCGAGATAGGTGATGCGGTTGGTGAAGGGGGCGAGCGCCATGGCGTCGGAGCCGAAGAACATCGTCCCGTCGCCCCAGCCGATCGCGAGCGGCGTGCCGCGCCGCGCGCCGATCAGCAGGTCGTCGCGCCCGGCGAACAGCAGGGCCAGCGAGAACGCCCCCGTCAGCCGCCGCAGCGTGGCCGCCACCGCCGCCTCCGGCTCCATCCCCTGGTCGAGGTGGTGGGTGACGAGGTGGGCGACGATCTCCGTGTCGGTCTCGCTCTCCATGTGCCGGCCGGCGGTGCGAAGCTCGTCGCGCAGTTCGGCGTAGTTCTCGATGATGCCGTTGTGGACGATGGCGACCCGGTCGGTCGCGTGCGGGTGGGCGTTGCGCTCGCTCACGCCGCCGTGGGTCGCCCAGCGGGTGTGGCCGATGCCGGTGGTGCCCGCCAGCGGTGCGGCGCGCAGGCGCCGGTCGAGGTTGGCGAGCTTGCCCTCCGCCCGGCGGCGCTCGATCCGCCCCTCGACGAGGGTGGCGACGCCGGCGCTGTCGTAGCCCCGGTACTCGAGGCGCCGGAGCCCGTCGACGAGCTGCCAGGCGGCCTTCTCGCCCCCCACGATCCCGACGATGCCGCACATGGTCCCTGCCTCAGCGCTGGGGTTTCGATCGGGCGGCCTTGGCCGCCGCCTTGCGTTCACGGAAGATCCGCGCCCAGTCCGGCCGTTCGGTCTGCGGCGCGCGCGACAGGGCCAGCGCGTCGGCCGGCACGTCGCGCGTCACCACCGTTCCCGCCCCGGTCATCGCCCCGTCGCCCAGCGTCACCGGCGCCACCAGCGACGTGTTCGAGCCGACGAAGGCGCCGGCGCCGATCACGGTCCGGTGCTTGTCGAAGCCGTCATAGTTGCAGGTAATGGTGCCGGCGCCGACGTTCGCCTTCGCGCCAACCGTGGCGTCGCCGAGGTAGGTCAGGTGGTTCGCCTTGGCCCCGGACCCCAGGACCGTGTTCTTCAGTTCCACGAAATTGCCGACGTGCGCGTCCGGCCCCACGTCGGCCCCGGGGCGGAGCCGGGCGAAGGGGCCGACACGGGCGCCGCGGCGCACCGTCGCCCCCTCGATGTGGCTGAACGGCAGGATCTCCACGCCGTCCTCGATCGTGACGCCCGGGCCGACGACGACGCCAGGCCCGATGGTGACGTCCCGTCCGATCGCCGTGTCGGCGGCGAGGAAGACGGTCTCCGGGTCGATCAGCGTGGCGCCGTTCTCCATCGCCGCGCGGCGCAGCCGTCCCTGGAGGATGCGCTCCGCCTCCGCCTGGACGGCGCGGCTGTCGACGCCCAGCACGTCCTCCTCCGGCGCCTCGATCACGGCGCAGCGCCAGCCGTGCCCCCTGGCGAGGGCGACGACGTCGGTCAGGTAGAACTCGCGCTTGGCGTTGTCGTCGCGGATCGCGCCGACGAGGTCCCACATCCGCCGTCCGTCGAAGGCCATGATGCCGGCGTTGCAGAGCCCGATCGCCCGGGTCGCGGCATCGGCGTCGGCGAACTCGACGATCCGGTCGAGCGACCCGTCCGCCGCCGCGACCAGCCGGCCGTATCGCTTCGGATCGGCGGGGCGCATGCCGCAGACCACCAGGGCGGGGTCGCCCGCCGCCCGCCGCGCCTCGACGAGACGGGCCAGCGTCTCCGGCCGCAGGAGCGGCGTGTCGGCGTAGAGGACGAGGACGTCGCCCTCGAACCCTTCGAGGACGCTCCGGGCGGCGAGGACGGCGTCGCCGGTCCCGCGGGGCACCGCCTGCACGACGGTCTCCGCCGGCGCGACGGCCGCGGCCACGGCGTCGTGCCCCGGCGCGACGACGACGACGGTGCGGATCACCCCCGCCGCCCTGGCCGTCTCGAGGACGTGGCGGACCATCGGGCGGTGGGCGACGGGATGCAGGACCTTGGGCAACCCGGACCGCATCCGCGTGCCCATGCCGGCCGCGAGGATGACGCATGCGACCGGACGGCCCGGCCCGCTCGTGTTCGGCATGGTTGTGGACCCGCGGCTGAACGTTGATCGGACGCTCCGGCACCATGTGCCACGACGGGGCTGCGCGGCACACTCAATCTTTGTTACATCGCATTGCATCACGCCCCGGACGGGGCCGGGGGGAACGGAATGCGACCCGCCTTCGCGACGGTGGTCTTCGACCTGGACGGCACCCTGATCGACAGCGCGCCGGAGATCGCGGGGGCGCTGAACACGGTGCTGGCCGCGCACGGCCGTCCCGCGCTGCCGGTCGACCGCGTGATCGGGATGATCGGCGACGGATCGGCGATGCTGTTGCGCCGGGGCTTCGAGGCGACGGGCGCACCGGCGCCGGACTTCGACCGCGCGCTGGCCCGTTTCGTCGAGATCTACGACGCGTGGCCGGCCGATCCGGCGCAGATCTACCCGGGCGTGCCGGAGACCCTGGCCGCCCTGCGCGCCGCGGGCGTGCGCATCGGGCTCTGCACGAACAAGCCCGAGACGGTCACGCGTTCGGTGCTCGCGGGCCTCGGCCTCCTCTCGGCCTTCGACGCGATCGCGGGCGGCGACACACTGCCCGTCCGCAAGCCGGATCCCGGTCACCTCGCCTGGGTCGTCGACCGCCTGCGCGGCGATCGCGCCACGTCGGTCATGGTCGGCGACAACGCCAACGACGTGGCAGCCGCCCGCGGATACGGCGCTCCGGTCGTCGCCGTCGCCTACGGCTATCCGCGGATGCCGCTCGCCGACCTCGGCGCGGACGCGATCATCGACCGGATGGCCGACCTGCCCGCGGCGCTGACGGCGCTCGCCGCACGCCGGGGGCGGATCGCGGGCGAATGAGACGGGCTCACGGCCTCTCCGCCGTCGTCCGTGCCGCCTGCACGCCCTTGAGGTGCACGATGGCCCAGCCGAAGGGCGAATCGACCTCGACGCGGACCGGCATCATCTCCCCGCCCGGCGCGACCGGCGCGAGATAGACGAGGGTGGGGAACCCGGCGTTCCCCTCCGCGTCGATCCGACGCCAGAACGCCGTGCGCTCCGGCGTCCGGCCGCCCGCGACGTTGCGGAAGGTCAGCCGGCACACCGACGCGGGGCCGGCGAAGCTGCTGTACCTGTTGGGTGCGAGGTCCGTCGTACCCTGGGGGGCGAGGCGTACGTCGAAGCGACGGCGCCCGTCGTACACCGGGATCGTCCCGCCGCACGCCCCGCCCGGCGGCATCGTGCCGAGGGCCTGGATCAGGCCCGTCGTCGCGTCCATGGCCCCGCGGATCAGCGCCTGCGGGACCGGCACCCGGTCGGTCTCCTCCGACTTCGGCTCGATCGCGACCGAGGACACATTGCCCTCCGCGTCGTAGAGGAGGTCGAGACCCCGCGGCTCGCCGCCACCGACGCTGCGCGCCCGGTGGACGGCCGGCACGAACCGCCCGTCCTCGATCCGCCCCTCGCCCATCGACCGGCTCTCCCACCGGAAGAGGTAGGACCAGAAACCGTGGGTCTGCGAGACGGATTCGAAGGCATACCGGCCGGCGGACCGACGCAGCGTGAATTCCGCGTCGAGGCCGTGTATGCCGCCGAGATAGACGTCGTAGCGGATCGTCAGCGCTTCGGTCGTCGTGGCGGACGCGGCGGTCGCCACCATCGTCGTCGACAGCGCCGCGGCGAGGCCGACGGCGGTGATGATGCGTCGCGGATCGGTCATGGCGGTTCGCTCGGTTGCTGCGACCTTCAATTTAGGTCGGGGGTGCCGTCTGTCACCAGCGCCCCGCAACGGGTCCGTGCCGGCGGACGTTCCTCTCCCGCCCTCCGCATGTCGGGACCGACGATGCCAGACCACACCGAGACCGGACCGGTGCCGCTCCTCTGGAATGCCGTCGACCGTCTGGACGCCCTTTTCCGGAACCGCGGACCGGCCCTGTTCCTCGATTTCGACGGGACGCTCGCGCCCATCGTCGACGATCCGGCCGCGGCGGCGGCGCCCCGGACGACGCTCGACCTGCTTGCCCGCCTCGCGTCGCGGATGCCGGTCTTCGTGGTGAGCGGGCGCGAGATCGCGGACCTGCGCCCGCGGGTGCCCGTCCCCGGCATCGCGCTCGCCGGCAGCCACGGGATCGAGATCGAGACGGCGGACGGGCGTCGCCACGATCGCGGCGCGGACTTCGCGGGCGACGCCGAGGCGGCGGCGGCGGCGCTGGATGCGGCGCTCGCCGGGCTGCCGGGGGTGCGGATCGAACGGAAGCGGTCGTCGGTCGCGGTCCACACCCGGACGGCGAGCGATTCGGCGCGGACCGCCGTCGGGGAGCGCGTGGCCGCGGTCGCCGCCGCGACCCCGCGGCTGCGGCTGCACCGGGGCAAGGAGGTGCTCGAACTGCTTCCCGCCGTGCCGTGGGACAAGGGTCGCGCGGTGCTCTGGCTCGTCGGGACGCTGGGGCTCGCCGGCGCCGTCCCGGTGGCGATCGGCGACGACCGCACGGACGAGGACGCGTTCCGCGCGGTGGCGGAGGGAGGGCTCGGGATCCTGGTCGCGGACGTCCCGCGCCCGACCGCGGCCCGCCTCCGCCTCGCCGATCCCGCGGACGTCGCGCGCTTCCTGCGATGGCTGGACGCGCGGACGGCCTGAAGCCGGAACGCGGTGTCGGGCTGGCCGGTCGCCCTCTGCCGGGGCGGGAGAGGGAGGCCACCGCAAACTGCGTCCCCCGGACGAACCTCCGGACGAGGGAACTCAATCGGAGGCTGCAAGCACAAACCCACTCCCGAACGGGCGGCCGACCGCTTAGGATGCGACTGTCGACGATCCGTGGGCTGACCGCAGATGCGCCTCTTCCTCCTGTCCGGCTCCCGGGGTTCGCCCCGCCGCGAGGTCATCGCGGCGACGTTCGCCATCGCGGTCCTGGCGACCGTGCCGCACGCGGCGGCCGCCCAGCCGGTGCCGACCATCGTCCCGCCCTGGTGGGACGCGACGTTCGTCGCCAACGAGCGGGCCTGCGGCGGCGCCGGCCGACCGGCGTGGTGCGCGCAGTGGATCGAGGCGCTGAACGCGGATCTCCGCCCGTTCGGCGACCGCACCGTGCCCGAGTGGCGCGCCCTGCCCTACGACCGCAACCGCGAGATCTGCTCGACCCTCCTGCCGCCCGCGTGGTGCACCGAGTGGCGGGCCTACATCCGTGGCGTGCCGGAGTCGGACGCCTACAAGGCGGTCGCCGCCCGCCACGAGGCGACCACGAAGGCCGCGAACGACATCGCGGAGCGGGCGCAGCGGGAGCGGGAGGTGCACGAGGCCCCGCTCATCGCCATCCTCACGAAGGTGACGGCCGGGCGCAGCCCCACCCGGGACGAGGTCGCCCTGCTGGAGACCCGGGCGCTGGAGGAAGGCAACCACCAGGCCGCCGAGACGCTCGCCTGGCTCTACGTGCAGGGGCGCGGCGTCGGCCGCGACTACGGCCGCGCGTACGAACTCTACGGTGACCTCGTGGTCAAGGGACGCGACGACCTGAAGAAGAACCTCGACGCGCTCTGGCCGCTGCTGACCGGCAGCCAGAAGCAGACGATGCAGCAGCGGTTCGGTCCCCCGTCCGAGCCCTGAGCGGGCCGTCCGCCGACGGGGCGGTTGGAACCCCCGCCCCTCCGTCCCTGTTGGCGCCATGCCAATCCCTCGGACGGAGCAGACCATGGCCGGCAAGCAGAAGAACATGCAGGATCTCCTGATCCAGGAGATGCGCGACGCCTACAATGCGGAGCAGCAGCTGGTCCGCGCCCTGCCGCGGCTCGCGAAGGCGGCGACGGCACCCGAGTTGCGCCAGGCCTTCGAGATGCACCTGGAGCAGACCCGCGGACAGATCGACCGGCTGCAGCAGGCGTTCCAGGCGCTCGACACGAACGCCCGCGGCAAGACCTGCCATGCGATGGAGGGGCTCGTCGACGAGGCGCGGGAGATCATGGAGGAGGGTCTCGCGCCGGAGGTCCTCGACGCCGCCCTCATCTCGGCCGCGCAGAAGGTGGAGCACTACGAGATCGCGAGCTACGGCACGCTCGTCGCCTATGCCGAGGCCTGCGGCGCGCACGACGTGGTCGACCTCCTGCGGCAGACGCTGGAGGAGGAGAAGGCGACGGACGCGACGCTGAACGACCTCGCGATCCAGGGCATCAACCAGAAGGCGGTCCAGGCCTCCCGGGCCGCCTGACACCCACCCTCACCCGCAACGGTCCGGTCCCGTGCCGGGCCCCCGCCGTCGCGGGGCCCGGCACTGTCCGGCGTCGAGGATCCAACGCATGTCCATCCTGTGGACCATCATCATCGGTCTCGTCGCGGGCGTGATCGCCAAGTTCCTGATGCCGGGCCGCGACCCCGGCGGGTTCATCGTCACGATCCTCCTTGGGATCGCGGGCGCCTTCGTCGCCAACGTTCTCGGCCAGTCGCTCGGCTGGTACCGCCAGGGCGAGGGCGCCGGCCTGATCGGGGCCGTGGTGGGCGCCGTGCTGATCCTGGTCATCTATCGCTTTGTCGCCAGGCCGGGACGGGGCGGGACCGTCTAGCCGGCGGTCTATTCCCGGATGCCGATCTGGCGCGAACGCCAGCGCCACGGGGCTTCGTTCGGACCGATCCAGACGCCCGACTGCGAGGTCTGCGCGCGGGCCTCGTACCGGCTGTAGTCATGCCCCAGGGTGCGCCACGCATAGGCCCAGCCGGCCCGGACCATGCCAACGGACAGGTTCCGCCCGTCCGCCGCGCAGAGCCCGATCTTGTCGCGTTCCACGTTCAGCCCGAGGATGCGGCAGGTCACGTCCTTGTCCCGGACCGCGTTCCGCAGGAACTCCAGCGCGGCGCGGTGGCAATCGTAGGGCCGGCCGAACCCGCTGACGCAGGTCTGGCCGGGCAGCGGCGCCTCGATCCCGACGAGGCGCACGCGGCCGCCCCGGGCGAAGCGCAGGATGTCGCCGGCCACCACCTCCGGCCGGCCCTGCACGATCTCCGGCCCGCGGCTCTGCTGCGCCCCTGCCGGCCCGGCCGGCAGGGCGAGCACCGCCGCCACCGCGAGGGCGCTAGAGAAGGCGCGCATCGTCCGCCTCCGGTTCGATGAGCGAAGGATCGTCGTTGCGCACCGCGTTGACGCGGGTCGAGACCGCCACCGCGTCGAGCAGCCCCGAGGGTGCGGCCCGCACCAGCGCCGCGACCGTCCCGACCGTCGCGGCGGGATCGAGCCACGCCGCCTGACCGCCCGCGTCGAGGATAACCGGCATCCGGTCGTGCAGGTGGCGCAGGTCGTCGTTCGCCGCCGTCGTCACGATGGTGACGGACCGCAGCGGCGGATCGAGCGCCGGCCCCCCCTTCGGCCCGCGCCAGACCTCCCAAAGCCCGGCGAAGGCGATCGGCGCGCGGTCCTTCCGGCGGATCAGGAACGGGCGCTTCGCCCGGCCCGCCACCAGCCATTCGTAGAAGCCGTCGGCCGGGACGAGGCAGCGGCGCTGGCGGAAGGCGACGCGGAAGGCGGGCTTTTCCGCCACGGTCTCGCCGCGGGCGTTGATCATCCGCGCGCCCACCGACGGGTCGGCGGCCCAGAAGGGCACGAGCCCCCAGCGCATGGCCGTGAGCGCCCGCCCCCCGCCGTCCGCGGCCGTCACCACCGCCACGTCCTGCGTCGGGGCGACGTTGTAGCGCGGGGGCAGGTTCGGGGCATCGGCGAAGCCGAAGGCCCGCTGAAGCTCGGAGATCGGGGTGGCGAGGACGAAGCGACCGCACATGATCAGGAGAATGGTGCGTCGGGGGCCGGGTTTCGACCGTCGAGGAACCGCTTCGGCCGCACGATCGGGATCCCGCAGAAGGGGTGCAGCGCCAGCACCTGCCGGTCGGCGGTGACGATGGCGTCCGCCCGCCCCGCCACCGCGAGGCCCAGGAGCATGTCGTCCGACGGATCGGCGCAGGCCCGCACCAGCGCCGGCCGCTCCACCCGCTCGCCCCGCGCCCGGACCCAGTCGAGGAAGGCGGCGGGATCGCCCGCCCCCGGCCCGAACGGCCGCCCCAGCACGTGGACGAGTTCCGCCCACGTCTCGGCGCTGTGGAGGAGCACGCAGTCCGCCTCCACCGCCGCCCTCATCGCGCCGGCCAGCGGGCCCGGCCGGATGGCGATGGCGACGCAGACGTTGGTGTCGAGGACGAGGCGCATCGCCGAACGTCGAACCTTCGATCTTCCGAGCAGGCTTGCGCCGCCGGCCTCCGGGCCTATGATCCTTGCAGATTCCCCGATTTCTCCCAAGGTGAACCGATGAAGTTCGGCATGGGTCAGGCCGTCCCCCGCACCGAGGACGCGCGTCTGCTCACCGGCGGCGGGCAGTACACCGACGACGTGAACCTGCCCGGACAGCTTCACGCCCACGTCCTGCGCTCCCCCCACGCCCACGCGGCGATCCGCGCGATCGACACGGCGGCGGCGAAGGCGGCCCCCGGCGTGGTCGCGGTCTACACGGTCGCCGACCTCGACGCCGACGGCATCGGCGACGTGCCCTGCAACGTGCCGCTGAAGCAGAAGGACGGCACGCTGCTGAAGGTCCCGCCCCATCCGGCGCTGGCCCGGGGTGCGGTCAAGTTCGTGGGCGACGCGGTCGCCTTCGTGGTGGCGGAGACGCTGGAGCAGGCGCGCGACGCGGCGGAACTGATCGCGGTCGACTACGACGCGCGGCCCGCCGTCGCCGGCACCGCCGCGGCCCTCGACCCCGCCGCCCCGCGGATCTGGGACGTGGCGCCGTCCAACCTCTCCTTCGACTGGGAGAAGGGCGACGCCGCCGCCACGGCGGCCGCCTTCGCCAAGGCCGCGAAGGTCGTGACGCTGGACGTCGTCAACAACCGCGTGGCGCCGACCTCGATGGAGGGGCGCGCCTGCCTCGCCACCCACGATCGCGCCGCCGACAAATCGACCGTGTGGGTGTCGAGCCAGGGGGTCCATTCCCTCCAGAAGCAGTTCGCCAACCAGATCTTCAAGATCGAGCCGTCGAAGATCCGCGTCGTGACGACGGACGTGGGCGGCGGCTTCGGCATGAAGCTGTTCATGTATCCGGAGTACGTCTGCGCCCTCTATGCCGCACGCAGGCTGGGCCGGCCGGTGAAGTGGACGTCCGACCGGTCGGAGGCGTTCCTGGCCGACGACCACGGCCGCGACAACGTCTCCCACGCCGAGCTGGCGCTGGACGCCGACGGCCGGTTCCTCGCCCTCAAGGTGGCGACGATCGCCAACCTCGGCGCCTATCTCTCCAACTACGCCCCCTTCATCCCGACCGATGCCGGCACGGGCATGCTGGCGGGCTGCTACACCACGCCGGCGATCCACGTCGCGGTGAAGGGCGTGTTCACCAACACCGCGCCGGTCGACGCCTATCGCGGCGCCGGCCGGCCGGAGGCGGCCTATCTGCTGGAGCGCCTCGTCGACAAGGCGGCGCGGGAGACGGGGCTGTCGCCGGTGGAGATCCGCCGGCGCAACTTCATCCCGGCCGCACTGATGCCCTACACCCAGGCGCTCGGCCTCACCTACGACACCGGCGATTTCCTCAAGAACATGGAGGACGCCGTCGCCATGGCCGACTGGGCCGGGTTCGAGGCGCGCCGCAGGGCCGCCCGCGCCAAGGGCCGGCGCCGCGGCATCGGGCTCGCCAGCTACATCGAGGCGTGCTCGGGCGGCGGGCCGGAGCAGTCGACCATCCAGGTCCACGGCGACGGCACGGTGACGGTGCTGATCGGCACGCAGTCGAACGGCCAGGGGCACGAGACGGCCTACAAGCAGATCACCGCCACCCGCCTCGGCCTCGATCCGGAGGACATCACCATCGTCCAGGGCGACACCGACCGGCTGACCTACGGCAGCGGCACCGGCGGCTCGCGCTCGGTTCCGGTGGGGGGTGCCGCGCTGTCGGAGACGGCGGTGCGCCTGATCGACCGGATGAAGCCGGCGGCGGCCGACCTTCTGGAGGCGGCGGCGGTGGACGTGAGCTTCGCCGACGGCGCGTTCGGGATCGTCGGCACCGACCGCAAGGTGGGCTTCAAGGAGGTGGCGCGCGCGGCCGGCGTGGGCGAGGCGGCGACCGCGTTCGAGGAGGTGGCCCAGTGGAAGCCCCCCGCCTCCACCTTCCCCAACGGAACCCACGTCTGCGAGGTGGAGATCGACGCGGACACCGGCACGACCGAGATCGTGCGCTATGTGGTGGTCGACGATTTCGGCACCGTCATCAACCCCACCATGGTGATGGGCCAGGTGCATGGCGGGGTGGTGCAGGGCGTGGGGCAGGCCCTGCTGGAGGAGGCGCTCTACGACCCGGATTCGGGCCAGCTCCTCACCGGCTCGTTCATGGACTACGCCATGCCGCGGGCGGACCATCTGCCGCCGATCGAGATCAAGCTGAACGCGGTGCCGTCCACCACCAACGCGCTCGGGCTGAAGGGTGCGGGCGAGGCCGGGGCCATCGGCGCGCCGCCGGCGGTGATCAACGCCATCGTGGATGCGCTGGCCGACCTCGGCGTGGAGCACGTGGACATGCCGGCCACGCCGGGGCGGGTGTGGGCGATCCTGCGGACGCGCACGCTGCCGATGGCGGCGGAGTGAGGCGGGGGCGGGCCCCCGGGCCCGCCTCGTCCTGAGCCCGTCGAAGGACGGGGAAGGCCCGGCCCCGCAACCCCCTCGCAACCGGCTCGCGACGTCCCCGCGACCGGCCCGCATCCGCCCCGCAACGGCCCCGCAACCCGTCCACGGCCGCCAAGTCCCTGATCTCACGCGCTTTTCGCCGTCGGCGCCTCCGCCTTCGCAACCGCCTCCTCCACCGCGAGCTTGCGCTCGGCCAGCGTGCCGAGCGCCCGGTCGCGCTTGGAGATGGCGTATTTGGCCACGCGCAGATGCTCGGCCGCCCGGTCGAAGCGATCGGCGTCCGCCTCCATCCGCTCGATCGCGGCCGTCGTCTCGGGCCCCAGCGTCCACAGCCGGTCGCGCCGGGCGGTGGCCCGCGCCTTCGCCGCCCTGCGGGTCTCGTCCGCCGCCTTGGCCGCGGCCCGCTCG
>CANGXM010000078.1 GCA_947457845.1 Rhodospirillales bacterium | reverse complement strand
GCCCTCGACCGGCTGCGGGCGACCACGGCCGGGATCCCCGTCGGCCTCGCGGTCGTCCCGGCCGGCGCCGACGGGACCCTCGCCAGGGCCGTCGACCGATGGCACGAGGTCGAGATCCTCTGCCACGGCGAGGCGCACCGGAACTGGTCGCCGCCGGAGCGCAAGACGTGCGAGCTGGGCCCGGACCGGCCGGCGGCCGTCGTCCTCGACGGGATCGGCGCGGGGCGCGAACGGCTCGCCGGCCTGTTCGGCGTCCGGCTCCTGCCGGTGCTGGTGCCGCCCTGGAACCGGATCGATCCGGCGCTGGTCCCGGCGCTCCCCGGGCGCGGGTGGCGTGGACTGTCGACCTTCGGCGACAGGCGGGCGCGCTCTCCGGCACCGGGATTGGTTGCCGTGAACACCCACGTCGATATCATGGACTGGTCGGCGCGATCGGGGCGTCCGGCGCCGGACGTCGTGCGGACCGTCGTGGGGCGGCTGGCGGCGCGGCGGCCGGAGGCCGGCGATCCCGCCGAGCCGGTCGGAATCCTGTCGCACCATCTGGTGCATGATGACGCGGCATGGGACAGTTGCGCCGGGCTGGCCGCCGTGGTGACCGCGCATCCCGCGGCCCGGTGGGTCCGCCCGTCCGTGGCGTTCGAGGGTGGATGATGGCGCAAGGGGATGTTCTGCGGTACGGCGGCAACGCGCTGGCGGGCGACTTCGGTCGCTCGGGCGCCGGTCTCGCGTTGACGCTGCCGCCGCTCCTGTTCATCGACGTCCACCCGGTCGTCGGCGCCGTGCTCGGCGCGATGGCGCTCCTGTTCGCCGTCTTTCTCGTGCGGACGATCGAGCGGCGGGCGACGGCGGTGCGGGTCGACGACGACGGCGTGTCGGTCACCGGGTTCCGCACGCGGCGCATCCGCTGGGCCGACGTGACCGGCCTCGACCTCGCCTACTACTCCACCCGGCGCGACCGGACGAACGGCTGGATGCAGCTGACGCTGCGCGGACCGGGCGGGCGCCTCAAGGTCGAATCCACGCTCGACGGGTTCGACGGCCTCGTGGAGCGGGCCGCCGCCGCCGCCCAGGCCCGCGGGCTCGTCCTGTCCGAGACGGCGATGGAGAACCTCGGGGCCCTCGGGGTGGCGTACCGGCCCCCCTCCGCCGACGGGCCCCCCGCCGGATCGGCCTTCACGGCCTGACGATGACCCCCGACCTCCTGACCGTCCGCGATCTCAAGATCGACTTCCACGTGCAGGAGGGTGTCGTCCGCGCTGTCCGCGGCGTGTCGTTCCGCGTGCGCCCGGGCTCGACCGTGGCGCTGGTCGGGGAGTCCGGGTCGGGCAAGTCGGTGATCAGCCAGGCGATCATGGGCATCCTGCCGCGCGCCGCCCGGATCTCCGACGGCCAGATCCTGTTCCGCGACCCGGCCCTGCCCGGCACGGTGACCGACATCGCGCGCCTCGATCCCGAGAGCCGGCCGATGCGGGCGATCCGCGGCGGGCGGATCTCGATCATCTTCCAGGAGCCGATGACCTCGCTCTCGCCGCTGCACACGGTCGGCGACCAGGTGGGGGAGGCGGTGCGGCTCCACCGCGGCGTCGGCCGGGCGGAGGCGCGGGACCTGACCGAGGAGATGCTGCGGCTGGTCGAGTTTTCCGATCCGCGCCGCGCGCTCGACACCTATCCCTTCGAGCTGTCCGGGGGCCTGCGCCAGCGCGCGATGATCGCCATGGCGCTGATCTGCCGGCCGTCGCTCCTGATCGCGGACGAGCCGACGACCGCGCTCGACGTCACCATCCAGGCCCAGATCCTCAAGCTGATCGCGGATCTCCAGGCCGAACTCGGCATGGCGGTCCTCATCATCACCCACGACCTGGGGGTGGTCGCCAACGTCGCCGAGGAGGTCGTGGTCATGTACCACGGCCAGGTAATGGAGGCGGGCCCGGTCGACGAGATCTTCTGCGGCCCGCGCCACCCCTATCTGAAGGCGCTTTTGCGCGCGGTCCCGCGCTTCAACATGGAGCCGGGCGAACGCCTCGTCCCCATCCGCGAGATCAAGTCGGCGCCGGAGGGCCACCTCCTCAAGGAGACGCGGGACCCCTGGCCCGAGGGGGCCGACGCGGCGGGCCCGCTGCTGACGGTGGAGGGGATCCGCAAGACCTTCGCCACCCGCGCGTCCGGCCTCTTCGGCCTCGGCGCCCGGGATGCGCCGCGGGTGCTGGCGGTGGACGACGTCAGCTTCGAGATCCGGCGCGGCGAGTGCGTCGGCCTCGTGGGGGAGAGCGGCTGCGGCAAGACGACCCTCAGCAAGATCCTGATGCGCGCGCTCACGCCCGACGAGGGCCGCATCACCTTCAACGACCGCGGGCGCCTGCACGACGTGCTGGCGCTCGGCGGCGACGAGCTGACGCGCTTCCGCCGCCGGCTCCAGTTCATCTTCCAGGACCCGTTCGGCTCGCTGAACCCGCGGATGACCGTCTTCGAGATCATCGCGGAGCCGCTGGTCATCCACGAGATCGGGACGCCCGCCCAGCGCGAGGAGATGGTGAAGGAGCTGATGACGCTCGTCGGCCTCGACGTGCGCCATCTGCGGCGCTACCCGCACAGCTTCTCGGGCGGGCAGCGGCAGCGCATCGGGATCGCCCGGGCGCTGGCGCTCCGGCCGGACCTGCTCATCTGCGACGAGCCGGTCTCGGCGCTCGACGTGTCGATCCAGGCCCAGATCCTCAATCTGCTCAAGGATCTCCAGGCCCGGCTGGGCCTCACCTACCTGTTCATCAGCCACAATCTCGCGGTCGTCGACTATGTCGCCGACCGGATCATGGTCATGTGCCGCGGCCGGGTGGTGGAGATGGCCCCGCGCGAGGCGCTCTTCCGAAACCCGGTGCATCCCTACACCCGTGCGCTGCTGTCCGCGGTGCCGGAGCCGGACATCGACGCGCGCCTCGACCTCACGCTCCTGCGCGAGGGTCGGGCTTCGGATCCGGCGGCCTGGCCGGAGCCTTTCACCATCGACGCCGACAGGAGGCCCGGGCTGGTTCCGGTCGGCGACGGTCATTTCGTCCGGGCCCTCGCGCAGCAGGATGCCGTCCGGGAGTACGTCGCATGAGCACACCGCTCCGCTTCCTCCTCCCGGCCCTCGCCGTGGCCGTCGGCCTGTGCGCCCCCTCGCAGGCCCAGACGCCCTTCGACCCGCCGATGCTGCGCGAGCGGATCGAGGCGGGCCATCTGCCCCCCCTGGCCCAGCGCCTGCCGAGCCCGCCGAAGGTGACGCACCCCATCAAGGACATCCAGACCGTGGGGCGCCACGGCGGGGACGTCACGGTGCTCATGTCGCGGGCCCGGGACACGCGGATCGTCTTCGTCTACGCCTACGCGCGCCTCGTCGGCTGGACCCACGACCTCAGGATCGAGCCGGACATCCTGGAGACGGTGGAGGTGACCGAGGACCGGATCTTCACCCTCCACCTGCGGCCCGGGCACCGCTGGTCGGACGGCAAGCCCTTCACCACAGAGGACTTCCGCTACTGGTGGGAGGACATCGCCAGCAACAAGGACCTCACGCCCTTCGGTCCGCCGTCGGAGATCCTGGTCGACCGTCGGGCACCGACGGTGGAGATCCTGTCCGAGACGGTGGTCCGCTACAGCTGGGACCGGCCGAACCCCTATTTCCTGCCGGCGCTGGCCGGGCCGCGACCGGTGATGATCTATTCCCCGTCGCACTATCTGCGCCAGTTCCACGCCCGCTACGCCGAGCCCGAACAGCTCCGCCGGAAGGTGCAGGCCGCCGGGCAGCGGGGGTGGGCGCAGCTCCACAACCGGGTGGACAACGGCCGGGACTTCGACAATCCGGAGCTTCCGACCCTCCAGCCCTGGGTCCCGACGACGAGCATGCCGGCCGAACGCTTCGTGTTCGTCCGCAACCCCTTCTTCCACCGGGTCGACCCGGAGGGGCGCCAGCTCCCCTATCTCGACCGGATCGTGATGCAGGTGGCCGACAGCCGCCTGATCCCCGCCAAGACCGGGGCGGGGGAGAGCGACCTCCAGTCCCGCTACATCCGCTTCGACAACTACACCTTCCTCAAGGACGCCGAGCAGCGGAACAACTTCGACGTCCGCCTGTGGAAGAACGGCACCGGCGCGCAGCTCGCCCTCTATCCGAACATGAACGCGACCGATCCGGTCTGGCGCGCGCTCAACCGCGACGTCCGGTTCCGCCGCGCCCTGTCGCTGGCGATCAACCGCGACGAGATCAACCAGGTCGTCTATTTCGGGCTCGCCAACCCGTCGCAGAACACGGTCCTGCCGGAGAGCCCGCTGTTCCGCGACAAGTACCGCGACGCCTGGGCGGCTTTCGACGTCCGCCAGGCGAACCGGCTCCTCGACGACCTGGGCCTGAACAGGCGCGACCGGGCGGGGACGCGCCTCCTGCCCGACGGGCGGCCGCTCGAGATCATCGTGGAGACCGCGGGCGAGAGCACGGAGGAGACCGACGTCCTCCAGCTCGTCGCCGACAGCTGGAAGCGCGTGGGCGTGAAGCTCTTCTCCCGCCCGTCGCAGCTGGAGGTCTTCCGCAACCGGATCTACGCCGGCGACGCGGTGATGGTGATCTCCAAGGGGATCGACAACGGCATCCCCACGCCGGCCATGGCGCCGGGCGAGCTGGTCCCCATCGAACAGACCCAATACCAGTGGCCGAAGTGGGGCCAGTGGTTCCAGACCCGCGGCGGCGCGGGCGAGGAGCCCGACATGCCCGTCGCCCGCGAGCTGATGGACCTTCTGAGGGTCTGGCAGTCGGCGACCGGCGACGCGGAGCGGACGAAGACCTGGGACCGCATCCTGGAGATCCACGCCGAGAACGTGTTCACGATCGGCCTGATCGCCGGGGTACAGCAGCCGGTCGTCGTGCGCCGCACGCTGCGCAACGTGCCCAAGGAGGCGCTCTTCAACTGGGACCCGGGCGCGTTCCTCGGGATCTACAACCCCGATCTCTTCTGGCTGGAGCGGCGCTCGTGAACCGGCGCCCCGCCGGCGCGGCGGCCTGATCCATGATCTCCTACGTCGCCCGTCGCATCATGGTGATGATCCCGACGCTGATCGCGATCAGCCTCATCACCTTCGTCATCATCCAGCTTCCGCCGGGCGACTATCTCACCACCCTCGTCAACGAACTCCAGAGCCGCGGCGAGAACGTGGACCAGAGCCGGCTCGAGTTCCTGCGCCAGACCTACGGCCTCGACCGGCCGATGTGGGAGCAGTACCTCGTCTGGATCGGCGGGATGCTGACCGGAGACTTCGGCTTCTCCTTCGAATACAACATGCCGGTCAGCGACGTGGTCGGCGACCGGCTCGCGCTCACGATGGTCATGTCGGTCTCGACCATCGTGTTCATCTGGGTCGTCTCGTTCCCGATCGCGATCTATTCCGCCACCCACCAGTATTCCTGGGGCGACTACGGGCTGACGCTCCTCGGCTTCCTCGGTCTCGCCACGCCCAACTTCCTCCTGGCGCTCGTCCTCCTCTATCTCTCGAATGTCTGGTTCGGCATGTCCATCGGCGGGCTGATGGACCCGCAGTACCTCGACCAGCCGTGGAGCTGGGAGAAGGCGGGTTCGGTCGTCACCCACCTGATCATCCCGACCGTCGTCATCGGCACGTCCGGCACGGCGGCGATGATCCGGCGGCTGCGGGCGAACCTGCTCGACGAACTCCAGAAGCAGTATTACGTGACGGCGCTCGCCAAGGGCCTGCCCCGGCGCAAGGCGCTCTGGAAGTATCCGCTGCGGATGTCGCTCAACCCCTTCATCAGCGACATCGGCAACCTGCTGCCGCAGATCATGTCCGGGGCGGCGATCGTCTCGGTCGTCATGTCGCTGCCGACGACGGGCCCGATGCTGCTCGACAGCCTCCAGAGCCAGGACATGTACCTCGCCGGCTCGTTCCTGATGTTCCTGGCGCTCCTGACCGTGATCGGGGTGTTCCTGTCCGACCTCGCGCTGGCCGTGCTCGACCCGCGCATCCGCCTGTCCGGAGGGGCGTCCCGATGACCGGCGGAAACCGCCCCCTGGCGCCGGGCGACGGGCGGCTGCCCCACTACGTCTCCGACGCGCCGTTCGACCCCTACGCGGTCGAGCGCATGTCGCCCGAGCAGGAGCGCTACTTCCTCGCCTCCCAGTGGCGGATGATGTGGTGGAAGCTGCGCCGCCACCGGCTCGCAGTCGCCTCCGCCGGCGTGCTGCTGGTCCTGTACCTCTCGATCCTGGTGAGCGAGATCATCGCGCCCTATGCGATCGACACCCGCCACACCCGCCATCTCTACGCTCCGCCCCAGTCGGTCCACCTCTTCCACGAGGGCTCGTTCGTCGGCCCCTTCACCTACGGGCTGCGGTTCCAGCTGAACATGCAGACCCTGAAGCGGGAGTATTCCGAGGACCGGACGAAGATCCACCCGCTCCGCTTCTTCTGCCGCGGCGACGAGTACGAGTTCTGGGGCCTCGTCGAGTGGGACGTGCACCTCTTCTGCGCCGGCGAGGGCGGCACCGTGTTCCTGATGGGAACCGACCGGCTGGGGCGCGACGTGTTCTCGCGGGTGGTCTACGGAACGCGCATCTCTCTGACCGTGGGGCTGATCGGCGTCGCGGTCAGCTTCGTCCTCGGCATCGTGATCGGCGGCATCGCCGGCTATTACGGCGGGTGGATCGACAACGTCATCCAGCGGATCATCGAGGTGATCCGCAGCTTCCCGGAACTTCCGCTGTGGATGGCGCTCTCGGCGGCGCTGCCGGTGACGTGGAACCCGATCCTGATCTATTTCGGGATCACGGTGATCCTCGGCCTCCTCGAATGGACGGGGCTCGCACGCGCGGTGAGGTCCAAGCTCCTCGCCCTGCGTGAAGAGGACTTCTGTGTTGCGGCCCAGCTGATGGGGGCGAAGCCGAAGCGGATCATCTTCCGCCACCTGATGCCGAGCTTCATGAGCCACCTCATCGCCTCGGCGACGCTGGCGATCCCGGCCATGATTCTGGGCGAGACGGCGCTCTCCTTCCTGGGCCTCGGGTTGCGCCCGCCGATCACGAGCTGGGGCGTGCTGCTGAACGAGGCGCAGAACATCAACGTCGTGGCGCTCTATCCGTGGCTGATGTGGCCGGTGGTGCCGGTCGTGCTCACGGTGCTCGCCTTCAACTTCCTGGGTGACGGGCTGCGCGACGCGGCCGACCCCTACACCCGCTGATCAGGCCCCGCGGGGACCGCCGGGGCCGTCTTCTCGAGCCAGAGGCTCGTCTCCCGGGCGCCGGCGGGCAGGGGGATGCGGGCGACCGCCGACGCGCGCAACGCGTCCGCCATCCGCGTCGCGGCGTAGTGGCTGGCGAACAGCGGCACGAGGCCGCCCGCGGCCATCCAGGCGAGCGCCGCGGCCTGTTCGTTGTAGCCGCGCCAGCGCCAGTCGTCCGGATAGTCGTCGGGCAGCAGCACGTCGTGGACGTGCACCAGCACCCCCGCCGGCAACGCGGGCAGGACGGTGCCGAACAGATGGTCGACGTCGCTGCCGGGCATGGCCACGTGGCTGGTGTCGATGAACAGCACGTCGCCCGCGGCGAGATCGGCGAAGACCGAGGGGTCGACGTGCTGCACCGGCGTCGCCAGATGGGTCACGGGCAGCCGCGCGATGTCCGCCCGCGGCGCGGGGTCGATGGCGAGGATGCGGGTCGCGTGCCCGCCGTCGCGCACCGCACGGGCCATGAACCGGGTCGAATGGCCCGACCCGATCTCGACGATCCGGCGCGGGCCCGACCGGCGCACCACGGCGTAGGCGGCGGCTCCGTCGAGGCGGGGGAACCAGTCCTGGGTCCAGCGCGGCTCCGGCGGCGGGCCGTCGAAGGCGAGGAGGTCGTCGGCGAACCCGTCGATCCAGCCCAGCACCGTGCGGAACCGCCCCTCCGCCGTGGCGAGGAGGCGCGCGGCCGCGGGATAGGCGCCGTCCGGTCCGGCCGGCGGGCGGACGCCCGCGTGGCGATAGGGGATGAACCAGCCGCGCGGCGCCCCGGCGAGCGTCGCGAGACCGAGGGCGAGGCGGCGAACGGACGGGCGCAGGGCCACGTCAGCGGATCGTGAGGATCTGGCCCTCGCGGGCGACGAGGGTTCCCGGTCGCACGCGGTCGGCCTCGGCGGCGATGCGGTCGAGGGCGTCGTCGGTGTGCGCCGGATCGTGGTGGAACAGGACGGTCGTCCGCACCCCGGCCGCATCCGCGACCCGCAGCGCGTGCTGCCAGGTGGAGTGGCCCCAGCCCTTGTAGCGCTGAGCATACTCCTCGTCGGAGTACATGGCGTCATACACCAGCACGTCGGCTCCCCGTGCAAGTTCGAGCACGTTCGGGTCGATGTCGTCGCCCCTGTGCTCGGTGTCGGTGATGAGGGCGAAGACCCCGCCGGCATACTCCACCCGATAGCCGCAGGCCCGGTTGGGATGGTTCAGCGCCCCCGTCCGGACGACGACGCCCGGCTGCGGCGTCAGAACGTCGCCGCAGGCGTAGTCGTTGAAGGAGCAGCTGGCACGAAAGACGTCGATCGGCACCGGGAAGAGCGGCGCCATCATCAGGTTCGTCAGCACATGCTCCAGCGTCGCGTTCGGGCCGAGATGACCCGCCCACAGGCGGATCCGGCTCTTCGGGTTGTAGGCCGGCGCGAAGAAGGGAAGCCCAACGATATGATCCCAGTGCGTGTGTGTGAAGTAAAGATCGAAGTCCACGGGCGACGTCGTGATCAACTCGCGTCCGAGCTCACGCAGTCCGGTTCCGGCATCGAAGACGATCAGGTGGGATCCGCAACGGACTTCGAGGCAGGTGGTGTTTCCGCCGTACCGGACCGTATTTGCTCCCGGGACCGGAATGCTTCCGCGCACGCCCCAGAAACGGACCGTGAATTCACCGCCACTTCGCAAAGGGAGCCACTCCCGGACGAACCATTCGTCCGCACACTCTTGCCTTCGGGTTCGATGGTTGTCGAGCGAAAACCACGGATTTGGCCTGTGCGCGGGCGGGAACGAGCCCGGCCCCGCACGCATCTCCCCTTGGTGTCCCACCGGTCCGGCGGGGGTCGCGGGATACGTCCGGTGGTCTCACGGAACCAGTCGGTAACCGCCGGGTTCCGTGACCAGGATGGTCGCGCGCGACGGGTCGTGCTCGATCTTCTGTCGCAGTCTGTAGATGTGGGTTTCCAGCGTGTGCGTGGTCACGGCGGCGTTGTAGCCCCAGACCTCGCCGAGGAGGACGTCCCGTCCGACGGCGCGGTCGCCGGCCCGGAACAGGAACTTCAGGATCTGGGTCTCCTTTTCCGTCAGGCGAATCCGGCGGTTGCGCGCCGGATCGGTCAGCATCTTGCCGCCGGGGCGGAAGCTGTAGGGCCCGATCTGGAAGGTGGCGTCGTCCGTGCGCTCGAACTGGCGGAGCTGCGCGCGGATCCGGGCGAGGAGCACGCCGATGCGGAACGGCTTGGTGACGTAGTCGTTGGCGCCGGCGTCGAGGCCGAGGATGGTGTCGGCGTCCGTTCCGGCCCCGGTCAGCATCAGCACCGGGCAGCGCACGCCCTCCCGCCGGAGAAGGCGGCACAGTTCGCGCCCGTCCATGTCCGGGAGGCCGACGTCGAGGATGATGCAGTCGAACGGCCTGGCGCGGACCGCCTCCAGCCCGGCGGCGGCGGTGCCGCGCGCCTCGGTGTCGAATTCGCCGGTCAGGGACAGCTGTTCGGCAAGGGACTGACGCAGCGCGTCGTCGTCGTCGACCAGAAGGATGGTCTTCTTCGTCACCGTCATCGGGCGTCCCGTCCGTTCCTTCGAACAATCGCCACGGACGGTCGCGCCGGTCAAGGCCGGGCCGTCAGGTCTCCAGCATCCGGCGCAGCAGCTCCACGTCCTCGGCGAAGGCGCGGTCGAGCCCGCACAGCTCCTCCACCTTGCGCACCGCGTGCATCACCGTGGTGTGGTCGCGTCCGCCGAACTTGCGCCCGATCTCCGGCAGGGATCGCTGGGTGAGCTGCTTGGCGAGGTACATCGCCACCTGCCGGGGTCGTGCCACCGCGCGGGCGCGGCGGGCGGACGACATGTCGGCGAGGCGGACGTTGTAGTGCTCGGCCACTCGCTTCTGGATCTCGTCGATCGAGACGCGGCGGTCGTTGGCGCGCAGGAGGTCGTGGAGCACCTCCTGGGTGCTCTCCAGCGTGATCGGGCGGCCCACCAGCTCGGCATGGGCCACGATCCGGTTCAGCGCCCCTTCCAGCTCGCGCACGTTGGACGCGATCTTGTGGGCCAGGAACTCCTGCACCTTCTGGGGGATCAGGTGGCCCATTTGGTCGGCCTTGGCCTGGATGATGCCGAGGCGCAGCTCGTAGGTCGTCGGATGGATGTCGGCGACCAGCCCCCAGCCAAGGCGGGAGCGGAGCCGCTCCTCCATTCCCTCCAGGTCGGAGGGCGACTTGTCGGCCGAGACGATGACCTGCCGGTTGTTGTCCACCAGGGCGTTGAAGGTGTGAAAGAACTCCTCCTGGGTGGAATCCTTGCCCGAGATGAACTGCACGTCGTCGATCATCAGCACGTCGACCGAGCGGAACTGCTCCTTGAAGGCCATCGTGTCCTTGAAGCGCAGCGCCCGGATGAACTGGTACATGAATTTTTCCGCCGACAGGTAGATGACCCGGCGGTTCGGGTCGCGGCGGCGGATGTGCCAGGCGATCGCGTGCATCAGGTGGGTCTTGCCCAGCCCGACCCCGCCGTAGAGGAACAGCGGGTTGAAGGTGACGGTCGTCGCCTCCGCCACCCGGCGGGCCGCGGCGTGGGCCAGCTCGTTCGGCTTGCCCACCACGAAGTTCTCGAAGATGAAACGCGGGTCGAGCGGCGCCGACAGGTCCTCGCGGTCCTCGGGCGACGGCACGGCGGTGCTGCGCTGGGGAACGCGCACCGCCTCGGGCGGGGTGGGGTCCGCCGCCGGGGTCTCCAGGTGGTCGTTCGCCGGCCCCATGGACGCGACGATGATGTCCACCGTCTGGACGCGCGGGTTCTCCCCCGTCCAAAGCGCGCGGATGCGGTCGGCGTAGTGGGTGAGGACCCAGTCGCGCATGAAGCGCGTGGGCACGGCCATCCGGACCTCGGACCCGCGGACGTCCTGAAGCTGCAGCGGCATCAGCCAGCTCCGGAAGGCGGTCTCCCCCACCTCGTCCTTCAGTCGGCCCCGCACACGGGCCCATTGCTGGTCCAGCGATCCGCCCATCGACATGCCGCCAACCCCCGAATGATGTCCCGTCGGACCCGGTCGCCCCGACGGCCGCGGCCCCGTTCGCGGCAGTCGGACGTCCTTAAGCCGAGAACGCGAGCCCGAAGTGAATGATGCCAACGAAACACACAAACCGGCCGTTCGCAGCAGTCGAATGCTGCGGTTATTTCAGTCAACTGAACCCGAAAAACCTACTTCGGCGGAGAGAGTTTCGTCTGAAACCTGCGCCGGGGAGCGGCGAATTTGAGATCGCACCGTCTTTCGATTGCGAGGGCCATCTCGAACGCTTACCTGAACCCGCCCGCTCGTGTTCGCGAACTGTAACGATCGACCGCCGGACTGGCAACGGGACGAATCCAGAACGCACAAAAAAGTAAGGTTCGTTCGTCCCGGCGACCCGGCCGACGCGGTCCCGCGCCCGGCAACCCCGAAAGGCCGGCCGCAAAGAAAAAGGCCCCGGCGCCTGCGCGCCGGGGCCCTCGAAAGCCCTCGGATGCCGCGTTGGCCTCAGGCACCCAGTTCCTTGATGCGGCCAGCGAGGCGCGAAATCTTGCGGGCGGCCGTGTTCCGGTGGATCACGCCCTTCACCACGCCGCGCTGGATCTCCGGCTGCGCCAGATTGAAGGCCTCGGCGGCGGCGGACTTGTCGCCGGCTTCGAGCGCGCTCTCGACCTTCTTGATGAAGGTGCGGATGCGGCTCATCCGGGCGCGGTTGACCTCGGTGCGGCGCTCGGTCTGACGGATGCGCTTCTCGGCGGACTTGTGATTGGCCATGGTTACCTGTTCGCAGACACGTCTGGACCGTTGGGAGGCGGCTATTTAGTCGCTGGCGCGGGGACCGTCAAGCGCTTTCGCGCGTCACCGGTTGCGGAAGGCGGGCGGACGCTTCTCCGCGAAGGCCGCCATCCCCTCCTTCTGGTCCTCGGTCGCGAAGGTCGCGTGGAAGAGGCGGCGTTCGAAGCGCACGCCTTCCTCGAGCGTCGTCTCGAAGGCGCGGTTGACCGCCTCCTTCGCCATCATCACCGCCGGGCGCGAGAGGGCGGCGATCCGATCCGCCGTCCGCACCGCCTCGTCCACGAGGTCGGCCGCCGGGACCACCCGGCTGACGAGGCCGCAGCGTTCCGCCTCGGCGGCGTCCATCGTCCGGCCGGTCAGGCACATCTCCATCGCCTTCGACTTGCCGACGAAGCGGGTGAGGCGCTGGGTGCCGCCGGCGCCGGGGATGGTGCCGATGGTGATCTCGGGCTGGCCGAACGTCGCCGTGTCGGCCGCCAGGATGAAGTCGCACATCATGGCCAGTTCGCATCCGCCGCCGAGCGCATAGCCCGCGACCGCGGCGATCACCGGCTTGCGACAGGTCGCCGTGCGCTGCCACTTCTTCGTGACGAAATCGGACAGGTAGACGTCCATGAAGTTGTAGCCGGCCATCTCCTTGATGTCGGCGCCGGCCGCGAAGGCCTTCTCGCTGCCGGTGATGACCATGGCGCCGATCGCGTCGTCGGCCTCGAAGGCGTCGAGCGCCTGGCCGAGTTCGGTCACCAGCCGGTCGTTCAGCGCGTTCAGCGCCTTGGGCCGGTTCAGCTGGATCAGCCCGACGGGTCCGCGGGTGGTGACGATCAGGGTCTCGTAGTCCATCGGTCGGCGCTCCTCTCCCGGGCGGCGGGCCGGCTTGTCGTACCTCAGCGCTGACGGCGCGGGCAATGGAAAGTCGAGCGGCCGGACTGCACCGTCCGGCGCACCCCGCCGGTGCGGGCGACGTCGCACCCGCAGCTCTCGCAGGCCTCGCCCTCACGGCCGTAGACGGCGAAGGAATGCTGGAAGTAGCCGAGTTCGCCCGACACCTGCCGGTGGTCGCGCAGGCTCGACCCGCCCGCCTCGATCGCCGCCGTGAGCACGGCCCGGATGGCCTCCGCCAGCCGGTCGGCCCGCCGCCCCTGCACCGTCATGGCGGTGCGCAGCGGGCTGAGGCCGGCGTGGAACAGCGCCTCGCAGACGTAGATGTTGCCGAGGCCGGCGACGACGGTCTGGTCCAGCAGCGCCGCCTTGACCGGCGTCCGGCGCCCCCCCATCGCCGCCGACAGGACGGCGCCGTCGAAGCCGGGCTCAAGCGGCTCCGGCCCCAGGTCCCGCAGGAGGGGGTGGTCCCGCCAGTCGTCCGCGGTGGCGAGGTCCATCATCCCGAAGCGGCGGGCGTCGTTGAAGCGCACCTGTCGCCCGTCGTCGGTCTCCAGCACCACGTGGTCGTGCGCGTCGAAGGGCGTGTTGAGGATCGGGGACACCATCATGCGGCCGGACATGCCGAGGTGGACGATCAGCACCGTCCCGTCGTCGAGGTCGGCCAGCAGGTACTTCGCCCGCCGCCGCAGCCCCAGCACCCGTCGCCCCTCCAGCCGCCGGGCGAAGTCCGCGGGCAGGGGCCAGCGAAGGTCCGGGCGGCGCTGGTGGACGCGGACCAGGCGTCGGCCCTCCAGCACGGGCCGGAGGCCGCGCGCGACCGTCTCGACTTCGGGCAGTTCCGGCATGGCCCGACCGGCTTACGCCTTTCCGGGGCGCGACGGAAGGGGGGCGCCGGCCCGCTCGCCGGCCGGGCGCTCCACCGTGCCGAGCGCGTCGGCGAGGCGGACGTCGGCGCTGCCCCGGCGCGCCGGCTGCTGCTGTGTCTCCGCCGGGGCCCAGCCGGCCAGCCACAGGATCTGGAACGTCGCCGGCACGCGGCCGTCCGGCTCGGCGAAAAGGCGGACGTAGTGCTCCACCGCCCGGGGGAACAGGTCGCGCGGCGGGGGGCGGCGCACGCGCGCCAGCACGGCGTTCGTCTCCCCCATCGCGCGCAGGTCGCGCATCAGCGCGAGCGGGTCGCGATAGGCCACCGTGATCGTCTCGCTGTCCACCACGGGCAGCGCGAAGCCCGCCCGCTGGAGGAGGGCCCCGGCGTCCCGCACCTCCGCGAAGGGGGAGAGGCGGGGGGAGAGGCCGCCGAGGCTCTCCATCTCCGCCTCCATCAGCGCGCGGCGCAGCTCGAACAGGGTCTCCCCCCCCAGCATCGCGCCGAGGAAGAACCCGTCGGGCTTCAGCGCGATGCGCGCCTGGATCAGCGCGCCGGGCAGGTCGTTCGTCCAGTGGAGCGAGAGCGTGGAGACGACGAGGTCGAACGCGGCGTCGGCGAAGGGCAGCGCCTCTTCGTCCCCGACCACCGCCGGCCCGTCGGCCCGGGCGACGAGCCCGTGGGCGAGGTCCATCGCCACCACCCGCTCCACGCCCTTGACGCCGAGGATCCGCCGCCCCGTCTCCCCCCCGTGGGCGCCGAGGTCGAGGGCGAGGGGGAAGGACCGGTTCACGTCGAGGAGCCGGTCGGCCAGCCGCTCCGCCACCTCCTCCACCAGGAAGGAATGCCGCGGCCAGCCGTGCGCCGCCCGCTCCCGGTGCCGGCGCACGGCGCGCCGGTCGAACACGAACATCCGATCGTCGGCGGTCATCGCGTTGGTCCCTCTCTCCGCCGGTCCGATATGGCGCGCGGCGGGGGCGATTGACAGGACGCAGCGATTGACAGAACGGGCGCGCGCGCGTCCAACTCGACCCATGGTTGCGATCCGCGCGCCCGTCGCCCGCTTCGCCGGCGCGGCACTCGACCTGCTGCTCCCGCCGCGCTGCCTCGCCTGCGGGGCGATCGTCGACCGGCAGGGCACGCTCTGCGCCCCCTGCTGGCGCGGGATCGCCTTCGTCGGCCCGCCGATGTGCGCCTGCTGCGGCCTCCCGTTCGAGATCGCGGCCGGTCCCGGTGCCCTGTGCGGCGCTTGCGTCGCGTCGCCGCCCGTCTGGCGCCGGGCGCGGGCGGCGCTGGTCTACGACGACGGCTCCCGCCCGCTGGTCCTCGGCTTCAAGCACGGCGACCGCACCCACGCCGCCGTCCCCTTCGCCCGCTGGATGGCGCACGCGGGGGCCGAACTCCTCGCCGGGTCCGACCTCGTGGTGCCCGTCCCCCTCCACCCCTGGCGGCTGTTCCGCCGCCGCTACAACCAGTCGGCCCTGCTGGCGCGGGCGGTCGCGCGCCATGCCGGCGTCGCCCTGCTGGTGGACGCGGTGGTCCGCCG
>CANGXM010000077.1 GCA_947457845.1 Rhodospirillales bacterium | reverse complement strand
GGCCGCGCGCATGCCGGCGAGGCTGAGATCGGCCATCAGCGCGATCAGCTCATGCCGTTCCATGGCACCCCTCCCGGATCGCGCGCAGCCGGTCGTAGCGGGCGCAGTCGGCCGCGGGTTCGAGGGTGAGGACCAGCCCCGCCGGGATCGCCATCGCCGCCGGCCGCGCCGTGTCGTGACGCCGGGTCAGGATGTTCAGGATCACGTCGCGGCTGTGGGTGCCGGCTGCCAACGCTTCGGCGCACGCCGCCTCGACCGCGTCCACGCCGTCGGTGAGGATCGCGGCGAGGATGTCCACGAACTGCCGGTCGGCCTCGTCCGAGCGGCCCAGGCGACCGCGCACCTTGGCCAGCGCCGGCGGCAGCGCCCAGTCCCGGAACGGCGCACCGTTGCGCAGTGCCCCCGGCTTGCGGGCCAGCACCGGGAGATAGTGCAGCGGATCGTAGCGGGTGTGCCCGTGCCCGAAGGCGCGCGGATGCTCGGCCACCACGGCCCCCTCGCACCAGACCACGATCCGGTCCGCATAGGCGCGCAGCTGGACCGGCCGACCCGCGGCGACGGCCGCGACGCTGTAACGGTTGCGGTCGAACCGGACGAGGCAGGTCTTCGACGTGCTCGCCGTGGTCTCCTGGAAGCCGTCGAACGCCGTGTTCACGCCGACCAGCGCCGGTCGCTCGGCCTCGAACATCTCCCATACGGTGCGGTCCGGCCGCTCGGGGTGCGCCGCCTCCCGCGCCCACCGTTCCACGTCGTGGCGCAGGCGCTCGTTCAGCTCGGCCAAGGTCGAGACCCGAGGCCGCGGCGTGAACAGCCGCTGGCGCAGCGTGCCGACCTGGTTCTCCACCTGTCCCTTCTCCCACCCCGCCCCCGGGGTGCAGGCGACCGGCTCGACCAGATAGTGGCTGCACATCTGGAGGAAGCGCCGGTTGAAGCGGCGCTCCTTGCCGACGAACACCGCGTCGACGGCCGTCTTCATGTGGAAGCTGCGCTGGCCCTTCGGGCTCGTACACGCCGCGCTCGCACAGGCCGCCGTAGAACGCCGCGGCGCGGGCGTGGGCGTCGAATACCATCTCCTGGGTCTGTCGCGGGTAGACGGCGACGAACGGCATCCGGCTGTGGCACAGCCGCACGTGCGCCACCTGCACCTTGGTCGTCACCCCGTCCAGGATGATCCACTCCTCGGCCCAGTCGAACTGGTAGGCCTCCGCGGCCGCGAACGTCAGCGGCACGAAGGCGTCGACCGCCGAGGTCGGCCGCTGCTTCTTCCAGCGTCCGGCGAACCGCCGCACCGCGTCGTAGCCGCCCGTGTAGCCGGCCGCCTTCAGCGCTCCGAACACGCCGAGATAGTCCAGCCGGTCCCGCGGCGGCCGCGTCTCGTTCTCCGCCAGCAGGCGCTCCAGCATCTCCCGGAAGTCCGCCAGCTTCGGATAGGGCTGCGTCGTCCGCCGGTACGCCGGCGCCGTCTCGCCCGAACTCACGTACTTCGCCACCGTCTCCCGTGACACCCGCAGAGCCCGCGCGATCGAGCGAATGCTCCGACCCTTCGCGTGCTCGCGCCGTATCCGCGCGATCGTCTCCACCGTCAGCATCCCCGTCCCCCACCCCGACGTCCCAACCCGAGGTGGTAGCCTGCCAGATCAGGGGTGGCTGGTTATTGGACGCCGATCACCCCCTACGCTGGCCCACTCTTGCAAGCCGCTGCACACGTAGACGAAGCCCGACCAGGTGCTGACGTAGGTGAAGTCCGAGAGCCAGAGCCTGTTCGGCGCCGGTGCGTGGAAGACCCGGTTGACGTAGTCACGTGGACAGGACGCGGCCTTGTCCTGCACCGTGGTGCGGAGGGGCTTGCCGCGAATGACACCGTGAAGGCCGAGGTCGGACATCAGCCGTTCGACGGTGCAGCGGGAGACGCCGAAGCCTTCGCGCACCATCTGACGCCAGACCTTACGCACGCCATACACCTCGAAGTTCTCGGCGAAGACGCGCTCGATCTCCGGCTTCAGCGCCAGATCCCGCTTCGCTCGCGCCGACAGCTTCTCGGGATCGGCGCGCTTGGCGACATGGTCGTGGTCGGTCGACGGGGCGATCGGCAGCACCTTGCAGATCGGCTCGACCCCATGCGCCTCACGGTGATCGTCGATGAACGCAATCATCGTCTGAAGGGGCGGTCGAGCTCCGCCTGGGCAAAATAGGCGCTCGCCTTGCGCAGGATCTCGATGGCCTGCCGAAGCTCTCGATTCTCACGCTCCAGCGCCTTCATCTTCGCAGCCATGTCGGTCGGCACGCCGGCCCGCTTGCCGGCATCGACCTCGGCCTTCTTCACCCACTCGTTCAGCGTCTGGCCTGTGCAGCTGATCTTGGCCGAGATCGACATGATCGGCGCCCAGCGAGATGGATGTTCATGCTCGTGATCCAGCACCAGACGCACGGCGCACTGGCGCACTTCCGGGGAGAACTTGTTCGTCGTCTTGCTCATCATGGCCCCATCCTCTCAGGAGTTGGAGCCTCCGGCAAACCCGGGGCGGTTCAGCGCGGCCAAGGCGGCGGCGCCGACGACCGTGCTCGGCGTCACCCGGCTGGCGGTCCCGGGCCTGATGGTCGAGATCGAGGCGACCGCCGTCTCGTGAACCGGTCCGTCGACGGGGAACGCGGCGAGCGGTCGTTCAGGGCACTTCGCCAAGTGCGACGCGCCCTGGTATGCACTGCGGCATCGATGAGGGGGCGGGGCGCGCCAATGACGCCGGAACGGTTCAATCAGGTCTGCGGATCGCTGCCGCACGCCTCGCATGTCGTGCAGTTCGGCGGCGCGGACGTGTGGAAGATCGGCGGCAAGCTGTTCGCCGCGATGTGGGACGCGTCGCGGAAGAACGGCGGCGTGACGTTCAAGCCGTCGCCGATCGCCTATGAGATCCTCCGGGCGCAGCCCGGGCTGCGCCCGGCCCCCTATCTCGCCTCGCGCGGACTCAAGTGGATCCAGCGGTTTTCCGACGAGACCATGAGCGACGACGAACTGGAGGCGTATGTCGCGCAGAGCTATCGGCTGGTGCGGGACGGCTTGCCGCGCCGGGTCCGCGAGAGCCTTCAGGGCACCGTGTGAGGCACCAGAAACCAGGCATTAAAATCGGTGACAGTTTACTGAAATCCGTTCTGGAGTTAACTGTCACCGTATTTTGCACACCGCGTTTGGGGGCGGCCGGTGATGCCGGGGGCGGCGAGAACGCTCACGGCCGTCGCCGACACCGGGTTACACCGACGTCGGGATCAGGCGGCGGGGACGGGGGAAGGCATGACGCAGACGATCGGCGCGGTCGCCATCCTGGTCCCGACCTACGACGAGGGCCTCCGCTTCTTCGTCGGCGTCCTCGGCTTCACGCTCGTCGAGGACACCCCCCTGGGGCCGGCAAAGCGGTGGGTCACGGTGGAGCCGCCGGGCGGCGGCGGCACGCGGCTTCTCCTGGCGGAGGCCGCGACCGACCGGCAGCGGCAGGCGATCGGCGATCAGGCGGGCGGCCGCGTCTTTCTCTTCCTCCACACCGACGACTTCCGGCGCGATCACGGGCGCTATCTCGAGGCCGGCGTCGTCTTCCTCGAGGAGCCGCGGGTCGAGAGCTATGGGACCGTGGCCGTCTTCCGGGATCCGTTCGGGAACAGGTGGGACCTGATCGAGCCGGCGGGACCGCACTGATCCCTGGTGCCCGGGCGCCGGGCCGATCCCCTCACGGCTCAGCCCTTGCGCAGCCGCCACACCCGGTAGAGCGCGTCCTCCGCCACGATCTCGGGCGTGCCCTTGGCCTTCGCCGCGGTGGCGATCCGGTCGACGGCGATCCGCTTCTGGACCACGAGGAGGAGTTCGCCACCCTTGGTGAGCCGGCCCGGCCCCAGCGCCACGAGCCGTTCGACGGTGCCCAGGTCCTCCGCCTTGCCGCGGTGGATGGGCGGGTTCGACGCGATCAGGCGATAGCCGGCACCCGCCTCGGCCGGCGAGGTGCCGAGCGCCAGCCCCGCGTCGGGCACGTTCTCCTTCGCCGCCGCGAGCGCCAGCGCGTCGGCGTCGAACAGGTCCAGCACCACGCCCGGCTGGCGCTGGCGGATGGCGGCCGCGATCACCCCGGTGCCGCAGCCGTAGTCGAGCGCCCGCTCCCCCGCCTTGAGGTGGGGCAGCACGCCCAGCAGCAGGCGGGTGCCGGGATCCAGTTCCCCCTTCGCGAAGAGGCCGGGATATGTCGCGAAGGGGCGGGGGCCGCCGCCGACGTCGAGGTCCACGACCGTCCGCCAGTCGGCCGGATCGGCCCGCAGGCCCGGCACCGTCTCCGGCCGCACGGCCTTCAGCACACGGCTGTGGCGCCCAACGGCGATCGTCTCGGCCGGGCCGAGCAACGGCCCGATCCGCGACGGCGCCGAGCGGATGCCCTCGTCGTTCGGGCCGAAGACGTAGATCGCACCGCCGGGGGCCACGGCCGAGGCGACGGCGTGGAGCGCCATCTCCAGCTCCGCCTTGGCCGGCGGCAGGCGCAGCGCGGCGGCCGCGAACGGCTGCCCGTCGATCGCCCGGGCGGGCCAGACCGCGGGCGGTACGGCCCCCCCGGCCCGGCGGTTCCAGGCGGAGACGCGGGCCCCGGCCATGGCGAAGGCGCGGCCCACGGTGCCGTCGCCGTCGCCGGCCACGAGAATCGAGGCGGCGGGCAGGTCGGGGGCGAGGTCCGCCACCAGGCGGGCGGAAGGATCGTCGGGTCGGGTCGGCATGGCGTCCTCATAGGGCCTCGCGCGGCCGAGGGCCAGCGGATAGGCTCGCGCCGCCCGCCTTCTGGCCCGCCCTCCACCCGCACCGTCGAGCCGCCATGACCCGCCGCCGCATCCTCATCGACACCGACCCCGGCCACGACGACGCGATCGCCCTGCTGCTGGCGCTGGCCTCGCCCGACGAGATCGAGGTGCTGGCCGTCACCACGGTCGCCGGCAACGTGCCGCTGGAGCGCACGACCGCGAACGCGCTGAAGGTGCTGGAACTGGCCGGGCGGACGGACGTCCCCGTGGTCCCGGGATCGCGCCGGCCGCTGGTGAAGGACCTGTTCACCGCCGAATACATCCACGGCAAGACCGGGATGGACGGGCCCGAGCTTCCTGACCCGGCGACGGCGCCCGCTACCGGCCACGGGGTCGACCGGATCGTGGAGGTCCTGCGGGCCGAGCCGGCGGGCACCGTGACGGTCTGCACGCTTGGGCCGATGACCAACCTCGCCGCCGCCCTCCAGCGGGCACCCGACGTGGCCCCCCGGATCGCCCGGGTGGTGGCCATGGGCGGGGGCGTGTTCGAGGGCGGCAACGTCACCCCGGCGGCCGAGTTCAATATCTTCGTCGATCCGCACGCGGCCGACGTCGTGTTCCGCTCCGGCGTGCCGATCACGCTGGTCCCCCTCGACACCACCCATCGCTGCCTGTCCACCCGCGACAGGATCGAGCGGTTCCGGTCGCTCGGTACGCGGGTGGGGCAGGTGACGGCGGAATGGCTCGACTTCTTCGAACGGTTCGACGTGCAGAAGTATGGCTCCGACGGCGGGCCGCTGCACGACCCCTGCGTGATCGCCTGGCTGATCCGGCCCGCGCTGTTCCAGGGTCGCGACTGCAACGTGACCATCGAGACGGCGTCGCCGCTGACCGTCGGGATGACGGTCACCGACTGGTGGCAGGTGACCGGCCGCCCCCACAACGCCTTCGTGACGCGGGAGGTGGATGCGGACGGCTACTTCGACCTGCTGACGGAGCGGATCGGCCGGTTGTGAGTGGCGGCACCAGGAAGAGGAGCGCGGGATCGCCTTGGGCGTCCTGAACGGCCGCCTCCATGTGTTGATCCACAGGTGACGGGGCGGAGTCCTGAGGGTGATCAGCCTGCGCCTGGCGAACGCCCGCGAAACGCGGAGATACGAGCGATGGCGGGAAAGCCGTTGATCCCCGATCCGGAGATGCTGGACGAGGAGAAACCGGAACTCACCGAGGCGTTCTTCACGAATGCCCGGCCCATGGTCGAGGTGTTCCCGGAACTCGTCGCGGGTCTGGAGGCATGGCAGGCGGAGGAACGCCGACGCCGCGGTCAGCGGGGTCCGCAGAAGGCGCCGACGAAGGTGCAACTCACGCTGCGGGTCGACCGCGACGTTCTGGACGCCGATCGCGCGACGGGGCCGGGCTGGCAGCGCCGGATGAACGACGCGCTGCGCAGCGGGATCGGTGGGGAGCCGACGCGGTGACGGACGGTCACCGGTACTCGAGCTTCACGACCTCGTAGCTCTTCGAGCCCGCCGGGGTGGTCACCTCGACCGTGTCGCCGACCGACTTGCCGATGAGCGCGCGGGCGAGCGGGGCGGTGATCGAGAGGAAACCGCTCTTGATGTCGCTCTCGTCCTGGCCGACGATCTGGTAGGTCGATTCCTCGTCCGTGTCCTCGTCCGCCAGCGTCACGGTCGCGCCGAACTTGATCGTGCTGCCCGAAACCTTGGCGACGTCGATGATCTCCGCGCGGCTGATCTTGTCCTCGAGTTCGAGGACGCGGCCCTCGATGAAGCTCTGGCGTTCGCGCGCGGCCGTGTATTCGGCGTTCTCGGACAGATCGCCGTGCTCCCTGGCTTCCGCGATGGCCCGGATGACGGCCGGCCGCTCGACGCTCTTGAGATGCTTCAGCTCTTCCTGGAGGCGGTTGTAGCCCGCCGCGGTCATCGGAACCTTTTCCATCGTCTCCAGTCCGCGAACACAGAAAAGAAGCGTGCCGACGCTGCCCGGCCCGGCCGCGCCGCAAACGGAACTCAGTACGAGCCGCGCAGGTAGGACTGCAACGGCGCCACGTCAAGTCGACCGCTCCGAAGCGCCGCGATCGCCTCGACCGCGGCGCGTGCGCCCGAGACGGTCGTGTAATAAGGAATGTTATGGGTGAGTGCCGTACGGCGCAAGCTGAAGCTGTCCGAGAGCGCCTGCGAACCCTCGGTGGTGTTGATCACCAGCTGCACGTCCCTGTCGATCATGGCGTCGACGATATGGGGCGAACCTTCGAGGACCTTGTTGATGCGGGTGCACGCGACCCCCGCCGCGGCGAAGTGCTGCGCCGTTCCCTCCGTCGCAAGGATGCGGAAGCCCATCTCGATGAGGCGCCCGGCCACTGGAACGAGACCCGGCTTGTCCCGGTCGCGCACCGAGATGAACACCGTGCCATTGGCCGGAAGGCGGGTGCCGGCGCCGAGCTGCGACTTCGCGAAGGCACGGGCGAAGTCGACGTCGAGGCCCATCACCTCCCCGGTCGACTTCATCTCGGGGCCGAGCAGCACGTCCACGCCCGGGAAGCGCGCGAAGGGGAACACCGCCTCCTTCACCGCCGTGTGCGGCGGGAACGGACCCGTCAGCGTGAAGTCCGCCAGCTTCTCGCCGGCCATGACGCGGGCCGCGATCTTGGCGATGGGCGTGCCGGTCGCCTTGGCCACGAACGGCACCGTCCGCGAGGCGCGCGGGTTTACCTCCAGGACGAAGATCTCCCCGTCCTTGATGGCGAACTGGACGTTCATCAGCCCGACCACGTTGAGCGCCGTCGCCAGCTGGCGGGCCTGTTCGGCGAGGCGGTCGACGAGCGGCCGGTCGAGCGAGTAGGGGGGCAGCGCGCAGGCGCTGTCGCCCGAATGGATCCCCGCCTCCTCGATGTGCTCCATGATGCCGGCGACGTAGACCTCGTGGCCGTCGGCCACCGCGTCCACGTCCACCTCGATGGCGTCCTGGAGATAGCGGTCGATCAGCACGGGGTTCTTGCCCGACACCTTCACGGCGGTGCCCATGTAGCGGTCGAGACCGTCCATGTCGCCGACGATCTCCATCGCCCGACCACCCAGCACGTAGGACGGGCGGATGACGACGGGGAAGCCGACGGACGCGGCGACCGACCGTGCCTCCTCCAGCGAGCGGGCGAGGCCGTTGGCCGGCTGCTTCAGCCCGAGACGGTGGAGGAGCTGCTGGAACCGCTCCCGGTCCTCGGCGAGGTCGATGGCGTCCGGCGTCGTGCCGAGGATGGGGATCCCGGCCGATTCCAGCGCCTGGGCGAGCTTCAGCGGCGTCTGGCCGCCGAGCTGGACGATCAGGCCCAGCACCGTGCCCGACCGCTGCTCCACCCGGACCAGCTCGATCACGTCCTCTGCCGTCAGCGGCTCGAAGTAGAGCCGGTCGGAGGTGTCGTAGTCGGTCGAGACCGTCTCGGGGTTGCAGTTCACCATGATGGTCTCGATGCCGGCCTCCTTCAGGGCGTAGGCGGCATGGACGCAGCAATAGTCGAACTCGATGCCCTGGCCGATGCGGTTGGGGCCGCCGCCGAGGATGACGACCTTGCGCCGGTCGGTCGGCTCGCTCTCGCACTCGGGCGCCGGCAGGCCGACGCCCGTGGGCTCGTAGCAGGAGTACATGTAGGGGGTGCGGCTCGCGAACTCGGCGGCACAGGTGTCGATCCGCTTGTAGACCGGCGTGACGCCGGCCGCGCGCCGGGCGGTCGCGACCTCCGTGTCGGACAGGCCGACGAGGTCGGCCAGCCGCGCGTCGGCGAAGCCCATCGTCTTCAGCCGCGACCAGCCGGTCGCGTCCGCGGGCAGGCCCCCGTGGCGCACCGTCTCCTCGGCGCGGACGATCTTCTCCACCTCGCGCAGGAACCACGGGTCGATCTTGCACGCCTCGTGGACCGCCTCGACGGTGGCGCCGTGCCGGAACGCCTGGGCGACGACGAGGAGCCGGTCGGGGATCGGCTTCGACAGCGCGGCGCGGATCGCGTCCGCGTCGTTCGGCCCGCCGTTGACGCCGGGGATCTTGACCTCGTCGAGGCCTGCGAGGCCGGTCTCCATGGACCGGAGCGCCTTCTGGAGCGACTCCTGGAAGGTGCGCCCGATCGCCATCGCCTCGCCGACCGACTTCATCGACGTGGTCAGCATCGGGTCGGCGCCGGGGAACTTCTCGAAGGTGAAGCGCGGCATCTTGGTCACGACGTAGTCGATCGTCGGCTCGAAGGCCGCCGGGGTCGTGCCGGTGATGTCGTTGGTCAGTTCGTCGAGCGTGTAGCCGACCGCGAGCTTGGCGGCGATCTTCGCGATCGGGAATCCGGTCGCCTTGGACGCCAGCGCCGAGGAGCGGCTGACGCGCGGGTTCATCTCGATCACGACCATGCGGCCGGTCGCGGGATCGACCGCGAACTGGACGTTCGACCCGCCGGTGTCGACCCCGATCTCGCGCAGGACCGCGATCGAGGCGTCCCGCATGATCTGGTATTCCTTGTCGGTCAGCGTCAGCGCCGGGGCCACGGTCACGCTGTCGCCGGTGTGGATGCCCATCGGGTCCACGTTCTCGATGGCGCAGACGATGATGCAGTTGTCCGCGCAGTCGCGGACGACCTCCATCTCGAACTCCTTCCACCCGAGCACCGACTCCTCGATCAGCACCTCGCCCACCGGCGATGCGGCGAGGCCGCCCTCGACGATCTCCTTGAACTGGGCCTTGTTGTAGGCGATGCCGCCGCCCGTTCCCGCCAGCGTGAAGGAGGGGCGGATGATGGCCGGCAGGCCCGTCGCCTCCAGCGCCTCCTGCGCCTCCTTGAAGGTGCGCACGAGGCGCGAGCGCGGGCTCTCGAGGCCGATCTTGTCCATCGCATCGCGGAAGAGGAGACGGTCCTCGGCCTTCTTGATGACGTCGGTCTTCGCGCCGATCATCTCGACCCCCAGGCGGGCGAGGGTGCCGTTCTCGGCCAGCGCGATCGAGGTGTTCAGCGCCGTCTGGCCGCCCATGGTGGGCAGCAGGGCGTCCGGCCGCTCCTTCTCCAGGATCTTCGCCACGATCTCGGGCGTGATCGGCTCGATGTAGGTCGCGTCGGCCAGTCCCGGGTCGGTCATGATCGTCGCCGGGTTCGAGTTCACCAGGATCACCCGGTAGCCCTCGGCCTTCAGCGCCTTGCACGCCTGCACGCCCGAATAGTCGAACTCGCACGCCTGGCCGATGACGATGGGGCCGGCGCCGATGATGGCGATGGACCGGATGTCGGTGCGCTTGGGCATGAGGTCTCCGCGAGGGCGCGCGTGTGGTTCCCCCAACCCGAGGGGGTCGCGGCCGGCCGCAGGGTCTAGCCCGAAACGCATCGGAAGTTCAAGGCCGCCCGGCGCGGGGCCGTCCCGCGCAATCATCGGCGTGGCCGCCGGTTCTGGAGGGCCACGGTCGCACGCCGTCTCGTGGCGGACCGATGGCCATCGCCGATCCGAACGGGCAAGGCCCGAGCGCCGTCGTGGCCGTCGTGGCCCTCATCCTCCTCCTGGGTCTCGGCCGAGCCCTGTGGACGAGCGCGCCCCGCAGGCCGGGACGGACGACGACCAGCCGACCCTCCCGCTGTTCGAGGAAAAGGCGCCGGCGGTCAGGAGGCGCTGGCGTCGCGACGCAGGTCCGACGCCACCTGCCGCACCGTGTTCCGCAGCGAGCCGGACGTGCCCGCGAGGGTGCGGCCGGCGGCCGCGACCCCGCTCGACGCCTCGTCCGTCTCCTGCGCGCTGGCGGTCACCGCCGTGACCCGCTCCACCACCTCCGTCATGCCCCGGCGGGCCTCGGACATGGCGGACGCGATGCGCTGGACCCCCGCGACCTGCTCCGACAGGGCGCCACCGATGGCCGTCGATGCGGTCTCGACGCGGCCCATGCCGCCCACGACCCCGCCGATCGCCGCGACGACACCGCCGGCGCTGGCCCGCAGATGCTGGACCAGTTCGTCGATCTCCTCGGTCGCCTGCGCCGTCTGGCTCGCGAGGTTCTTCACCTCGCCGGCGACGACGGCGAAACCCCGTCCGGCCTCCCCGGCCCGCGCCGCTTCGATCGTCGCGTTGAGGGCGAGAAGGTTGGTCTGCTGCGCGACCGCGCGGATGAGGGTCACGACATCGCCGATCCGGCGCGTCGCGTCCGACAGGCCGGCGGCGATGCGCTGGGCCTCTGCGACGCTTCCGGACGCCTCGCCGACGGCCTGCAGGACGGTCTCGGCCTGTGCGGCGATCTCCGCGCCCAGCGCGTCCAGCGCGTCCACCGCTCCCGCCATCGCGTCGATCTGCGCCTGCGCCACGCCGGTCGTCTCGTCCACCGCCCCGCAGTCCTCCCGCGTCCGGGCCGACAGGCCCTGGAGCTGCCCGGCGCGGGTCTCGAAGGTCGCCGCCAGTCCGACGACGTCCTCGAGCCGGGCACCGACCTCGTCGGAAAGCAGGCGCGCCATGCGCTCGATCGCCTCCGCCCGCTGCGCCGCCGCTTCCAGGTCGGCACGCTGGCGTTCGAGCCGCAGCCGTTCGGCCTCCCGCGTCCCGTCGCGCAGCAACGCGACCGCCGACGACATGTCCCCGATCTCGTCCCGGCGCCCTTCGCCCGGCACCGCCGTGTCGAGCGCGCCGCGTCCCATCATCGCGAGGGCGTCCCGCATCGCGAGGATCGGTCCGACGACGCCCGGGATGACGACGGATGCGATGAAGAGGACCGCCAGAACGGCACCCCCGCCGACCGCCAGCACGATCAACTGCATCCGTTCGGCATCGGTGAGCGTCGCCGCCCGGGCCCTCACGTCGTCGTCGTGGATGGCGCGCTCGACCGCGACGAGCCGGTCCTTGAGCGCTTCGCCGAGGCCGTCGATCCGGTCGTCGAGCGTGGCGAAGGCGCCGTTGTCGGCCCGGGTTTCGATGGCCTGCCAGAGATCCGTCGCGATCGCCGCGTGAAGCTGGTCCGCCAGATCGGCGATCCGGGCCGGTGCGTCCGGCTCTCCCGCCGCCGCCGACGCGTCCCGGAACCCGGAGACGAGCGCAAGGACGTTCCGGAGCCCGTCGTCGACCGCATCGCGGCGATCGGCCACGACGGCGCCCTCGTCCTTGTCGACGATCGAGTCCATGGCCGCGAGCACGATCTCCAGCACCCCGGTCCGCGCCGCTCCGACCGCTTCGAGGGCCGCGATGCGTGGGGCCGCGGCGGCGATCTGATCGCTCATTCGCGTCAGGGCCCAGGCGGCGCCGACGGCCGTGACGAGGATCGCGGCGACCGCGAGGGTGGCAAGACCGTAGAGCTTCGATCGGATCGTGGGCGCCATCGGGAAATCCTCATCGCAGCTAGAGTGATGAGGACGATAGAACCCACCGGCAATTGAAAAGAGGTTAACTCATGCCGCCCGGTTCGTCCGCTCGCGGATCATCGCCGCGAACCGCTCGAACAGGTGGTGGCTGTCCTGCGGGCCGGGCGAGGCCTCCGGATGGTACTGGACGGAGAAGACCGGCCGGTCCTTCAGCCGCAGGCCCTCGTTCGACCCGTCGAACAGCGAGACGTGGGTGACCTCCGCGTCCGCCGGCAGGCTCTCGGGCAGGACGCGGAACCCGTGGTTCTGGCTGGTGATCTCCACCTTCCCGGTCGTCAGGTCCTTCACCGGGTGGTTCGCGCCCCGGTGGCCGCGCTCCATCTTGGCCGTCCGGCCGCCGAGCGAGAGCGCGAGCAGCTGGTGCCCCAGGCAGATCCCGAACAGCGGCACGCCCGCGTCGAGGATGCCGCGGATGGCCGGCACCGCGTAGGCGCCCGTCGCCGCCGGGTCGCCCGGGCCGTTCGACAGGAACACGCCGTCCGGCGCGTGGGCGAGGATCTCCTCCGCGGTCGCGGTCGCCGGGACGACCGTCACCCGCGCCCCGGTGGAGGCGAGACAGCGCAGGATGTTCCGCTTGGCCCCGAAATCGACGGCGACGACGTGGTGGGTCGGCGCCTCCTGCCGTCCGTAGCCCGCGCCCAGCGCCCAGCGGGTCTCCGACCAGGAATAGGTCTGGCGGCAGGAGACCGCCTTGGCGAGGTCCATCCCCTCCAGCCCCGGCCACGCCCGCGCCGCGGCGAGGAGCGTCGGCATGTCGAACAGGCCGTCGGGCGCATGGGCGATCACGCCGTTCGGCGCGCCGCCGTCGCGGATGCGCCGGGTCAGCCGCCGCGTGTCGACGCCGGAGATGCCGACGAGGTCGAACGACTTCAGCCAGTCGTCGAGGTCCCGCTCGGAGCGCCAGTTCGACGGGTCGGTGACGTCGGCCCGCAGGATCAGCCCGCGGGCCGCCGGGGTCGTCGTCTCCAAATCCTCTGTGTTGGCGCCGACGTTGCCGACGTGCGGGAAGGTGAAGGTGATGATCTGCCCGGCGTAGGAGGGATCGGTCAGGATCTCCTGATAGCCGGTCATGGAGGTGTTGAAGCAGACCTCGCCCGCCGCATGGCCCGCCGCGCCCAGCCCACGGCCCCAGAACAAGGTCCCGTCGGCCAGGACGACGCAGCCGGTGGCGCCGGGGGGGACGGGCGGGACGGGCGGGACGGGGGAGGGCGTGGTCATGATCGTTACCGCGGTCGGGATCGGAACGCGTCCACAGGTGGGCAACCGATCCCCCGGGTCAAGCCGAACCTCTGCAGGGGCGTGTTGCGGTCCTGGCGAGTAGACGGTGCCCCCGCGCCCCGTTCCGCGCGCCGTTCCGATCGTCGCCGTTCCAACAGACGCGACGACGGGCTAAACCTGTGCGCGACCGAGCCGGAACCGACGGACCCGACCATGCTGCGCGGACAGATCAGCGACGCCCTCAAGGACGCGATGCGGGCCAAGGAGGCCCGGACGGTGGGCGCCCTGCGCCTGATCCTCGCCAAGCTGAAGGACCAGGACATCGCCGCCCGGCCCCGCGGCGTGACGGACGGCATCCCGGACGAGGAGATCCTCCAGATGCTCCAGTCCATGATCAAGCAGCGGCGTGAATCGATCGCCCTCTATGAGCAGGGCGGGCGGCAGGAGCTGGCCGACCAGGAGCGGGACGAGATCGCCGTCATCGAACGCTTCCTGCCCCGCCAGATGGACGAGGCCGACACCAGGGCCGCGATCGGGGCCGCCATCGCGGCGACCGGGGCCGCGGGCGTGAAGGACATGGGCAGGGTGATGGCCGAGCTGCGCGCCCGCCACGCCGGGCAGATGGACTTCGGCAAGGCCAGCGCGCTGGTGAAGGGCATGCTCGGCTGACGGTGCGCACTGGCAAGCCGCCCGCGCGCGCATTACCTTCGGAGGCCGCTCACCACCCTCACGGCGACGGATGGCCCTTCCCCCGCGGTTCCTCGACGAACTCCGGTCCCGGCTGACCCTCTCCGAGGTGGTCGGGCGGCGGGTCAAGCTCATCCGCGCGGGCCGCGAGTTCAAGGCCTGCTGCCCCTTCCACAACGAGAAGTCCGCCTCCTTCTACGTCAACGACGGGAAGGGGTTCTTCCACTGCTTCGGCTGCGGCGCGCACGGCGACGCGATCGGGTTCGTGATGAAGGCAGGGAACCTGCCTTTCATGGAGGCGGTCGAGCAGCTGGCGGCCGAGGCCGGGCTGGAGGTGCCGCAGGCGAGCCCCGAGGAACACCGGCGCTTCGAACGGCAGAAGACCCTGCACGACCTGGTTGATCAGGCCTGCCGCTGGTTCGAGCGGCAGCTGCGCGAGCCGGCCGGGCGCGAGGCGATGGGCTATCTGCGCCGCCGCGGCCTCGACGACGCGGGCATCCAGCGCTTTCGCCTCGGCTACGCCCCCGCCGACGCCGCGGCGCTGCGCCGCCATCTGGCCGAGGCCGGGTGGAGCGACGACGACATGGTGGAGGCGGGGCTCCTGAAGCGGCCGGAGGAGGGGGCGCGCGCCCCCTACGCCTTCTTCCGCGACCGGGTCCTGTTCCCCGTCTCCGACCGGCGCGGTCGCGTGGTGGCCTTCGGGGGCCGGATCCTCGCGTCGGACGGCGGGCCGAAGTACCTGAACACCGGCGAGACGCCGCTCTTCCACAAGGGCCAGCTCCTCTACAATCTCTCCCACGCCCGCCAGGCGGCGGCCGACGGTGTCCCCTATGTCGTGGCCGAGGGGTACATGGACGTCATCGCCCTGGTTCGGGCCGGGTTCGAGGGGGCGGTGGCACCGCTCGGCACGGCCCTGACCGAGACGCAGGTGGGCCTCCTCTGGTCGCTGGCGCCGGCCGGCAACCGGACGCCGATCCTCTGCTTCGACGGGGACGCGGCGGGCCAGCGCGCGGCGCGCCGCGCGGTCGAGCGCATCCTCCCCCTGCTCAAGCCCGACCATTCGGTGCGCATCGCCTTCATGCCGCCGGGCCAGGACCCCGACGACCTGATCAAGGCGGAGGGACGCGCGGCGATGCAGCGCGTGCTCGACGCCGCGGTCCCGGTCGCCGAGGTGGCCTGGGGCATCGCGATCGAGGGCCGCCGCCTCGACACGCCGGAGGCGCGGGCGGGGCTGAAGGCCGACCTGGAGGCGCTGGTCCGCCAGATCGCCGACCGCGACGTGCAGGGCTTTTACCGGCAGGAGATGATGGGGCGGCTCGACGCCCTCGTCCGGCCGGCGCGCGCGGTGGGCGAGGGGCGCGGCGGCGCGCGGCG
>CANGXM010000076.1 GCA_947457845.1 Rhodospirillales bacterium | reverse complement strand
GCCCGGGGGCGGGAGGCGGCGACCATCGCGCTGCTGCGCCCGATCCTCGACACCGAGGAGGACGTCGAGGCCCGGGGGCGGGAGGCGGCGACCATCGCGCTGCTGCGCCCGATCCTCGACACCGAGGAGGACGTCGCGATGGCGGCCCGCTGGCTCCACGCGAACGACCGCATCACGCCCTCCTTCCTGTTCCGGGCGCTGTGCGCCGGCGACGTCGTGCTGTTCGACGCGGCCATCGCGCTGGCGGCCGGGCTCGACGTCGGGACCGCGCGGCTGATCGCCTGGGACGACGGGTCGCTGGGGCTGCCCGCGCTCTTCCGGCACTGCCGTTTCCCCACGGCGCTCGTCCCGCCGTTCCGCACCGCCGTCCGCACGGCCAAGGAACTCGGCTACACAGGCGGCGACGCCGGGCGCGACGCCTATCAGTCGGCGGTGATCGCGCGGGTGTTCGAGACCTGCCTGCCCACCTCGTCGTGGGCGGTCGACGACCTCCTCCTCCAGGTCTTCGACCAGAAGTCGGACGCGGTGATCGACCGGGCGATGGCGCAGGCCGGGCTTCCGTTCCTGCCGTTGAGGGGCTGACGCGGCGGGCGCCCGGGTCTATCCTCCGCCGCCCACACGAGCGGAGGACGGAATGGACACGACGGATCTCGGGCGCCTCTCGGGGCTCGACGCCGTGGCGCGCATTGTGGGCGACGTCGCCGGCCTCGACGTCGTCGACATGGGCTGCGGCGAGGGCGCGCTGGCGAAGGCGCTTGCCGCCCGCGGGGCGCGGGTGACCGGTGTCGACCCCTTCATGGATCAGATGCCCTGGACCGACGCCGGCACGGGCGCGTGGCGCATCCTGCAGGCGCCGGCGCCGCGCACGGGCCTGCCCGACGCGTCGGCCGACCTCGTCGTCTTCGTCTTCTCGCTCCACCACGTGCCGGCGGCGGAGATGGCGGCGGCGCTGGCCGAGGCGCGGCGGCTGCTGCGCCCCGCCGGCCGCCTCTATGTCTGCGAACCGTTGCCCGAGGGGCCGGGGTTCGAGATCACGCGCCTCTACCACGACGAGACGGTGGTGCGGGCCGAGGCGCAGGCGGCGCTGGCGCGGTTCCACACGACGCTGTTCGCCGGCCGCCGCCGCTTCCGCTATGGCGATCCGCGCAAGGTCGCCGACTGGGGGAGCTATTCGGCCCGCGCGGTCGCCAACATGCGCTTCAACCCCTTCACCGAGGCGGACGTGCTGAACGACCGGGTGAAGGCGACGTTCGAAGCGGTGATGGCGCGCACCGGGGGCGATTTCGTGCAGCCGGTCCTCGTCGACCTGTTCGAGGGACCGCGGGCCGCCTGACAACGAAAGGGAGGGACCGATGGGTCTTCTCGTCGGCGGCCGCTGGGTCGATCGGCGGTTCCGGCAGGGCGACCGGCCGACCGAGGCCGACTGGCGCCTGCTGACCGCGCGCCTGCGGTTCGACCTCGTCCATGTCGGCCACCTCAAGTGCAACCGCCGACGGATCGTGGACGACCCGAGCCTCTGGCCCGACACCCGCGACCCCAGCCAGTGGCCGGGCGTGGACTTCGACACGCCCCACGGTCTCGCGTGACCGAACGCCTCTCCCTCCCGCTCGCCCGCCGCATCGCGCTCGCGGCCCAGGGCTTCGGCGAGCCGCGGCCGGACGGGCGGGTGGATGCCCGCCGCGTGGCGCGCACGATCCGCCGGCTCGGCCTGCTCCAGATCGACAGCGTCAACGTGCTGGCGCGCGCGCACTACGTGCCGCTCTATTCCCGCCTCGGCCCCTACGACACGGGCCTGCTTGACGCCGCGGCGTGGGGCCGGCCGCGCCGGCTCTTCGAATACTGGGCGCACGAGGCCTCGCTGCTCCCTGTGGAGACGCAGCCGCTCCTGCGCTGGCGCATGGAGCGCGCCCGCCGGCAGGAGGCGATCTACGGCGGCCTCGCCCGCTTCGCTCAGGAGCGGGCGGACTATCTGGCCGCCGTGCTGGCGGAGGTGTCGGCGCGCGGGCCGACGACGGCCGGCGATCTGGAGGGCGCGCGCGGGGCGGGCGGCTGGTGGGGCTGGTCCGAGCCCAAGCGCGCGCTCGAATGCCTGTTCTGGGAAGGCCGGCTGACGACCGCCACCCGCCGCGGGTTCGAGCGGGTCTACGACCTGCCGGAGCGCGTGCTGCCCCGTGACGTGCTGGCGGCGCCCGACCCGCATCCCGCCGACGCCCAGCGTGCGCTCATCGCCCACGCGGCCCGGGCGCTGGGCGTCGCGACGGCGGCGGACCTGCGCGACTACTTCCGCTTCGCCGGCGACGAGGGCACGACGGCCATCGCCGAGTTGGTCGAGGCGGGCGAGCTGATCCCCGTGCGGGTGGACGGCTGGACCCAGAAGGCCTGGCTCCACCGCGACGCCCGCCTGCCGCGGCGCATCGAGGCGCGGGCGCTGCTCTCGCCCTTCGACCCGCTGGTGTGGGAGCGCGGGCGGACGGAGCGCCTCTTCGGCTTCCGCTACCGGATCGAGATCTACGTGCCCGCGCACAAGCGGGTGCACGGCTACTACGTCCTGCCGTTCCTGCTGGGCGACCGGCTGGTGGCGCGCGTCGACCTCAAGGCCGACCGGGCGGCCGGCACCCTACGCGTCCCCGCCGCCCACGCGGAGCCGGACGCCCCGCCGGAGACGGCGGACGCTTTGCGGGCGGAGCTGCGGACGCTGGCCGACTGGCTGGGGCTGGAGCGGGTGGCCGTTGCGCCGGTGGGGGATCTGGCGGGGGCGGTGGCGGGCGTGGGGGATCGCCGTTCGGACTGACCCCGCCGACGCCCCCGGGAGGTCCACCGAAGGGTGAAGACCGGCAGTCGGGGGCAGGTTTCGGGTGGGAGAGTGAACGCGGCGGAATGGGTTGAAATTTGTAAACTGTCAACATAATCATAAACTGTCACCATAATCTGTCACCGTAATCTGGATCTGGTGGAGAAGGCCGCCGACGCGGCGGCGGGCGTTCTCGTCCAGTTGGGCCTGCGCCGCCTCGAACACGGCGCGTCCGACGTCGGCCGTGTGGCGCAGCATCCGCGCGATCGTCGAGCCGTCCCATCGTGGCTCCCCGATGCTGGTCGGCACGCCGGCATCGGCCAAGGCGACATGGCGACAGCCGAAGGGCGCCTCCGAAGGCGTGTGGTTGATCTTCGCCCGGACCACCTGTATCGATTTACTGTAGAGGTGGGGCGCCTACGCTCCGTCGTCTCCAGCCGAAGCCGTCGAGGCAGACATGCTCTCAGCACAACAGCGACTTCAGCAGGCGAAGGACAAGTACCTACGTCGCTATGTGAAATACACGGCGCAGGATCGGAAATCAGACGAGAAGGTCGGTCGAGAACACGGTGGCAAGGAGTTTCCGGAGTCGACCTCCCGGGATCACCCCTTCCTCGAATCCCTGAAGAACGAATCCGTTTCCGACCTCCTCGCATTCGGATCCGCCGTCGGCACGATCGAGCATGACGTAACGGCTCGACAGACGATCCTGGAGCGTCAGCGGAGCGAAGATTTCGTGCTTGAGCGCGACCGTCTGGTGAACGAACGTCGGGAGAAGCTTCACGAGATCGACAACCAGTCGGGACCGTCGTCTCCGAAGTTCGCTGACGCTAGAAAGAAGGCACAGCAATACGAAGCCGAGAGCCGCAAGTACAGCGCCGAGACGGGGCGCCCTTGTAAGGTCAAGATCCCGACGTGGGCGTACGTGATTCTCCTGATCGGCGTCGCAGTCTGCGAAGTACCGGTCAATCAGGTCGCGTTCTCACAGATCGTCGAGGGCACCAACGCCGCGTCCGCGCTGGTGGCCTTGCTGGTCGGCGCGATCGTCGCGATGTTCGCGCACCTTGCGGGCGAGCAGATTTCGCGTTCGACCGAGAAGCCTAGCTTTCGCAACAACTGGTTCCGCTACCTACTGGTGCTGACCCTTTTCGTGGTCATGGGCGTCCTTTTCTATGGCATCAGCCTTCTACGTGAGCTGATGCTCAGCATTTCACGGACCGGAAATGCGAGCTTCGCGACTCTGCTCCAGCAAGGTGGCGTGCGTGAGACGTTCGGTCAGCTCTCGGCTGTCGAGATGACAGGGCCGGGCTATACACTGCTGTTTCTCAACATCCTCATCTTCACCTTCGGCGTCATTGTCTCGTTCTATGCTCACGATCCGCACCCTTATTACGCAAAGGCCGTGAAGAACGCGAACAAGTGGGCGAACGTGGTCAAGAAGATGGAGATTAACCACAATCGCGTTCACCAGAAGCAGGGATCGGAGTACGACGCCAAGATCAACGCGCTGGAGAAGAACATCGCGCTGATCGATGGCGAGCTGCAGCAGTTGGCCCAGGATCTACCGCTCATCAAGCGCATGCGAGCGGATGCCGCCAGCATCATCGCCGCCTATGTGGCCCAGCGCGTTCAGGCCTACGAGGTCGGCAATCGGTTGGAACGCAAGACGGCGACACCCAGTGTGTTCGGAAAGTTCGAAACCGAGGCGTATGCGAGCGACCTTTCCCAGGAAGTGGGTCGACATGCTGCGTAGGGTTCTCGCGCTCACCACGTTCGGGCTTCTGACGCTTAGCGGAGGATGGGCCGCCGCGGCGACGGACTATTGTCAAGGCGGAACGAAGACGATCGTCTTCCTGATTGATCGCACGACGGCCTTCGACGAGATCGATCGGCAGGATCTAGTCACCGGTCTGGATCCTTTGTTCTCCTACCTCGGATCCGGCGATCGGCTGATCGTCCAGAGTGTGAACGACGACTTCAATCGGTCGGCTCGGTTGCTGGATTTCTGCAAGGCACAGTGTCCAGACGCCGGCTTCATCGGCAACCTGATGTCGACCTGCAGCACCATCAACGCCCGCCGCGATCTCGTCCTGCAGAAGGACGAGGTGGCAAGGGTCATGATGCGAGTGCTCCAGGAGATCGAGCAATACGAGCGGTCGGACATCATGGCGACGATCGGGAGCGTCTCGAAGGATCTGGCGTTCGCGACGCAGGCGGGGCGGACGAAGCCGCTGCGGATGATGATCCTGTTCAGCGACCTTCTTGAGAACAGTCAGCCGGTGCCGTGGCCACAGATCACACAGTCCAATCCCCGGACAAAGGCGAAGTTTGCAGAGATCGTCCAACAGGGAGCCCTGACCGGCGTCGACGTAGTGGCGTTCGGTGTCGGCCGCAGTCACGCGCCCGTGCGCCCTGCACTCGATCGGCAATCATTGACGCGCGTGGACGAGAACTGGCGCGAGTTCTTCCGTGTCGCGGGTGCGAAATCCTTTAGGGTCGTCCGCAGACTCGAGTAGGCGTGGGCGCCGTCAAGGATCAAGATAACGCTCAGCGTTGTCACTCCCGTGAACCGTCTTCCCGAACGACACCCCCCGGCGGGCGATGCCGTCTTTTGGACGGGGGTTGCCGACGTGGGGCGTCATCGGTCCGTCCGGCCGTCCGGACCCGCTCGTCATGGCCGCTCCTGGACGCTCGGTCGTTCGCCCGGCGTGTCGCGTGGACACGCCGGCTCCGGCAATGGGGCGTGCTGGCGACGCGGAAGCCTATGTCGTTGTTCCGGTTTCCGGGTGGGTTCCTGTTGCGGCTCGCGGAGCGGAGGTTCGTTGGGTTGTTGTTTCAGGACCCACCGCGCAGGACGCGTCAACACCTCGCCAGAGGTAAAGGGGTACAGATCACAAGATCAAAGCCCGGATCCGGTGACAGGATCCGGTGACAGTTTACTTCTTGCGAAAACAGATCGGATCCGGTGACAGTTTACTTCTTGCGAAAACAGATCGCAGGATACCGCCTCCTCCTTCGACAGGCGCAGGACGAGGCGCGCCCGGCCGGGTCTCGAACTGGACGCGCCTCATGGTGAACCCGTCGAACCATGAGGCGGGAACACGGCCCGCCCGACTGGCGCCCGTCCCGCGTCCCGCCTATCGTCCCGGCATGGACCCCTTCGCCACCATCGAGGCCCGCAGGGCCGAGCTCGACGCGCTGCGCCCGCTGGCGACCGAGGCGCTGCGGCATCTCCAGCGGGTCTGGGACATCGAACTCACCTACACCTCGAACGCCATCGAGGGGAACACGCTGACGCTGCGGGAAACCGCCGAGGTCATCGCGCATGGCATCACCGTCGGCGGAAAGCCGCTGAAGCATCATCTGGAGGCGGTCGATCACCACGAGGCGGTGCAGTGGATGCGCGCGCTCGCAGGCCAGCCGACGCCCGTCGGCGAGGCGACGGTCTGCGAACTGCACCGCCGGATCGTGCTCCGCAGCGAGCCGACCATCGCGGGCGTCTACAGCAACCACCGGCGGCGGATCGCCGGATCGTCCGTCGTCTTCCCGAACCCGGCCAAGCTGCCGGCCCTCATGGCCGAATTCGGCGACTGGCTGCAGGCGCAGCCCGCGACCCCCGCGGTCGCGTTCGACGCCCATTTCCGCCTGACCGCCATCCACCCGTTCAGCGACGGCAACGGGCGGACGGCGCGGCTTCTGATGAACCTGATTCTGCTGCGCGGCGGCTACGTGCCGGTCGCGGTCCGCCCGGTCGACCGGGCGGACTATCTGAGTGCTCTGGAGCACGGATCCCTGACAGGCGATCTCGCTCCGTTCACCACCCTTCTGGCCAGGCGGCTGCTTGCCACACTCGACGAGTATCTGGAGGCCCTGCGCGAAGGGTCGGAGGACCGATAGGCTTCACCCCCCCGGCTGCTCCAGCCAGCTCCGCCCCTCGCGCTCGATCAGGCCCACCGCCTGGGCCGGGCCGTTGGTGCCGGCCGTGTAGCGGTGGGGGACCGGGTAGCGGTCGGCCCAGCCGCGGGCGATCGGGTCGATGAAGCGCCAGGCGGCCTCCACCTCGTCCCGGCGCATGAACAGCGTCTGCTGGCCGCGCAGCACGTCCGTCAGGAGCCGTTCGTAGGCGTCGGGCGAGCGGTTCTCGAACGCCTCCCCGAACCGCAGGTCGAGGCCCGTCTCCCGCAGGCGCAGCCGCCCGCTGCCCGGGATCTTCGCCATGGTGACGAGTTGCACCCCGTCGTCGGGCTGGAGGCGGATGACGAGGCGGTTGGGTGCCAGCGCCCCGTCGGCGCCGAGGCCGGCGAAGATGGAGTGCGGGACGGGGCGGAACGTCACCACGATCTCCGAGAAGCGGCCCGACATCCGCTTGCCGGTGCGAAGGAAGATCGGCACCCCCGCCCAGCGCCAGGTGTCGATCTCCACCCGCAACGCCGCGAAGGTCTCGATGGCGCTCTCGCGGCCCAACTCCTCGGCATAGCCCTTGACCGCCCGCCCGCCGACCACGCCCGGGCGATACTGGCCGCGCACCGTGCGCTGCAGCACCTCGCCCTCGGGGATGGGGCGCAGCGCCTTGAGGATGCGGACCTTTTCGTCGCGCACCGCGTCGGCGTCGAGCGTGTTGGGCGGCTCCATCGCGAAGAGGCACAAGAGCTGGAGCAGGTGGTTCTGCACCATGTCGCGCAGCGCTCCCGCCTTCTCGTAATAGCCGGCGCGCGCCTCCAGCCCGACCTCCTCGGCCACGGTGATCTGCACGTGGTCGACGTCGGCGTTCGACCACAGCCGCTCGAAGATCGTGTTGGCGAAGCGCAGGACGAGAAGGTTCTGAACCGTCTCCTTCCCCAGGTAATGGTCGATCCGGTAGGTCTGCGCCTCGGTGAAGACGCGCCCGACCGCATCCATGATCGAGACCGCCGAGGCGAGGTCGTGGCCGATCGGCTTCTCCACCACGATCCGCGCCGCGGGCGTGACCAGCCCGTGCGTCGCCAGCGCCCCGCAAGTCGCCGCATAGTGGGCTGGGGCGACCGAGAGATAGAAGGCGCGGACGCGGGCCGTGTCCGTCAGGTGGGGGACCAGGGCGGCGAACGTCTCCGGCCGCTCCACGTCCAGCGCCACATAGCGGACCATGCGCAGGAAGGCGTCGAGCGCCGCCCGGTCGCGCCCGTCGCCGATCCGCTCGGCCAGCTGCGCGCGGAAGGCGTCGTCGTCCATCTCGCTCCGGCCGACGCCGACGATCGTCGAGCCGTCCGGCAGCACCCCCTCGATCTGGCGCTGGAGGAGGGCGGGGAAGAGCTTGCGCGCCGCCAGGTCGCCGGTCGCGCCGAACAGGACGAGGTCGAAGGGCGGGACGGGGCTGCGGGCGGAATCGGCGAATTCTGGCGACATGGCGGGCGTCCGGCTGGAGGCGGCGTAGGGGATCGTGGTGGTCAGCATCGTCTCAGCCCGCGAGCGCGCCGACGACCGACGCGCCCTCGTCGGCCGGGCCCACCATGGCCCGCAGGGGCGCGAAGAGACCGCGGCCGACGTCGCCGGGCGACGGCGGGCAGGACGCCGCGGCGCGCCCGGCAAGATCGGCCGCGACCGAGAGGGTGCCGCCCTCGCCGTCGACGGTGATCACGTCCCCGTCGGCGAGCCGGGCGATCGGCCCGCCGGCCGCCCCCTCGGGCGTCAGGTGGATGGCCGCCGGCACCTTGCCGGATGCGCCGGACATGCGCCCGTCGGTGACCAGCGCCACCTTCAGCCCGCGGTCGAGAAGGCTGCCCAGCGCCGGCATCAGCCCGTGCAGTTCCGGCATCCCGTTCGCCCGCGGCCCCTGGAAACGGACGACGACGACCCTGTCCGCCGTGATGGCGCCGGCCCTGTAGGCGGCGAGGAAGGCCTCCTGGCTCTCGAACACCCGGGCGGGCGCCGTCACCTTGCGGTGCTCCGGCTTCACGGCCGAGGTCTTGATGACCGCGCGGCCGAGGTTGCCGGACAGCATCCGCAGCCCGCTCTCCGCCTCGAACGGGGCTGAAGCCGCGCGCAGCACGGCCTCGTCCCGGCTCTCGGCCGGGGCGGGGTCGAGGACGAGGTCGTCGGCGGCGAGGCGCGGCGTGACCGCATAGCGCCACAGGCCCGGGCCCGCGATCGTCGACACGTCCTCGTGCATCAGCCCGGCCTCGAGGCAGGTGCGGACGAGGAAGCCGATCCCGCCCGCCGCCTCGAACGCGTTCACGTCCGCCGGCCCGTTGGGATAGACGCGGGCGACCAGCGGCACGACGCGGGAAAGCGCGGCGAAATCGTCCCAGGTGACGACGAGGCCGGCGGCCCGGGCGACGGCGATCCAGTGGATCGTGTGGTTGGTCGACCCGCCGGTGGCCAGCAGCGCGACCAGCGCGTTCACGATGGATTTGGCGTCGACGATCCGGCCGATGGGCGACCAGTCCCCGCCGGCCGCCGCCGCCGCCAGCCGCTCCGTCGCCGCGCGCAGCAGGGCCGTGCGCAGCGGGGTGCGCGGCGGGGCGAAGGCGGTGCCGGGCATGTGCAGGCCCATCACCTCGATCAAGACCTGGTTCGAGTTGGCGGTGCCGTAGAAGGTGCAGGTGCCGGGCGCGTGATAGGACGTCATCTCCGACGCCAGCAGCGCCTCGCGGCCCACCTTGCCCTCGGCGTGGAGCTGGCGGGTCTTCGCCTTCTCCGCGTTCGAGGCACCCCTCGGCATCGGCCCCGCGGGGGAGAAGGCGACCGGCAGGGCGGGGAACTGGAGCGCGCCGATCAGCAGGCCCGGCACGATCTTGTCGCAGGTGCCGAGGCAGATCGCGGCGTCGAACACGTCGTGGGAGAGGCCCACCGCGGTCGCCATGGCGATCACGTCGCGGGAGAACAGCGACAGGTCCATCCCCGCCCGGCCCTGGGTGACCCCGTCGCACATGGCCGGCACGCCGCCCGCGACCTGCGCCGTGGCGCCCACGCGGCGCGCGGCGGCCTTGATCATCGCCGGATACTCGCCCATCGGCTCGTGCGCCGAGAGCATGTCGTTGTAGGCGGTGACGATGCCGATGTTGGGCGCCCGGCCGGCGGCGATCGTCCCCTTCTCGTCCTCGGGCGCCGCGGCCACCGCGTGGGCGACGTTCGCGCACGACAGGCAGGAGCGCGGCGCCGGCCCCGGCGCGGGGGGCACGATCGCGGCCTCGTAGGCGGCGCGCCGGTCGCGGCTGCGGTCGGCGATGGCGCGCGTGACGGCCTCCACGGTCCGGTGGGTCATGCTCGGTCTCCTCCCGCAGCGCGATATCGCACCTGCATCGTGGCATATCGGCGCCAAGGTTGGGACCGTTCCGCGACCAGCGGTGGCGACACCCCCCTCCGCCCGGTTTCCCCGGGCCCCGCGCCTGCGCTAGGCTCCGGGCGACACCGGTGCGGAGCGACCGCCATGGACTTTTCCCTCAGCGACGAACAGGCCGCCATCCGGGCGATGGCGAAGGATTTCGCCGATGCCGAACTGGCCCCCCATGCGCTGGACTGGGACCGCGACCGGCACTTCCCCGTGGACACGCTGCGCAAGGCGGCGGCGCTGGGCATGGGCGCCATCACGGTGCGGGAGGAGGCGGGCGGGACGGGGCTCGGCCGGCTGGAGTCGGCCCTCGTCTTCGAGGCGCTGTCGACCGGCTGCCCCACGGTCGCGGCCTTCCTGTCGATCCACAACATGGTCGCCTGGATGGTCGACGCCTTCGGGAGCGCGGACCAGCGCGACCGCTGGCTGCCCGACCTCGTGCCCGCGCGCCTGCTCGCCAGCTACTGTCTGACCGAGCCGGGATCGGGCTCGGATGCGGCCGCGCTGAAGACGCGGGCGGTGCGGGACGGCGACCATTACGTGCTGACCGGGCAGAAGCAGTTCATCTCCGGCGCCGGGGCGACCGACCTCTACCTCGTCATGGCGCGCACGGGCGGGGAGGGGCCGAAGGGCGTCTCCACCTTCCTCGTGCCCGCCGGGACGCCGGGCCTGTCGTTCGGCGCCAACGAGCGGAAGATGGGCTGGAACGCCCAGCCGACCCGCGCGGTCATGCTGGACGGCGTCCGCGTGCCGGCGGCGGACCGGCTGGGCGCGGAGGGGGCGGGCTTCGCGATCGCCATGGCGGGCCTCGACGGCGGGCGCCTCAACATCGCCGCCTGCTCGCTGGGCGGGGCGCAGGCCGCCCTCGACCGGGCGGTCGCCTACATGGGCGAGCGCGAGGCCTTCGGAAAGCGACTGGCGGCGTTCCAGGCGCTCCAGTTCCGGGTGGCCGACATGGCGACGGAGCTGGAGGTGGCGCGCACCTTCCTGTGGCGGGCGGCGTCGGCGCTGGACGCGAAGGCGCCCGATGCGACCACGCTCTGCGCCATGGCGAAGCGGTTCGTGACCGACACCGGGTTCGAGGTGGCGAACCAGGCGCTGCAGCTGCACGGCGGCTACGGCTATCTCGCCGACTACGGGGTGGAGAAGATCGTGCGCGACCTCCGGGTCCATCAGATCCTGGAGGGCACGAACGAGATCATGCGGCTGATCGTGGCGCGGGCGTTGCTCGGCCGCTGACGGCCGGCAGCGCCCGCGTCCCGTCTCACCGGCCGAGCGGAAGGCCCTTCACCCTGATGACCTTCGTGGAGCCCCCGGCGATCCCGAAGTCGTCGTCATTGATGATCATCAGGCTTCCGTCGCCGAACAGCGCCAGCCCCTCGATCTTGGTCGGGATCTCCGGCCGGTCGACCGTGTCGAACCGCAGGACCTTGCGCACCGGTACGATGCCGGTGTCGGCGATCCTCGACTGTTCCAGAGAGGGCGACGTCGCCGCCTCGTCCCATTTCGTGCCGACGATGTTCGTGGCGCCGGCGAGGTCGATCTCGAAGATCTTGGTCGTCTCCTCCGTCCGCTCGTCGACAAGCAGGCGGTTCTCGCCGATCCACAGAAGCTCGGAGATGCGGACCGTGTTCTGGCGCTTGCGCTCCTCGCCCTTCCAGGCCGACATCGGCTCCATCACGTAGACCCACTCGGCGTCGATCCGCTGCGTCGCGCGGTCGATGCGATAGATCCGGGTGTTGGCGGCGTCGGCGTAGGCGGCCGCGTCCGGATTGGCCAGCGGGTTCTGGACGATGAAGAAGAGCGACCGCTCGTCGCCCGAGAGCGCCATGCTCTCGATGCCGCGGTTCGTGAAGCGCTTCGCCAGCAGGGCGGGCAGGGCGCCGACGATCTCGTAGTCCGCCCCCGCGTAGTCCTTTTCCGTGCCGGCCGGGACGAGGCGGCGCTGGATGCGCCCGTCGGCCGCCACGTGGACGATCGACGGCCCGTTCTCCTCACCGATCCAGAAGGTGCCGTCCGACAGGCGCACGATGCCCTCGGCGTCGATCGCGTCGGGGTTCTGCGCGAGCGGTCGGCCGCGTCCGTCGACCGGGTTCTCGGTCGTGGCGACCGTGAGCGGGTTCAGCAGCCCGTTGATGGGCCGGCCGGAGCGCGTCTTGAGCGCGATGGCGTCGAGCACGCGGAAGGTGCCGTCGTCGCGCACCTCGATCCGGTAGATGGACGGCGGATAGTCCGGCACGGGATAGATGCGGCAGGTGCGCACCGCCCCGCAGATCGCCTCGCCCTTGACGCCCGCGATCGCCTCGGCGTCGCCGGCGGCGATGTTCGGGCCGCGGTCGCTGACCGTCCAGAAGATGTTCGGCGGGTCGGACGGCGCGCGGAAGGCGCCGGAGCCGATGCCGACGGTCAGGCTCAGGGTCCTGCCGCCCTCGAAGGCGAAGGTGCCGAGGCGCAGGATCGGATCGTCCCGATGGGTGTGGACGACGATCTCCTGCGCCTGGGCAGCGGTGGCGAGGGCGATCGCCGCGGCCGCGGCGACGGTGGCGAGACGGCGCATTGTCATGGCGCTCACGATCGTTCTGGGGAGGGCGCACCTTAGCCGCCGTCCGTGACGGTCCCGTGACAGCGGGCCGGCACGGGGCGCGTCGACGTCGTCGACGAGGACGACGGCCGCGGCATCCGCCGCATGTCGTGCCCCGATCTCGTGGGGACGCGGGTCTCGGCGTTCCCCGGTCACCTTCGACTAAGCGGCACCCGGTCCGCAGGGGGAGCACCGCGACCGCTCCAGCCTGACGATCAACGGCGGCAACGTCATCGTCGTCGTCTCCGACCAGACCCCGTTGCACCTGCGCGAGGCGGTCGACACGACGGATGTCGGGATCACCATCGCCGATCCGCGCCTTCCGCGGCACGCCGACCAACCACCGCAGGGACGGCACCTGCGTCCCCAATCGGCCGCCCCCGCCGTCACCGCCCCGAAAGTCCGTGTCCGATCGGGCTCCATCCCTATCCGGTGCTGCACAACTCTTAAAATGGATAGATGAATTGCTAATTAGGATACCCCGCAGAGAGCCCTCCGGAAAGGAGCCCACGCATGCCGCTGGCCAGCACCCTCCGGGTCCTCTGCGTGGACGACCAGGAGTCGATGCTTTCCCTTCATAAGTTCGCATTCGCGCAGTTGGGAATCCGCGAGGTGACCCTCGTCTCCTCGGTGCGCGACGCGGAACTTATGCTGAAGAACGGGCGCTTCGATCTGGTGGTCACCGACTGGAACATGCCGGACATCGACGGGCTGACCTTCTTCAAGCGACTGGAGCAGGATCCGGACCACAAGGACATCCCGGTGATCATGGTCACCGGCAACGCGGACATCGAGCATGTGAAGACGGCGATGGCCGCGGGTCTGCGCTTCTTCCTGCGCAAGCCGGTGAAGCCGGCGGACCTGAAGCTCCGCGTCGAAGCCGCCGTCGGAAAGCTCGCCTGACACACCCGCCGCGGAGCCAGCGACCATGTTCAAGTCCCTCACGATCCTGCCGCGGGTCCTCGTCGCCCTCTTGGCGATGCTCGCCGGATCGATCTACGGCTACGTCGAGCTGCGGTCGCTGATCGACGAGGCTTCGACGAGCTACCAGTCCCTCCTGCGGAACGACGCGAACGGCTACATCTGGGTCGTCCGGTCACGCTCGGAGATGCTGGACGCCGTCATCACCGCCTACCGGGCGGTGGCGGCGCAGGACGTCGCGGAACTCCGGCAGATCTCCCAGCGTCTCGAGGCGCATTCGACGGAACTCGCCCGCCGCATGGGCGCGGCGCGGCGCGTCCTCCCCGGCCTCGCGACCGACCTCGACGCCGGGCGCCGGATCTACGACAACGTCATGCGCATCGCGCAGCAGGTGATCGTGGAGAAGACGAACAGCCTGCAGAACAGCCGGCTCGTCGTCCTCAACGCCCAGCTGGCGCAGCTCGATGTCCAGGCCGAGCAGATGTCCGCGCTCATGCTCGGCATCGTCGAGCGCGGCATCGCGGACATGAACCTTCGGATCGACCAGACCGTCGCGCGTGAGGCGGCGCAGGAGCGGCAGGTTGTGCTGATCGTCGTGATCGCCAAGGCGGTCGCGCTGGGATTGGCCATCCTGATCGTGATCGCGTCGATCACCGCGCCGCTCCGCCGTCTCACCGTCGTCCTCCGTCGCGTCATGGCCGGCGACCGCACGGTCAAGGTGGAGGGGACGGACGGACGGAGCGAGATCGCCGAGGTCGCCCGCGCCATCGCCGTCCTGCAGACGGCGTTCGCCGCCTCGCGCGATCTCGCGAGCGAGACGATGACCGCCGCCCAGCAGGTCGCCGCCGCCACCAGCCAGGCGGCCACCGCGGTCGAGCAGGTGTCGGCCGGCTCGCAGCGCCAGATGCAGTCGGTCCAGTCGGTGTCGGCCGCGGTCACCCAGTCGACCACGACGATCGGCGACATCTCCTCCACCATCCAGTCGGGCGCCCAGCGCTCGCAGGCGATCACCAGCATGGTCGAGGAGAGCAAGTCGCGGATCCGCGCGATGGCCGAGGCCGTGCGCGAGATCGCGACCTTCAGCGACCAGATCAACAAGATCACCCAGTCGATCGCCCAGCTGGCGACGCGGTCCAACATCCTGTCGCTGAACGCCGCCATCGAGGCGGCGCGTGCGGGCGACCACGGGCGCGGCTTCTCGGTCGTCGCGGAGGAGGTGGGCAATCTCGCCCAGCAGACGGCCAGCCTCGCGCAGGAGATCTCCGTCCTGTCGGTGAACGCGGGCGAGCGCATCCGCAACGGCGTCACCATCGCGACCGAGGTGTCCTCGGTCATCGGCAGCATCTCCGACGTCATCCGCGAGAACGAGACCCAGACCCAGATCGCAGCCTCCGCGGTCGAGGAGCAGATGGCCACCTTCCGCCAGATCGAGGACGCGCTGCGCCGCCTCAGCGAGATCTCCCACGCCAACGCGACCGCGTCCGAGGAGATCACGCTGACCATGGTCGAACTCGCCCGCCTCGCCGACCGGACGCGGCAGACCGCCGAAGCCGTCGGCACCACGCGCGCCGGGGCGGCGGCCTGATGGGCGACGGTGGCCCACCCATCCGCGTCCTGCTGGTCGACGACAGCGCGATGATGCGGCGCGTGCTGCGCGCGCGCCTCTCGGCGGAGGCCGACATCGTCGTCGTCGACGAGGCGGCCGACGGCGCGGAGGGCGTGCGCAAGGCCGAGGAGCACGCGCCCGACGTGGTCCTCCTCGATCTCGAGATGCCGCGCGTCGGCGGCCGGGAGGCGTTGCCGCACCTGCGGGCCCGCACCGCCGCCCGGGTCGTCGTGGTCTCTTCCCTCGTCCAGCCGGGCGCCCCCATCCGCACCGAGATGCGGCGCGCCGGGGCCGATGCGGTCCTCGCCAAGCCGTCCGGCGCCCTGTCGCTCGACCTCGGCTCGTCGGTGGCGGGCGCCCTCGTCGCGGCCATCCGGCGGTCG
>CANGXM010000075.1 GCA_947457845.1 Rhodospirillales bacterium | reverse complement strand
GGACCCGATCGCGAGAAGGCCCGCGGCGGGCGTGCCGGCGAGGCGGGGCCGGACGCGCCCCGCCGCGTCGGCCACGCCCATGCGTTCGAGCCACGCCTCGAACTCCGGCGCGGGCCTCAGCCCGAGGGCGGCGCGGAGGTAGAGCGCATCGTGGAACGACGTGCTCTGGTAGCCAAGCATCACGTCGTCGGCCCCCGGCACGCCCATGACGTAGGTGCAGCCCGCCACGCCCAGAAGCGTGAGGAGCGTGTCCATGTCGTCCTGGTCGGCCTCGGCGTGGTTGGTGTGGCAGACGTCCACGCCCATCGGCAGGCCGAGGAGCTTGCCGCAGAAATGGTCCTCCAGACCCGCGCGGACGATCTGCTTGCCGTCGTAGAGGTATTCCGGCCCGATGAAGCCGACGACCGTGTTGACCAGCAGCGGCCGGTAGCGGCGCGCGACCGCATAGGCCCGCGCCTCCATCGTCTGCTGGTCGACGCCGTGGTGGGCGTCGGCCGAGAGCGCGCTGCCCTGCCCGGTCTCGAAGTACATGCAGTCGTCGCCGACGGTACCCCGCTTCAGCGCGAGCGCCATCGCGTGCGCCTCGTCCAGCATGGCGAGGTCGACGCCGAAGCCGCGGTTGGCCCCCTCCGACCCCGCGACCGACTGGAACACGAGGTCGACCGGCGCGCCCTGCGCCATCGCCTGCATCTGCGTCGTCACGTGCGCCAGCACGCAGGACTGGGTGGGAATGTCGAAGCGGCGGCGGATGCCGTCCACCATCTCCAGCAGCACGATGGTGCCGGCCACGCTGTCGGTGACGGGGTTGATGCCGATCACCGCATCGCCGCAGCCCATCAGCAGCCCGTCGAGGATCGCGGCGGCGATGCCCTTGGCATCGTCGGTCGGATGGTTGGGCTGGAGGCGGACCGACAGCCGGCCGGGCCCGCCGATCGTGCCGTTGAAGCGGGTCGTCACCCGCACCTTGCGGGCGACGGCGATCAGGTCCTGGTTGCGCATGATCTTGGAGACGGCCGCCGCCATCTCCGGCGTCAGCCCGGGGGCGAGGGCCGCCAGCGCCGGCGCGTGGGCCGCGTCGGAAAGGAGCCAGTCGCGGAAGCCGCCCACCGTCATCGTGGCGACGGGCGCGAAGGCGACCCGGTCGTGCCCGTCGAGGATGAGGCGGGTGACCTCGTCCGTCTCGTAGGGGACCAGCGCCTCGGAGAGGAAGGCGGCGAGCGGCACGTCGGCCAGCGCCACCCGCGCCGCCACCCGCTCCCGCGCGTCCGCCGCCGCGACGCCGGCCAGATGGTCGCCCGACCGGTCCGGCGACGCGCGGGCAAGCAGCGTGCGCAGGTCGGGGAAGACGTGGCGGGTACCGCCGACGATGCTCGCATAGGCCATGGCGGCAGTCTGCGGCGGGAGCGGCGGCGGGTCCAGAGGGAGGGGCGGCAGGTCAGGCGGGCGGTGCCTTCAACGGCCGTCGAAAGCGCCGTCCATCGTCGGCGTGAACGCCCGTCCGAACGCGATGACCGCGTTCACGGACCGGGATCGCGCCGCGCCCTCGACGCCCCCCGCCACCGGGTGATACCGCTCGGGTCCCGACGAGGAGGGACCCATGCGAACCTACGAGTACCGGCGGATCGTCCAGTGGGGCGAGTGCGACCCGGCGCGGATCATCTTCTTCCCCAACTACTTCCGCTGGATGGAGGAGGGGCTGTCGGGCATGGCGCGGGCGCACGGCGTGGTCCTCCAGCCGCGCACCGGTCCCGACGCGATGGCCGGCACGCCCGCCGTCTCCATCAACGCCCGCTTCCTCGCCCCCGCCCGCCTCGGCGACGAGGTACGGCACGAGGTGGAGGTGGCGGAGGTCCGCACCCGCGCCTTCCGCATCCGCCACCGCTTCTGGCGCGACGACGTGCTGCTGATGGAGGCCGAGGACGTGCGGGCGTGGTGCGAGATCACCTTCACCGACGACGACGCCCGCCTTACGGCGAAGGCCCTGCCAGAGGCGATCCGCGGGCTGCTCGCCGGGTGACGCTGGCGGCGTTCCGGTGTTCAATGCCCAAAACGCCAGGGAGTAACGCCATGGACGATCTCGCCGACCGCCTCGCCGCCTGCTATTCGGGCGCCGTCTACGACGTGATGCGGGAAATGGGGCTGCGCGCCGCCGTGCTGCCCCGCACGATCGCCGGGCTGACCGCGGACACGAGGGTCGCCGGCCCCGTCTTCACCGTCCGCGGGCGCCCGGACCCCACGCTCGACGCCCACGGCTCGCTGTGGGAATGGACGGGGCTCCTGTCGAAGTCGCCGGCCGGGCACGTCGTCGTCTGCCAGCCGCAGGACGACGTCCGCGCGCTGATGGGCGAACTGTCGGCGGAGGCGCTGAAGCTGCGGGGCGTGCGGGGCTACGTGGTCGACGGGGGATGCCGCGATACGGAGCTGGTGACGAAGCTGGGCTTCCCCGTCTTCTGCCGCTTCACCTCGCCCATCGACATCGTGGCCGCGTGGCGGCCCGAGGCGTACGACGAGCCCATCGTGATCGGCGGCGTCCAGATCCACGGCGGCGACTTCATCCTGGGCGACCGCGACGGCGTGGTCGTCATCCCGAAGGCCGCGGCGGCCGAGGTGATCGCCCGGACCGAGGATTGCGTGCGTACCGAGAGCGACCTGCGCCGGGCCATCCGGAACGGCGAGGATCCGCAGCAGGCTTATCTCAAGTACCGCAAGTTCTGAGACGGGGATCTTCGATGTACACGCTCTGGATCGCGAACAAGAACTACTCGTCCTGGTCGCTGCGCCCCTGGGTGCTGATGCAGGCGCTCGGCATTCCCTTCGACGAGAAGCTCGTCTTCTTCGGCACCGGCGTCGATTTCCGCACCATCTCACCGACGGGCAAGGTGCCGGTGCTGGTCGACGGGGCGACGACGGTGTGGGACAGCCTCGCCATCGCCGAATACCTCGCCGAGCGGCATCCCGGCGTCTGGCCGGCCGATCCCGCGGCGCGGGCATGGGCGCGGTCGGCGGCGGCGGAGATGCATTCGGGCTTCGCCACGCTCAGGCGCGTGTGCAGCATGACCGTCGGCGTGCGCATCGCGCTGAAGGACGACGTCCCCGCCGATCTGGGGCGCGACGTGGCCCGCCTTGGTGCCCTGTGGGGCGAGGGGCTGTCGCGCTTCGGCGGTCCGTTCCTCGCCGGCCCCGCCTTCACCGCCGTCGACGCCTTCTATTGCCCGGTCGCCTACCGGGTGCGGACCTACGGCCTGTCGCTGCCGGAACCGGCGGCGACCTATGGCGCGCGGCTGACGGACCTGCCGGCGATGCGGGCCTGGGAGACGGACGCGCTGGCCGAGACGATCCGGGACGCCGAGCACGACGCGGAGATCGCGCACTGGGGCCGGATCGTCGAGGACCGCCGGGCGCCGGCGGCGGGCTGACGGGCCGATGCTCGCCCGGGTCCGCGAACTCTACGAGGCCGACACGCTGGAGGCGCACCGGTTCCGCTTCGGGCTGCTGGCGTTCGACATCGCGACGATCGTCTTCATCGTGGCGACGTCGTTCCTTCCCCGCGCGGACTGGATCGAGATCGCCGACATCCTGATCGGGCTGTTCGTCCTCGCGGACGTCGTGGCGCGCATGGCCATCAGCCGGGACCGGTTCCGGGGGCTGCACCTGCCCTCCACGTGGATCGACCTGGTCGTGGTCGTCTCCTTCCTCGCCCCGATCGTGGGCGAGGGGGCCGGGTTCCTGCGGATCCTGCGCACGCTCCGCCTGCTGCGCACCTATCAGGTGCTGATGCTGCTGCGGTCGGAGAACCGGTTCTTCCGCCGGAACGAGGACGTGATTGTCGCGGCGACCAACCTCTGCGTCTTCCTCTTCGTCATGTCGGGGATCGTCTACGAGACGCAGCACTGGAAGAACCCGGCGATCGCGAACTACGTCGACGCGCTCTACTTCACGGTCACGGCACTGACGACGACCGGCTTCGGCGACATCACGCTGCAGGGCACCTCCGGCAAGCTGATCTCGGTCGCGATCATGATCGTCGGCGTGACGCTCTTCCTGCGCCTCGCGCAGGTCGTCATGCGGCCACCCAAGGTCCGCCACCCCTGCCCCACCTGCGGCCTCCAGCGCCATGAGCCGGACGCCGTCCACTGCAAGGCCTGCGGCCAGATCCTGAACATCCCGGACGACGGCATCGACTGATACGATCGGGTGTATCATTTTCACCGAAGGTTTCCGGATGGACGAGCATGACCGACCGCACGCGCCGCTGCCTCCTCGCGACCGCCGCCGCCGGCCTGCTTGCGGGCTGCGCGACGGGGTCGGCGGGGGCGGCGCCGACCGATCTCTCCGCCCTGCCGCCGCATCCGCGCCTCTTCGCGACGCCGTCGACGGTGGCCCGGGCCCGGGCGCATCTCGCGGCCGATCCCATGGCGCGGCGCCGGCGCGACGACCTGGTGCGGCAGGCCGAACGGCTCCTGACCGAGGCGCCGACGTCCCGCCAGTTCGAGCCGCGCCGCCCCGTCCTGCTGCTGACCAGCCGCCGGGTGCTGGATCGGATCCAGCTCCTCGGCGTCCTCGACGCGCTCGCGGGCGGGGTCCCCCGCTATGTCGAACGCGCGCTGGCCGAGGTTCGGGCGGCGATCGACTTCCCGGACTGGAACCCCTCCCACTTCCTCGACGTGGCCGAGATGGCGCACGCGGTCGGCCTCGCCTACGACTGGTTCCACGACCGGATGGACCCCGACCTGCGGACGGCGGTGCGGACCGCGCTGGTCGAGAAGGCCTTGCGGCCGGGGTTGGAGGATTTCGCCCGCCGCCGCTTCTGGACCACGGCGACCCACAACTGGAACCTCGTCTGCTGCGGCGGGCTCGTCGTCGCGGCGCTGGCCGTGGGTGCGGAGGCGCGGGAGGCGGGCGAGGTGCTCGAGCGCTGCGTCGCCGCCGCGCGGGCCGGCTTCTCCAGCTACGGGCCCGACGGCGGGTGGGACGAGGGGCCGGCCTACTGGCAGTACGCGACCGTCTACGCGGGCACGCTGCTCGCGGCGCTGGAGGGCTGCGGCCTGTCCGACGGCGGCCTGATCGACAGCCCGGGCTTCGCCCGCACGGGCGACTACGCGGCCCACTTGTCGGCCCCGTCGGGCCGCGTCTTCAACTTCGGCGACGGCGGCGAGCGGATGGCGCGCACGCCCCACCTCCTCTGGCTCGCCGCCCGCATCGGCGATCCGGCCGCCGCCTTCGCCGAGACGGCGCGGACCGACTGGCCGGCCCCCCTCAGCCTGCTGTGGGCCGGCCCCGCCCCGCCCCCGCCCGCGGCCCGGGCGGCCCGGTTCCGCCATGTGGAGACGGCGGCGTTCCGTGGCGCGTGGGACGATCCGCGGGCCACCTGGTTCGCCATCAAGGGCGGCGACACGGCCGCCAACCACGGCAGCCTCGACCTCGGCACCTTCGTGGCCGAGTTCGCGGGCGAGCGGTTCGCGCTCGACCTGGGCCCCGACGACTATTCGCTGCCGGGCTACTTCGACCGGCGCCGCCGCTATGCCTACTACCGCAATGCCAGCGCGGGGCAGAACGTGCTGACCGTCGGCGGGGCGGACCAGCGCCTCGGCGCGAAGGCGGCCATCGCTTCGTTCGGCGAGACCGACGCCTTCGCCTTCGCCGTGGTCGACCTCGACGCCGCGACGCCGGACGTGCGCCACCGCCGCGGTGGCGCGCTGGTCGACCGGCGGCACGTGGTCATCGTCGACGAGGTGGCGCCCGCGCGCGCCGCCACGCTCGAATGGCGGATGCACACCCGCGCGACGGTCGAGGTCACGGGCGGCACGGCGCGGCTGACGCAGGGGGGCGCCGCGATCTTCGCGTACCTGCTGGCGCCCGCGGACGGCGCCTTCGCCGTGGAGGACGCAACCGCCCCCGCGCCGGAGAACCCGAACACCGGCATCCGGCGCCTCATGGTCCGGCTCCCGGCGGCGGAAGGGGCGCGGCGGATCGCGATCCTGCTGACGCCAGACGCGAACCCGCCGGCGACGGCCGTCGCGGCGGCGGCCCGACCGCTCGCATCCTGGGGCTGACGGCGAACCACCGGCCGCTCCGGGCGGCGGAGGGCCTTCCGGTGGCGTGAACCGGCGGCAAGGTCCTCACCCTCTCCACTACCCCGCCGCCGACACCCACACCAGCGTCAGGTCGTCGTCCAGCGGGCGGCGGCCGGGCGCGTGGAAGAGGTCGAGGAGGCGGTCGAGCGCCCGGTCCGGGCCGCCGGCCCGGACCTGCCGGACGAGGGCCGCGGCCCCGTCCTCGCCCAGCATCCGGCCGAAGCGGTCGGGCGATTCCAGCAGCGCGTCGGAGAAGGCGAGGAGCGCCCAGCCGTCCGGCAGGTCGATGCGCTGCGTGTCGTAGGTCGCTTCCTTCACGATGCCGAGAAAGAGACCCGACCCCTCCAGCGACCGTGCGGTGGAACCGTCGTCGAGAATCGGCCCGGGGTGCCCGGCGCTCGCCCAGGCGAGGGTGCGGGCCGCCGGGTCGATCACGCCGTAGAAGGCCGTCGCGAACTGGCCCGGGCGCAGCAGGTCCTTCAGGTCGGCCCCGAGGCGGGCGAGCCATTCGCCCGGCTCCCGGTCGCCGGGCGGGTTGTTCTCGATCAGGGTGTGCAGGCGAAAGGTGTTGATCGCCGCCGGGATGCCATGGCCGGAGAAGTCCGCCACCAGCACCCCGACCCCGCCGCACGGATGGGGGAAGACCGACCAGAAGTCGCCGCCGAGTTCGGTCGACGGCTCGAACACCGCGGCGACGTCGAGCCCCCGCTCCCGGCACTGCGGTGCGAAGCGCGCGGCGTCGGGGACGAGGGAGAGCTGCATCGACCGCGCGGAGACGAGGTCCTGCTCGACCCGGGCGCGGAAGTCGCGCAGCGCCTGGACCATGCGCCGCTTCTCCAGGTGCAGGCGCAGGCGCGAGACCGTCTCGGCGTAGACCAGCGGCTTGCCCATCACGTCCGAGGCCCCGGCCTCGAAGCAGGCGATGCGGCCCTGGTCGGAGGCGATCTCGGTCTGGAAGATGACGGGCACGTCGCCGAAGGCGGCGTCGGCGCGCAGGCGCCGGCACATGGCGAGTCCGTCCAGCCCGGGAAGGGTCGCCTCGGTGAAGACCACGTCCGGGCGGAACCGCTCCACCCGGCGCAGCGCGTCGTCGCCGTCGCCGGCGAAGTCCACCTGCCCGACGCCCGCCCAGCGCATGTAGCGCTCCAGCACGCTGCGGGCGCTGCGGCTGGGATCGACGATCAGCACCCGGGCCGAGGCGAGGTCGGGCGCGCCGTCCTCCGGCGGACCCGACCCGGTCAAAGCTCGAAGCTCAGGACGAGGGTGCGGCCGCCGTCCTCGACCGCCAGCGCGCCGGCCATCGCCCGCATGATCTCCAGGCCCCGACCGCTCTTCGCGTCCTCGGCCCTGGCCACGAGCGTCGCGGGATCGTAGCCCACCCCCTCGTCGGTCACGCGGAGGTCCAGCCGGCCCCCCTCCCGCACGATCGCGATCGTGATCCGCCGGGCGCCGTACGCGGGATCGGCCATCCGCTCGGTCACGCGCCCGCAGAAGGCGTCGAAGCTCTCCGCCGTGGTCCCGAACGAACTGCCGATCGCGAGGTTGCCATGGATGACGGCGTTCGCGACCGCCTCGTGCAGGGCGAGTTCCACGTCCGCCCGCTTCTCGGCGGCGATCATCTGGCGCCCCTCGAGCGCGTCGCACACGAGGGCGGCGCAGTCGATCGACCAGGCGGTGGCGGTGGCGAGCGACAGCGTCGTCGCCGTGGCCGCGACCGCCGACCGCACGGCCACCTCCGGCGTCCGGCCGGTCACGTCGACGAGGCCGTGGAAGCCGCGGACGATCAGATCCGTCAGCCCGGCCCGGTCGGTTGAGGCGAACAGCGCGACGTCGCGCGGGGCGGGCCCCGCCCCGGCCGGCGACACGCCGATGCCGGCCGCCGCGGCGGTCGCCGCGAGCACGCCGGACTGGACCCCCACCCCGTGGAGGTTGGCCGCGACCGCGCTCACGCGGCGGGCTCGATCACGAACAGCGCGTCGAACTTCGCGATGTCGAAGACGCGCTTCACATGGCCCTTGGGGCCGCGGAGGACGAGGCGGGCGCCGTGGGATCCGGCCGCGTCGCGTGCCATGAGCAGCATGCCGAGCGCCGCCGAATCGACGAACTCCACCGCCGACAGGTCGATGGCGCAGGTGCCGCCTGTCATCTGGCCGATGCGCTGCACGACCTTCCCGAACGGCTCCCGGTCGACGAAGGTGAACCGGCCCGACATCGCGACCGTGAGGTCGCTTCCCGTTTCGACGATCTTGTAGTCCATCGTTTCCGCCCGTCCGTCGCTGCGCCGGCACCCGGGCCCCACGCCGGACCCGCACGGCATTTTCCGACACGACGGGCCGAAATGCCAGCGATGGTGGTGGGCCCGCGCGATTCCGGCCTACTCCGGCGGTCCCGCCTCCCCGTCGGCGACCGCCGCGGAGCGGGCGGCCTCCTGCTGGCGCCGCCAGAGCGCGGCGTAGACGCCGTCGAGACGAAGCAGGTCGTGATGGCGCCCGCGCTCGACGATGCGGCCGTCGTCCAGCACCAGGATCTCGTCGGCGTCGATGACGGTCGACAGCCGGTGGGCGATGACCAGCGTGGAGCGACCCCGGCTGACGTCCTTCAGATTGCCCTGGATCTCCCGCTCGGTGTGGGTGTCCAGGGCGCTCGTCGCCTCGTCGAGCAGCAGGATGGGCGGGTTCTTCAGGATGGTGCGGGCGATGGCCACGCGCTGCTTCTCCCCGCCCGAGAGCTTAAGCCCGCGCTCGCCCACCATCGTCTCGGCCCCGTCCGGCAGGCGGGCGATCAGCCCGCCCAGTTCCGCCAGCCGCGCCGCGCGCTCCACCTCCTCCGGCTCGGCCCCGGGGCGACCGTAGGCGATGTTGTAGGCGATGGTGTCGTTGAACAGCACCGTGTCCTGCGGGACGATGCCGATCGACTTCCTGAGGCTCGCCTGCGTCACCGTGCGGATGTCCTGGCCGTCGATGCGGATGACGCCGCCGTCCACGTCGTAGAAGCGGAAGATCAGCCGCCCGATGGTGGACTTGCCCGCCCCCGACGGGCCGACGATCGCGACCGTGCCGCCCGGCGGCACGGTGAAGCTGATCCCCTTCAGGATCGGCCGGCGGTCGTCGTAGCCGAAGCGGACGTCCTCGAAGACGAGCGCCCCGCCGCCCACCGCGAGCGGGGGCGCGCCCGGCGGGTCCTGCACCTCGCGGTTGACCGACATGAGCGCGAACAGGGTCTCCATGTCGGTCAGCGACTGCTTGATCTCGCGGTAGACGACCCCGAAGAAGTTCAGCGGCTGGTAGAGCTGGAGCATGTAGGTGTTGACCAGCACGAAGTCGCCGATCGTGCGCTCGCCGTCGACGATGCCCTGCGCGGCCATCAGCATCACGATCACCACCCCGGTCGAGATGATGAAGGACTGGCCGATGTTCAGCAGCGACAGCGACTGCTGGCTGCGCACCGCCGCGCCCTCGTAGCGCCGGAGCGCCCGGTCGTAGCGCTGGGCCTCGTGCTCCTCGTTCCCGAAGTACTTGACCGTCTCGTAGTTGAGGAGGCTGTCGACCGCGCGGGTGTTCGCCCGGCTGTCGAGGTCGTTCATCTCGCGCCGGAAGCGCAGGCGCCATTCGGTGATGGTGAAGGTGTAGACGATGTAGCAGGAGATCGTGACCAGCGTGACCACCGCGAACCGCCAGTCGTAGAGCCACCAGAGGATCGCGCTGACCACCAGGATCTCGAACAGGGTCGGCAGGATCGAGAAGAGCGAATAGCTGAGCAGCGTCGAGATCGCCTTGGTGCCCCGCTCGATCGCGCGCGTGAGGCCGCCGGTCTGGCGTTCGAGGTGGAAGCGCAGCGAGAGCGCGTGGAGATGGCGGAAGACCTCGAGCGCCACCTGCCGGATCGCCCGCTGCCCCACCTTGGCGAACACCGCGTCGCGCAGTTCGGCGAAGGCGAGGGAGAGCGTGCGCGCGCCGCCGTAGGCGAGCACCAGCCCGATCGGCAGGGCCAGCGCCGTGGCCGTCCCGACCGACAGCGCGTCGACGGCGCCCTTGTAGAAGATCGGCACCGAGACGATGGCGAGCTTGGCCACCACGAGGCAGAGGAGCGCGAGGACGACCCGCGCGCGAAGATCCCAATCGCCGGCCGGCCAGAGATAGGGGAGCAGGCGCCGGACGGCCGCCATCTCGCCGATGGGGGGCACGTTCGTGGGCCCGGACGGCGGGGCCCCGCCGAAACGACGTCTCATCGCGCGGTCTCATCCTTCGACAGGCTCAGGACGAGGCGCCCGGCCGAGGCGCTCACGCAGGGAGCTTCGCCTCGCGCCCGTCGAGGGGTGAGGCGGTCCGCCCACCCGCGCCCCTCATCCCCGCCGCATGATCTCCCGGACGGCCTCGGCCAGCCGGCGGTAGACCTCGTCCTCGGGGTTCTCCCCGCCGACGATGCTCTTCTTGAGGCGGGCCAGCCTCGGATCGGGGAGCGGACGGCGGTCCCGCTCGGGGTCCCGGCGATCTGCGGCGCGTTCTGCGGACATCCCACGGCCTCAGTCCGCCGCCGCCGGACGCGACCGCTCGGCGAGCAGCGCCAGGATCTCGGCCGCCGCGGCGGGGATGTTCGTGCCCGGCCCGTAGACGGCCGCGACGCCCGCGGCCTTGAGGAACGGATAGTCCTGGGGCGGGATGACGCCGCCGCAGACGACGAGGACGTCGTCCGCCCCCTGCCGGCGGAGTTCCGCCACCAGTTCGGGCACCAGCGTCTTGTGCCCGGCCGCCTGGGTGGAGACGCCGACCACGTGCACGTCGTTCTCGATCGCCTGCCGCGCCGCCTCCTCGGGCGTCTGGAACAGCGGGCCGACGTCGACGTCGAAGCCGATGTCGGCGAAGGCGGTGGCGATCACCTTCGCCCCCCGGTCGTGGCCGTCCTGGCCCAGCTTGACCACGAGGATGCGCGGGCGGCGCCCCTCGGCCTCGGCAAAGGCGGCCACGTCGCCCTGGATGCGCGCATAGCCCGCGTCGCCCTCGTAGGCGGCGCCGTAGACGCCGGAGACCGAGCGGATGACCGCCTTGTGCCGGCCCCAGACGCGTTCCAGCGCCATCGAGATCTCGCCCACCGTGGCCCGGGCGCGGCTCGCCTCGACCGCGAGCGCCAGCAGGTTCCCGCTGCCGTCCGTCGCGGCGGCCGACAGCGCGGCCAGCGCCGCCTCGACCTTCGCCGGGTCCCGCTCCGCGCGGAGCTTCGCCAGCCGCGCGACCTGGCTCACCCGCACCTCGGTGTTGTCGATGTCCAGCACGTCCACCCGCTCGACCTCGGCCGGGCGGTACTTGTTCACCCCGACGATGACCTCCTCGCCCCGGTCGACGCGGGCCTGCCGGCGGGCCGCCGCCTCCTCGATCCGGAGCTTGGGCAGGCCGGCCTCCACCGCCTTCGTCATGCCGCCGATGGCCTCCACCTCGGCGATCAGGGCGCGGGCGGCGGTGGCCAGATCGTTCGTCAGGCTCTCGACGTACCAGGAGCCGCCGAGCGGATCGACGACCTTGGTCACCCCCGTCTCCTCGGCCAGGATCAGCTGGGTGTTGCGGGCGATCCGGGCGGAGAAGGGGGTGGGCAGGCCCAGCGCCTCGTCGAAGGCGTTGGTGTGCAGCGACTGCGTGCCGCCCAGCACCGCCGCCATCGCCTCCACCGTCGTGCGGACGATGTTGTTGTAGGGGTCCTGCTCGGTCAGCGAGACGCCCGACGTCTGGCAGTGGGTGCGCAGCATCAGCGAGCGCGGATCGGCGGGATCGAAGTGCGCCTTCATCAGCTCCGCCCACAGGAGGCGGGCCGCGCGGAGCTTCGCGATCTCCATGAAGACGTTCATGCCGATGGCGAAGAAGAACGACAGGCGCGGGGCGAATTCGTCGACCGCGAGGCCGCGGGACATCGCGGCGCGCACGTACTCCAGCCCGTCTGCCAGCGTGAAGGCGAGTTCCTGCACCGCCGTCGCCCCGGCCTCCTGCATGTGGTAGCCGGAGATCGAGATCGAGTTGAACTTCGGCATGTGCCGGGCGGTGTGGGCGATGATGTCGGCCACGATCCGCATGGAGGGTCCGGGCGGGTAGATGTAGGTGTTCCGGACCATGAACTCCTTGAGGATGTCGTTCTGGATGGTGCCCGACAGCTTCGCCTGCGGCACCCCCTGCTCCTCGGCGGCGACGATATAGCCCGCCAGCACCGGCAGCACCGCCCCGTTCATGGTCATCGAGACCGACATCCTGTCGAGCGGGATGCCGTCGAACAGGATCTTCATGTCCTCGACGCTGTCGATCGCCACGCCGGCCTTGCCGACGTCGCCGACGACCCGCGGATGGTCGCTGTCGTAGCCGCGGTGGGTCGCGAGGTCGAAGGCGACCGAGAGGCCCATCTGCCCGGCCTTGAGGTTCGCCCGGTAGAAGGCGTTCGAGGCCTCGGCCGTGGAGAAGCCCGCATACTGCCGGACGGTCCAGGGGCGCACGGCGTACATCGTCGCCCGCGGCCCGCGGGTGAACGGATAGGCGCCGGGAAGCCCCGGATCCGGCAGCCCGGCGACGTCCGCCGCGGTGTACACCGGGCGCACGTCGATGCCCTCGGGCGTACGCCAGACGAGCGAGGCGGGGTCCCTGCCGCCGAGATCCTCGGCCGCCAGCCGGCGCCAGTCCTCCGTCCCGGGGTGACGAGTGTCGGTCATGCCGGATCCTCGACGTTGCAGTCCACGACGACGGCGCGATCCTAGACCCTGGGCCCCGCCCGCGCCAAGCCGGGCGCGTCGATCCGGCCCCGCGCGAAGGGCTGGACAAACGGGCCGAAGGGGCGCATACACGCGTAGGATGCAACTGCCTATCGCCGACCCCCTGATGCCGGACCCGACGACCGCGCCGCCCCGACCGGCCGAACTGGGGGAGGGTGCGCCAACCACGCAGCGCCGCCCCCCACGGTTCCGCGCGTTCTGCCGCACCGCCCTCGCCGACGTCGCCGCGGAACAGGGGATGCCGGTCGAGGGGCTGATCGCGCTGATCGACGGGCGACGGGGCCGGTCGTCGCTGACCGCGGCGGCGGAACGGTTCGTCGCCGCCTATTTTCACGCCCGCGCCGCGGCCTCGGTCAGCCATCCCGGGTTGAGGGAGGAGGCCCCCCTCCTCGACGAGGTCCTCGACCGGCTGCGCTGAGGGACACGCGATCGACCGCCGCGGGGGTTGCCACGGCGCGCCCGCTGTCGGATCGTGCGGCATCCTTCGAACACCGGGCAGCATCCATGGACACCGACACCCGCGCCGCCGCCGTCGCCCGCGACCGTTCCGATGCGCTGGCGGGCTTCCGCGACCGCTTCGCCCTTCCGGGCGGCACCGTCTATCTCGACGGCAACTCCCTCGGCGCCCTCCCCTGCGCGACGGCCGACCGGGTCGCCCGGGTGGTGACGGCCGAGTGGGGCCGCGACCTGATCCGGAGCTGGAACGTCAATGAATGGATGCACATGCCGACCCGCGTCGGCGACAAGATCGGCCGGCTGATCGGCGCCGCGCCGGGGCAGGTCCTGTCGGCGGACAGCACCTCGGTCAACGTCTTCAAGCTCGCGGCCGGCGCGCTGCGCCTGCGGCCCGACCGGCGGACGGTGGTGTCCGACCGCGGGAACTTCCCGACGGACCTTTATATGGTGCAGGGCCTGTCCGACCTGATCGGCGGGCGGTGCGAGCTGCGCGTCGTCGAGGAGGGCGAGGTGGCGTCGGCGATCGACGACACGACGGCGCTGGTCATGCTGACCGAGGTGAACTACCGCACCGGCTGGCGCCACGACATGCGCAAGGTGACCGAGGCCGCGCACGCCAAGGGCGCGCTGGTCCTCTGGGACCTCGCCCATTCGGCCGGCGCCTTCCCGGTGGACCTCGACGGCTGCGGCGTCGATTTCGCGGTGGGCTGCGGCTACAAGTACCTGAACGGCGGCCCGGGCGCCCCGGCCTTCCTCTACGTCGCGAAACACTGGCAGGACACGCTGGCCGTGCCCCTGTCCGGCTGGCTCGGCCACGCCGCCCCGTTCGACTTCGACCTCGCCTATCGCCCGGCCGATGGCATCCGCCGCCAGCAGTGCGGCACGCCGCCCGTGCTCTCGATGGCGGCGCTGGAGGTGGGCGTCGACCTGATGCTGGAGGCCGACCTCGCCGCCGTGCGGGCGAAGTCCCAGGCCCTGATCGACCTGTTCCTCGCCCGGGTGGAGGCGAGCTGCGGCGAATGGGGCTTCCGCGTCGTCACCCCACGCGACCCGGCGGTGCGCGGCAGCCAGGTCTCGATCGCCCATCCCGAGGGGTTCGCGATCATGCAGGCGCTGATCGGCCGCGGCGTGATCGGCGATTTCCGGGCGCCGGACATCCTGCGCTTCGGGCTCACGCCCCTATATGTCGGGTACGCGGACGTCTGGGACGCGGTCGAAACCCTGGCGGACATCATGCGCACGGGGTCGTGGGACCGGCCGGAGAACAGGCGCCGCGGCGTCGTCACCTGACAGGAGCCCCGTCCATGATCGTGACCACCACGCCCAGCGTCGAGGGCCGCCGCATCGTGGCCTATCTCGGCATCGTCGGCGGCGAGGCGATCCTCGGCGCCAACGTCTTCCGCGACCTCTTCGCCTCGATCCGCGACATCGTCGGCGGCCGCTCGGGCGCCTACGAGCGCACGCTGCGCGAGGCCAAGGACACGGCCATCCAGGACATGGTGGACGCGGCCGCGGCCCGCGGCGCGGACGCGGTCGTGGGCGTCGACCTCGACTACGAGGTGGTGGGGTCGAACGGCTCCATGCTCATGGTCACGTGCAGCGGCACCGCCGTGAAGCTCGGGTAGGCCCGCGGGTCAGCGCCCCACCGCGGCGGCGAAGCGGGCGAGGTCGTCGATGAAGGCGCGGGCGCCCACCACGATGTCGATGCCGCTGTAGGCGCCGCGCCGCATGGTCGAACTCTCGATGCCGACGACCCACCAGCGGCCGTCGCGCAGCGCGAGGTTGGGGGAGCCGCTGTCGCCCACCACGCTGCCGCAGCGGTGGCCGTAGGTCCGGTCCTCGAACGTCATGAGCGCCCGGCACGGGGCGCGCACCGTCTGCCGGCGCCCCTGGCTGCGTCCATAGCCCACCTGGACGAGACCCGTCGCCCGCGGCCCGGCGATCGCGTCGTCGTTCACCGCCAGCACGGGGAGCACCCCCGTCCCGGGCGGCGGATCGTCGCCGAGCGCGAGGAACGCATAGTCCGCCCCGCCGAGCGCGCCGTCCTGGAACCAGGGGGCATAGTCGAAGGCGGGCGCCACCACGTCGGCGACGACGGTCAGCGGCGGCACCACGTCGCCCCCCTCGAACCCCGGCCGGAAGACCATCGGGCGCAGGCGGTTGCCGAAGGCGTCGTGCAGGCAGTGGGCGGCGGTGAGCACCACCCGGGGCGCCACCAGCGTGCCGGTGCAGATGGCCCCGCCCGCGAAGTCGATCCGGCCGATCGCCCGGCGCGCCGCGTCGATCCCCGGAAGGCCCGCGATCGCCGGGGCGGGCCCGGCCGGGACGGGCGGGAGCGGCG
>CANGXM010000074.1 GCA_947457845.1 Rhodospirillales bacterium | reverse complement strand
TGGTGCGTGCGGCGGCGGCGGCGAACCCCATGGCGGCGGCCAGCGTCGCGTCCGGCGGCTCCTCGACCGGGAGCGGCGCGCCCCCGGTCCCGCCCGGACGGGCCTCGACCAGCAGGCACTGCCCGCCGTGGAGGATCCGGATGCCGGTGAGCGTCAGTCCACGCCGCCGGAACAGCCGGGCGAGCGAGCCCGGCGTGAAGTAGCCGGCGTGTTCGTGATGCACCTCGAACGGGTTTCCCGCGCGCAGCAGATGGAGCGCCTCGGGCACGGTGAAGATCACCGTTGCCCCGGTCGCGGTCGCCGCGTCGCGGGCGAGGTCGGCGAGGCGGGCGGGGTCCGCCGCATGTTCCAGCGTCATCCGGCACACGACCACGTCCGCGCGGGCCGCCGCGGCGTCGGCGGCGTCGAAGAAGCGGCGGTGCACGCGGATCCGCGCCTCGCCCGGGCCGGCCCGGCCGGGCACGAACGCCGGGTCGAAGCCCTCGCCGGACCCCCCGGCCGTCTCCGCCAGCAAGGCGAGGAACTCCCCCTTGCCGCATCCGATCTCCAGGATGCGCCCGCCGGCGAGACCGTGCCGCGCGACCATGTCCCGCGCGAGGTCGTGCTGGAGGCGGACGAAGGCGGGGGACGCCGCCTGCGTCTCCTCCAGGTCGGGGCCGACATGGACCAGGGCGGGATCGAACGCGGCGTTGAAGACGAAGCCGCAGGTGCCGCAGGCGACGAGGCGGACGCGGCCCGCTTGTTCCGCGAGCGCCGCCGCACGGGTCGGGAACGGCCGGGTCCCGTTCGCGGGGAGGCGACCGAGGTCGATGACGGGGCGGAGGTCGGCGCCGTCGCAGGCGGGGCAGGTCTTGGTCACGGGTGTCAGGATGGGAGCCGCGGCGCCCCGGCACCATTCCCCCATCCGTTCGGGGGACGCGCGCGTCCGTGGTAGGGCCGCGTCCGATCCGCCCCCTCCGTCTGCGCCGTCGTCGGCGGCGCACCGCGGTGCCATGCATGCCCCGGGCGAGAGTGTGGGGACGGAGCATGCAGGATAGGGTGGCAGCAGCGGCCGCCGGGTCGGGCGAGGACCGTCCCGACGGTGCCAGAGGGCGCACACGTTGCCGGTTCTGCGGCGGCGGCCTTCATCCGGTCGTGGATCTTGGCCTCTCGCCGCCGTGCGAGAGCTTCGTCCCGCCCGAACGCGCCGGTGCGGGCGAGATGTTCCACCCGCTCGACGTCAGGATCTGCGGCGACTGCCGGCTGATGCAGATCGGCGAGTACGTTCCGGTGCGCGAGATCTTCGACGAGTACGCGTATTTCTCCTCCTATTCGGAGACCTGGGTCGCGCACGCCCGGGACCACGTCGCGACCATGGCCGCGCGGCTCGGGCTCGGGCCCGACAGCTTCGTGGTCGAGGTCGCCAGCAACGACGGCTATCTCCTGCGCGAGGTGACGGCGCGGGGCATCCCGTGCCTCGGCATCGAGCCGGCGGCGAACGTCGCCCGCACGGCGGTCGCCCGCGGCGTCCCCACGCGGGTCGCCTATTTCGGGCGCGCGCTGGCCGACGAGCTGGCGGACGAAGGACGGACGGCCGACCTCGTGGTCGCCAACAACGTGCTGGCCCAGGTGCCCGACCTCAACGACTTCGTGGCCGGGCTCGCCCGCATCCTCAAGCCGGACGGCGTGCTGACGATCGAGGTGCCGCACCTTCTTCGCCTGATCGCGGAGACGCAGTTCGACACGATCTATCACGAACACTTCTCGTACTTTTCGCTGGCCACGTCGGAGCGGATCCTCGCTGCGCACGGGCTCAGGGTGTTCGACGTGGACCTGCTGCCCACCCACGGCGGGTCGCTGCGCCTGCACGTCTGCCACGCCGCGTCGGCACGCGACGTCGGCGAGGCCCTCGACCGGGTGCGGCGCGCCGAGGCGGAGGCGGGGCTCGATGCCGTCGCGACCTACGCGGACTTCGCCCGGCGGGTCGAACGGACCAAGCGCCGCCTCGTCCGGCTGCTCGGCGACCTGAAGGAGGAGGGGCGGCGGATCGTCGGCTATGGCGCGCCAGGCAAGGGCAACACGCTGCTGAACTACTGCGGGATCCGCACCGACCTCGTGGACTTCACGGTCGACCGCAATCCCTACAAGCACGGCCGCCTCCTGCCCGGAACCCGCATCCCCGTCCTGCCGCCCGAGCGCCTCGACGCCGCGCGGCCCGACGTGGTGCTGATCCTGCCGTGGAACCTGAAGGAGGAGATCATGCGCCAGCTCGACCACGTCCGGGGCTGGGGCGGGCGCTTCCTCGTCCCGATCCCCGAGCCCCGTCTTCTCGGTTGATCCCGGGGGAGGGCCCGACATGAAGGTCGTCCTGTTCTGCGGTGGCATGGGTCTGCGGATGCGCGAAGCCTCCGAGACCTTGCCGAAACCGATGGTTCCGCTCGGCAACCGCCCCATCATCTGGCACCTGATGAAGTACTACGCCCATCACGGGCACCGCGACTTCATCTTCTGCCTCGGTCACCGGAGCCAGACGTTCAAGGAATATTTCCTGAACTACAACGAGTTCGTCTCGAACGACTTCGTGATCTCCGACGGCGGCCGGACGGTGGAACTGCTGCGCCGCGACATGGCGGACTGGCGGCTGACCTTTCTGGAGACGGGCATCGACGCCAACATCGGCGAACGGCTCCTCCAAGCCCGCGGCCACCTTGCCGACGAGGCCATGTTCCTCGCCAACTACGCCGACGGGCTGAGTGACTGCCACCTGCCGCTCCTCGTCGACCTTCTGGAGAGCCGCCCCGGCTGCGTCGGCGCCTTCATGGCCGCGCGCCCAAGCACGTCCTTCCACTTCGTCGAGACCGACCCGGCGGGCGTCGTCCTCGGCGTCCGCGACGTGGCGGAGGCCGATCTCTGGGTGAACGCCGGCTACTTCGTCTTCCGCCCGGCGATCTTCGACCACATCCGCCCGGGCGAGGAACTCGTGCTGCAGCCCTTCGAGCGGCTGATCGCCGAGCGGCGCCTCGTCGCCCATCCGCACCGCGGGTTCTGGCGGGGCTGCGACACCTTCAAGGACCTCCAGACGCTGGAGACGCTGATGGCCCGCGGTCGCGCGCCGTGGGCGGTCTGGCGGACGGAGGCGGACGCGCGCAACGCCGACGGCGCGCTCGTCGCGGCGGCGGTGCGGATGGCGGGCCTGGATACGCGGGGCGGGCGCCCGTGATCGCGCTGACGCCGGACGGCCCGCCGGGACGCCCGCTGACCCTCCTGTGCCTCGGCGCGCACGCGGACGACATCGAGATCGGCTCCGCGGCGACGGTGCGTCGCCTGCTCGCCGGTCGCCCGGGATCGTCGGTGCGCTGGGTGGTCTTCTCCGCCGACGCGGTCCGGGCGGAGGAGGCGCGGGCGGCGGCGGCCGCCGTCCTCGCCGACGCCGGATCGGCGAGGGTCGACGTGCTCGACCGGCCGGACGGGCTGTTCCCGGCCGACCTGCCGGCCATCAAGGCCGTGTTCGAGACGCTGAGGCGCGAGGTCCGTCCGGACCTGATCCTCACCCACCGGCGGGACGACGCGCACCAGGACCACCGCACGCTCGCCGAGATGACCGCGAACACCTTCCGCGACCATCTCGTCCTCGCCTACGAGATCCCCAAGTACGATGGCGACCTGGGCAACCCGGCCCTGTTCGTCCCGCTGACGGCCGAGGAGGCCCACGCGAAGGCCAGCCTTCTCCTCGACGCCTTCCCGAGCCAGCGGGCCCGCCGCTGGTTCAACGCCGACACCTTTCTCGGGCTGATGCGGCTGCGCGGCGTGCAGTGCGCCGCGCCCGACGGCTTCGCCGAGGCGTTCGACGGCCCCAAGGTCCGCGTCTCGCCTTGAACGCCGCCGATGCTCAGTCCGTGCTCGACGCGATCGCCGTGCGGCGACGGCGCAGGAAGCGGCGGGGGTCCGCGCGCTCCGCCAGCACGGCGAGGCAGCGCAGCCGGTCGACGGGGCCGAGGGGTGACCGCATCACCGCCCCGGCGAGCTGAAGATAGTGCTGGCGCTGGGGCAGGAGCCTCGGCGTGCGGGCACGCGGATCGATCCACCGTGCCCTTTCGGCCGGCGAGAGGGCGAGCGACGTCCGCCCGTGCTCGCGCTTGAGGAACAGCGGTTCCGGCACCTCGTGGAACCGGCCATGCAGCGCGAGTTCCACCAGCAGCGAGCGGTCGGACCCGTAGTAGGAGCAATGGAGCGCCGTCCGGCGCAGCACGTCCGTCCGGATCACGCCGAAGATGTCGAAGCACCGGACCAGATGCAGAAAAAGGTCACGGAACCGCTCCACCGGATCGGGCGACGTCGCCCGTCCGGGGGGCGGCGGTCCGTGCCGCACCTGCCCCAACCGGTCGATGAAGAGGCCGGTCGCCGCGTCGACCGCGAGTTCCTGGCCATCGCCGTCGATCATCCGCGTCGCCGTGTGGCAGAGGACGACGCCGGGGTCCCGGTCGAGCACGCCGACCGTCGCCTCCAGATAGCGGGGATCATACAGATCGTCGTGCGCGGCCCATTTGAAGAGCGGCGTCCCGGCCATCCGGAAGGCGAGGTTCCAGTTCGGCGCGGCGCCGATGTTCGTCGGGTTCCGGACGATCCGGACCCGCCGGTCCCGTCGCGCCGCATCGGCGAGGATGTCGGCCGTTCCGTCGGTCGAGGCGTTGTCGCAGACGACCAGGACGAAGTCCCCGAACGTCTGCCCGAGGAGCGACCCGACGGCCGACGCCAGAAACGCTTCGCCGTCGTGAACCGGCAGCCCGATCGTCAGCCTGGCCATCGCCCTGATCCTTCGACGTTTGCGCCGAGGATTTCGCGGGACGGCACGGCACACAATCCGGGCTTTGGAGGGTCTCCCTCCAGTCTACCGCACCGACCCCGAATTCGGTGTCGGCGGAAAGGCGAGGGGTGGGCGCCGGGCGGACGAACGCGCGACCGTCAGCGCGGCCCGTGTCCCGTGCCGCCCGTCGGTTCCGCCGGCGGCCGGCTCCCTGACCGTGGCCGGACGGGGCTGTGCCGGTCGTCAATGGAGGGTGGACGGCGTTCGCTTGCCCTTGCCGATCACCGTGCGGACAGCCTTGGCGATCGACGGCACCGGGCAGGGCTTGACGAGCCCGACCTCGCCCGGACTCGGACCGCGCCCCTCCAGCAGATCGGGCCGACCGGTGAGGAACACGACCCCGATGTCCGGGCGGACCGCCCGCGCGGCCTCGACGAAGAGGAAGCCGTCGGCACTGGCCGGGCCCAGTTCGATCTCGAGGACGACGGCGGCGATGGCCGGGAACTCGGAGAGCTTCGCCAGACCCTCCGTCGCCGTTCCCACCGCATGCACGTTGAAGTCCTCGGACCGCAGGGCGACCGCCAGGGCGGCCCGGACCAGCGGGTTGTCCTCGATCAGGAGCAGCTCGTGGGTGGAACGCGGCGCGGCCAAGTTTGCGTCATTCACGTCGGGCTGGCTTCACTCGGTGAGAACTCGGCGACGAAGTGCGCGCCGTCCGCACGTTGGTCGTGCGTCAGCGCACCCCGGTGTTCCTGAAGCAGGGCGCGGATGATCCTGAGCCCGACCCCCTCGCTTCCCCGGATCGCGTCGGCATGCAGCGGGTCGCTCTCGTTCTGGACCTCCAGCCGGTCGCCGGACCGGCCGTCGGACGCCGTGAACCGAATCCGGACCTCGCCCCGGCCATACTTGAGGGCGTTGGTCACGAGCTCGGTCAGGATCAGACCGAGCGCTTGCGCGCGACGGGGCGGCCAGTAGGTGCCGGACGCCACCTCCAGCCTGACCGAGCGGGCTGGGGCGAGGCCCTGCAGCCCCGCGCGCAGCGCATCGACGAGGCCGACGAGGTAGGCCCCCATCTCGATCTCGTCGAAGTTCTGACCCTGGTAGAGCTGTTCGTGCACCGACGCGATCGTCATGACCCGCATCGCGCTCAGTTCGAGCAGACTCCGGGTCGACGCGTCCTTCGCCCCTGACGCCTCGAGCGTCAGCACTGTGTGGACGAGTTGGAGGCTGTTCTTGACCCGATGGTGGACCTCCGCAAGCAGAAGGCCGCGTTCGTTGAGAAGACGTTCCCGTTCCGCAGTGGCTCGATCGCGCTCGAGGGAGAGGCCGAGCGTGTTCGCCAACGCCTCGAGGAAATGGATGTCGTCTTCGCTGTACTGGCCGTCCGCGGTGTCGTCGACCTCAAGAACACCGAATGGCGGACCGGTATCGCCGCAGATCACGACGTTGATCTCACGTCGGATGCCGTGGTTCCTGAGAAGTTCGGGCACGCCGAACCGATGGTCGGCGGAGAGGTCGTTGCTGAACGTCGGGACACCCATCGCGAAGGCGTAGCCGGCCGGGGATGTGGCGCCCGGCGGCAGCCTGACGTGGTCGATCACCCCGTCCGACCAGCCCAAGCCGGCCCGGACGATCAACGTGTCGGTGGCCGGCTCGTACTCGAGGACCTTGGAAAAGGGCGCTCCCAGGCCTTCGGCCGCGACGCGCGCCGCTTCCCGCATGATTTCGACCGACGGGAGCGGTCGCAGTGCGAAACGGCCGAACGCGGCGGTCAGGACCTGCTGCCCCATCCGTCGCTCGAGGCTATGCGCGGCGTTCTCGGTTCCTGAAGTCTCTGCCGGCATCACTTCGCCTCGCCTCGGGAATTGCCTGATCGTCGACCATTTCGGTGAACAGAAGACATTGGCGAAGATCGATTATCATACCATTCTCTGGAATTTTCCGAAATTCCGACTAAGCCGAATGGGATAGATCTGAAGTGATAAAAACATCACATCAATGAGGCGACTGGTCAACCATGCTCCGATCGCACTGGGACAGTTTTCAGGACGTTCACGTTATCACGAAAAACCGGACTGATCATTGCTCACTGCTGGAGATAGCCGTGACGCCGTAGCGGTATCGGGGTCCGCTTCATGGCGCCCTCTGCGTCCCCGATCGCGCCCCTCTGCAGCCGTGGACGGGGATGTCCGACGTGCGAGTGGCCGAGGTCGCGGAGGCCACGATCGCCCATATATGGCGGAAGAACGCGGCGCCCCTCGGGAACCGTTCCCATATAGGGCGAACGCCAAGAAGGATGACGCCATGTCTCACCTCGTGTTCCTGGGGCCCGGGTCCTGCGAGGGTCACTCGCTCCTCGCGCGCCGGTTCGTGGCGCAATGGCTGAAGGTCGAGGCGGTCGCGCGGGGCTTCGACATCGAGGTGACGGCGGACGACGGGCTGGAGGGGGTCCCGTTCGTATCGGATCCCGATCGGAACGACGGCCCCCAGACCGGCGCGTGGGTCTCCTTGACCCTCTATCGGTTCTCGACACGGTTGGATCATCTCGACCAGGGGGACGTCCGGCCCTGGAACGGATGAACGACCCGCGGACGGGCCGGGACAAGAGAGCGCGGATCGGCATCCGGTTCTGGATGATCGGCGGCGCGCTCGCTCTCGTCCTCGCCGTCGCACGGATCGTCCGGCAATTCGTTTAGGTGCCTGCCCGCCGGCCGCCGCCGGCGAACCTCGCCGCCGCCCGTCGCCGGTCGGCGTGCCGTCAGCCGTCCCGGTGCGCCAGGATCTTCGCCTCGCCGCTTTCGGTGAGCGTCACGAGGGTCTTCTCGCCGCGGTCGCCCACCCGGATCAGCCCTTGCTTCAGGGCCCGCTGGAGGACCCGCGTGTCGACGTGCTCCGCACCGTCGCCGCAGATCCAGTCGAATCCGGGGATCGGAACGGCCAGGGTCCGGCGCCTTAACCGGATGCGGCCGGCCAGGGCCGCGTTTCACGGGATGGAAACTGGAGAGACCAGCCGCGGGATCCAAGGTGAGCCGATCAAAAGATACTGCGCGGTGGCCGCGGTCCGCTCTGCCCAACGGGCGCCGGGCATGGCACGATGGTCGCAATCCGGATTCACGCGGGACGGCCGAGGGAGCCGTCGCGACGAAGGGTCTGGCGCGGGGACAGGGATGTTGCGGGACACGGGCTCGATGCCGTCGTTCATCGACGGGGCGGTCGTCGGATCGTTGAGGGAAGCGCACTACGTCGCGCCGGAGATCGCCGCGCGCAACGACCTCGCCGAGCGGAGGACGAGATTGGCGGCCATCGTCGGCGCCGAGGTGGTGCCGAGGCTGGCCATGCTCCATCGGGCGGTCGGCGCCCCGGATCCCGTCGCCGTGCTTCCGGTTTCGGAGGACGAGATCGCGGCGCTCGGCCGTCTTCTCCTCGGCCCCGACGTGGCGGCCCCGGCCGCCTACGTCACCATGCTCCGCAAGCGCGGCGTGGATGCGGACGCGCTGTTCCTCACGCTTCTGGAGCCGGCGGCGCGTTTCCTGGGCGTGCTCTGGGAACGCGACGAATGCGACTTCGTGGACGTAAGCCTGGGCCTCGGCCGGCTGCAGACGCTGCTCGCCGTCTTCAACTGCACCCACGCGGTGCCCGCCCTCGACCGGCGCCGGACCGTCCTCCTCGCGACGATGCCGAAGGATCCGCACGTCTTCGGCCTCTCGATGGTCGCGAAGTTCCTGCGCAGCGGCGGTTGGACGACGGTGGAGGAACTGGGCCCGTCCGCCGACCGTCTGTCCACGCTGGTGCAGGAGGGGTGGTATGCGGTCGTCGGGCTCACGGTCGGCAGCGACCGCCACATCGCGCCCCTGACCGCGGCCATCGGCTCGATCCGGGCGGCGTCCCGCAACCGCGCGATCGGGATCATGGTCGGCGGGTCGATCTTCAACAAGGACCCGGATCTCGCCAGGACCGTCGGAGCCGACGCGACGGCGGTGGACGCCCCGACGGCGGTCCTGCTCGCCCAGAAGTTGCTGGATGCCGGTCTGCACCGCGACCCGCACGCGGACGGACCGTGGGGCCCGTCGGTCGCGGAGGGGGTCCGGGCGGTCTGATCCCGCAGGGCCGACCCGCGGCGCGCGTTCGGCGAGACCCTGTTCGAGAGCCCCAAGGGGGCGAAGATCATCACGTCGACGGTCTTCGTGATCCTGCCGGGCGCATCGGCCTGCGCGCTCGTGTTCACCGGCATGGGCGGCGACACGCCAGTGCAGGGGATGCTCGCGAACATGCCGGGCGGCCAGGTCGGGGCCGTGATGCGCGCGGCATCATGAGCCATGCTCACCGTCGCTCCCTCGAGACGATCGCCCAGCGTCAACGGGCCGCATCACACACTGCCGCATCGAAGGGATGTGGGAGCGTGTGCAGCCCTTGGGTGGACCGGCCAACGACGTCGTGCGCGCGACGGCCTTCACCGACTGCGCCGCCCAAGCGTGTCTCGGAAGACGGCCGTCCGTGTTCGGCGACCTCTGCTTCACCGAAAGCGGGCGCAAGATGGGCTTCCAGGCGCGTTTCCCCTCCCGGGAAGCGCGAGCGTGCCGGACGCGGGGCCGTCCATCCCGCGTCCGCCCGTCGTCTCCGGCGGTTCACGGAAGGCGGCGCGCCCCGTCCTCCCGTCCGGCCGGGGACCGTCGTCCGAACCGTCCTCGCCGGACCGGCGGCGGGCGCTCGAACAGGCGGTCCGTCGTGGCGTGCGGCACGGTCACCCGCCGCGTCGCGAGATCGGCGAACACGGCCCGGCCGCCGCACAGCACCACCGTCGCGTCGGCCGGAAGCGCGGCCACAACCGCCCCGACGACCGCGAGCGCGTCCTCGGGCGGGAGGGCGTCGCACGGCGCGCTCATGATCACCCAGGGAGGCCGTCGCAGGACGATCCGCGCGAGGTCGAGCCGCTGCCGGTCGCCGGTGCCGAGCGCGCGTTCGGGGTCGATCCGCTCGTCCAGCCGCCCGGACAGCCGCCCGAGCCCGACCGTGGCGAGAGCGTCCGACATCGATCGGTCGGAGAGGCCGTCCGGCGGATCGGGAAACGACAACAGGGCGCGCAGCGTCTCGCGGGGGAGGAACGGGGCCGAGGCCACGAACGCCATCGATGTCGCCGGCAGGCCGATCCGGCCGCGGCCCCACGGCCAGAGCCGCGCCGTCGCCATGAAGAGCGCGAACGCCGCGGTGGGGTCGCCGTCGGCCAGGACCCGCTCGCCCGGCCCGATCGTGGCCGAGAACCCGGAGACGAGCAGGCGTCCGTCCGGCTCGGCGAGGTGGAGATCCTCGAACACGAGCGAGGGTCCGCCGTCGGCGTCCACCCGCACCGTCTTGTCCTCGCCGCCGCGGGTGTCCGCCTCCGCCGTGCGCAGCGCCGCGCCGAGCGCGGCCACCCGCCCCATCGACGCGTGGCAGGCGGCGATGGCCGCCGACTGGGTGACCGGCCAGGACATGGCCGCGACCACCTGCGTGAACGCCTGCGCGGTCTGCGTCAGCCCGCCCAGCGACACCGCCCCGCCGAGGTAGCGCGGCGTGTTGACGAGGATGGCGAAGGCGGTGGCGGAGTTGCCGTAGGCGTTCGCGAAAATCTGCACCCGCAGCAGCGCGGCCGTCTGTCGCGCCCAGAGCCCGGCGATGGCGTCGAACAGGCGGACGTAGCGCCGCCGCTCCCGGGCGTCGGCGCGGGCGAGCGCGATCGCCTCGGCGTGATCCTGCGCGACCGCCAGCGCCATGCGGAGGTCGGCCTCCGCGGTCTGGCGACGGTCGGCGATCTGCACCAGCGGCCGGCTCAGCAGGTACGCCATGCCCGCCCCGAGCCCGGCGTAGACGCCGGCGAGCACGACCATGTGGCCCGCGATCTCGAGCGGCAGGCCGACCGGCGCGAGGTCCAGCGTCCCGGACAGCGTCCACAGCACGCCCATGAAGCCGATGACCGTCAGCAGCGCGTAGAAGGCGGACTGCGCCAGCTCGACCGCGCTCTCGCAGGTGATCCGGACGTCCTCGGCCAGCCGGGCGTCGGCGTTGCGCGCGCCGCCTTCGAGGCGGGCGATCTGGCTCGGACGGCCGTCGTCCATCCACGCCGCGCTGAGCCGGAGCGTCAGGTGCCGGCGCCAGCCGATCTGGAGGCGGCGGCGGAACGCGAGCATCAGGGTGTTGGCCGCCACCGCCGCCACCACCAGCAGCGCGAACATCGTCGCCGCCTCCAGCAGGCGCGCCGTGTCGCGCGTCTCCAGCGCGTCGAACAGGATGCCGTTCCAGGCGTTCAAGCGGAGTTGCACCGCGACCTCGGCCGTCGTGGCGAGCGCCAGGAGCAGCGTCAGCGACCACGCCGACCACCGCTCCTCGCCCAGCCAGTATCCGGCGAGCAGACGCCAGGACGACGACCCGGCGGAGGGCCGCTTGACGGTCCGCACGCTCAGCGCCCGCTCCATCCCCGTCGGATGCGGTCCGCGAACCAGCGGAAGCTGTCCTTCGGCACCCGGGTTCCCGTCGGATAGTCCATGTAGACGAGGCCGAAGCGGTTCGCGTACCCGGCCCCCCATTCGAAGTTGTCGAGGAGCGACCAGGCGAAGTATCCGCGCACGTCCGCGCCCTCGGCGACGGCCCGGCCCATGGCGTCGACGTAGAGGCCGAGGTACTCGGACCGGTAGGGATCACGGCAGGCGCCGTCCGCGAGCACGTCGTCGTGGCCCATCCCGTTCTCGGTCACGTAGATCGGCAGACCGTACCGGCGGTGGGCGTCCAGCAGCGTCGTGCGGAAGGCGTCGGGGAAGATCGGCCAGCCGATGCCCGACTTCGGCGCGTCCGCGGGCGCCGCGCCCCAGGCGAAGCCGAGCGGGGCCGCCGCGTCGCCCTTGGCGTAGATGGGGGAGTAGTGGTTGATGCCGAGCCAGTCGACCGGCCGGCAGATCGCCGCCATGTCGCCCGGCCGGACGAACCGCTCGACCCCGGCGTGGACGACCGCCGGATAATGGCCGAGGAACCGCGGGTCCGGGCAGGCCGCGTTCCAGTAGGCGCCGAACGTCGCCGCCGCCGCCTCGTCCTCCGCTCTGCCGGGGGTCTCGGGCAGGACCGGCTGGATGTTGTGGATGTCGCCGATCAGGGCGCGGGGAGCCTGGGCCCGGATGGCGTCCACGCCCAGCCCGTGGGCGAGGTTCACGTGATGGATCGCGGCGTGGTAGGCCGTCAGGTCGCGGATGCCCGGCGCCTGCCCGCCCAGCAGGAAGCCGAAGATCAGGAAGACGCCCGACTCGTTGAATGTGGCGAAGCGCGTCACCCTGTCCGACAGGCGGCGTGCGACGACCGTGGCGTAGTCGGCGAACCGGCCGGCCGTGTCGCGGGCGATCCAGCCGCCGGTCTCCTGCAACCCCTGCGGCAGGTCCCAGTGATAGAGGCAGACCCAGGGCTCGATCCCCGCCTCCAGCAGCGCGTCCGTCAGCCTGTCGTAGAAGGCGAGCCCCTTCGGATTGAGGGGGCCCTTGCCGTCGGGCAGGACGCGGGGCCACGCCACCGAGAAGCGATAGGCGCCGACGCCGAGGTCCTTCATCAGCGCGACGTCCTCCGGCCAGCGCCGGTAGTGGTCGCAGGCGACGTCACCGGTGTCGTCGTTGCCGATCCGGCCGGGGACGCGGCAATAGCCGTCCCAGATGCTCGGGCCGCGGCCGTCGAGATCGACGCCGCCCTCGATCTGGTAGCTGGAGGTCGACACCCCCCACACGAACGGGGCGGCACGGGCGGTGGACGAAGCGGGCATCGTGGGCTCCGGCGTTTCCCCTGGGCTGGCCGGACGGCCGGCCCCTCGATCCCGGTTGCGCCCGACGATCGGTTCGTTGCCGGGGATAATGGCACCGATGGAACGGCCCGTTCCACTGTCGGCTCCGACCTCGCGGGAGGTCGAGGACGCGGGGGCGGCGCGGTCGCGCAGCGACGCGGCCCGTCGCCGTTCGCCGGGGCTTCAGCGCCCCGGAGCGCAGAAGACGTCGTAGAGTGTCTGCAGCACGGCGCGGACCTCGTCGCTCTCCAGCCGATAGACGATCGCCTGTCCCTCGCGCCGCGTGCCGACGAGGCCCTGGAGACGCATGCGGGCGAGGTGCTGGGAGGCGGCGGAGAAGTTGAGGCCGACCAGCGCCGCGAGATCGCCCGCCTGCCGCTCCCCCTCCATCAGCGCGCACAGGATCAGCAGGCGCTTGGAATTGGCCATCGCGGCCAGGAGCGCGGCCACCTTCTCGGCCTTCGGTTCGAGGTCCGCGAGGCCGGATGGCCGGGCGTCCGTCTCCCGATCGAGGAGGGGCGCCTCCACCGTCGGCCGCTTCGCCTGCACCCGCGTCATCGAACCCTCGCATCCCGACCCCGATGGATCAGATGCCCGCGGTGCGACGGCTTGTCAACTCTCGCGGATTGACATTTAAGAAAATACGAGAATAATGAAAATACGTCCCCCACGGAGACCGCCACCATGGCCAACGTCGGCACCCTCGACCGCATCGCCCGCTTCGTCGTCGGGCTCGCCCTCCTCGTCGTCGCCTTCGCCGTCCCGGCCGCCGAGGCCGCGCTGGGCGTCGCCTGGTGGCTGCTGCCCATCGCCGGCGTGGTGATGATCGGAACCGCCGCCATCCGCTTCTGCCCGCTCTACACGGTGCTGGGCATGCGCACCTGCCCGATGCCGAAGGGCTGAGCCATGGTCGAGACCGCCTTCACCCCCTGGTCGTCGCTGGCCGGCGGCGTGCTCATCGGCCTGTCCGCGGTGCTGCTGATGGCCGGCGTCGGCCGCATCGCCGGGATCAGCGGAATCCTTGCCCGGCTGATGCCGCCGTCGGCGGCTGACGACGGGGCGGGGCGGCTCGCCTTCGTCGTCGGGCTGATCGCGGCCCCGGCGACGTGGATCGCGCTGACCGGCGCGACGATCCAGCAGACGGTCGTTCCCGCCGGCGCGGTCGCGATCGTCGCCGGCCTCCTGGTCGGCTTCGGATCGGTGTGGGGATCGGGCTGCACCAGCGGCCACGGCGTCTGCGGCCTCGCCCGGCTCTCGCCCCGCTCGATGGCGGCGGTGGGCACCTTCATGGCGACCGCGATCGCCACCGTGCTGCTCGTCCGTCACGTCTTCTGAGGGGTCCGCCATGCGCATCGCCGTCCAGTTCCTCGCGGGCCTCCTGTTCGGCCTCGGCCTCGTCGTCTCGGGCATGGCCGATCCGGCCAAGGTGCTGAACTTCCTCGACATCGCCGGCACCTGGGACCCCAGCCTCGCCTTCGTGCTGGCCGGGGCCACCGGGACCACGTTCGTCGGCTATCGGCTGGTGCTTGCACGGCGCCGGCCGCTGTTCGCCCCGGCGTTCCAACTGCCCACGGCCACCCGCATCGACGGCCGGCTGCTGGCCGGGGCCGCGATCTTCGGCGTCGGTTGGGGCCTTGCCGGCTTCTGCCCGGGGCCGGCGGTCACGTCGCTGGCGCTTGGCGCGCCCGGCACGCTCGCCTTCGTTCCGGCCATGCTGGTGGGCATCGTCGCCGCCAGGGCGCTGGCCGCCGCTCCGTTCCTCCAGCCCAAGACGCGATGACGGAAGGAAGCAGCCCATGGATGCCCGCTTCGACACCGCGGTCGTGAAGCCCGACGTCACCGGCTTCCTCGATCCCGACAGCAGCACGATCAGCTATGTGGTGAAGGACCCCGCCTCGTCGGCCTGCGCGATCGTCGATCCCGTGCTCGACATCGACTATGCCGCCGGCCGCCTCTCCACGCGGTCGGCCGACGTCATCGTCGCCCACGTGCGTGACCGCGGCCTCCGGGTCGAGTGGCTGATCGAGACCCACGTCCACGCCGACCATCTCTCGGCCGCCCCCTATCTGCAGCAGACCCTGGGCGGAAAGATCGGCATCGGCGAACGGATCACGGTCGTGCAGGACACCTTCGGCAAGGTCTTCAACGAGGGGACCGAGTTCCGCCGCGACGGCAGCCAGTTCGACCGGCTGTTCGGGGATGGCGACACCTACGCGATCGGCGGCATGACGGCGGTCGCGTGGCACACGCCGGGCCACACGCCGGCCTGCATGACCCACGTCGTCGGCGACGCGGCCTTCGTCGGCGACACGCTGTTCATGCCGGACGGCGGCACCGCGCGGGCGGACTTCCCGGGCGGCGATGCGCGCGAACTCTACCGTTCGATCAAGCGGGTGCTGTCGCTGCCGGCCGGGACGCGGCTCTTCATATGCCACGACTACGCGCCCGGCGGCCGCGAGATCCGCTGGGAGACGACCGTCGCCGCGGAACGGGCATCGAACATCCATGTCCACGACGGGGTGGACGAGGACGCGTTCGTGGCCATGCGCACCGCGCGCGACGCCACGCTCGCCATGCCGCGCCTGATCCTCCCCTCGCTCCAGGTCAACATGCGGGCCGGCCGGCTGCCGCCGAAGGACGAGGACGGGCGACAGTTCCTGAAGGTGCCGGTGAACGCGCTCTGATCGTGGTCGCGGCCCACTGCGACGGATGCTCGGTCTGATGATCCAGCACCATCCGGGCCGCGCGGTCCCGGATCTCGGCTGAAAAGCGTGTCGTCGTCTTCGTCATGGTGGCCCTACCTTCTCAGGAATTCGGGCCTCCGGAAATCCCGGCGCGGTTCAGAGCGCGGCGGTCGGTCGGGGGAAGCGCGAGCAGCAGATTGAGCAGCAGAGGCCGCTCAGAGGGGGCCAGTTCCCGGATCCACCGGGATGGGGCAAGGCTAGGCGCCCTTCTGTCGCTCGCTATCAATGTTGCCTCCCTAGCTTATCCTCGAACCATGACGTAGTGGGGCCGAATTGCTAGTGCTCATGGATCATGAACCGGGCCTTCTCACGAAGTATGTCGGTTAGGAGAGCCGAAGATGCCGTCGCTTACTGACAGACTGCTATGAGCGTCGCGCTGCGAGAC
>CANGXM010000073.1 GCA_947457845.1 Rhodospirillales bacterium | reverse complement strand
CCTTCGCTTGGCTCAATCGCTGCCGTCGCCTCGCCAAGGACTGGGAGAACCTCAACCGCCAGGCGTTGGCATTCCTTCGTCTCGCCTCCATCCGCCTCATGCTGCGGCGCCTCTGCAAGCCCACGTAAACTTTCCGGACAGACTCTAAGGTTCGAATGCATCGCGAGCGGGGCCCTGTGCCCCCGCCAACCTGCCCCGCCCGGGCAAGGTGGCAGCCTTCGGGGATGCGGCCGGACGGCAACAAAGCGGGCACGCCCTCACTCCGTCCGTCCCCCGCCCGATGCCCGTGGACGCGGCCCCGGTCGGCCGTCCCGTGTCCGCGGCGATCCGCGGCCGACCGCCCACGGGGGAGTTGAGCTCCAGCTTGTGCCCCCCGCCCGCACGCCGGGCGAACAGCACTAAAGAGGAGAGTGGCCATGATCGCTGCCGTCGCCATTCCGCATCTCGACGCCATCCGCGCCCTGCCGCCGGGCCTGCTCTATCCCCACCAGGCCGACGGGGTCGCGTTCCTCGCCTCCAAGGGCCGGGCGATCCTCGCCGACGACATGGGCCTCGGAAAGACCCGGCAGGCCATCGTCGCCATGCAGGTCGCCGCATCCACCGGCCCGGTGCTGGTCGTCTGCCCCGCCTCGCTCAAGCTCAACTGGCGGCGCGAGATCCGCATGGTCGATCCGGTCGCCGCGGTCGAGGTGATCGGTGCGCGCGACGGGGCGTGCGAGAGCCCGCGCTGGGTGGTCGTGAACTACGACCTGCTGAAGGCCCACGCCGAGCGCCTGCGCGCGGTCCCCTGGGCCGGGGTGATCCTCGACGAGGCGCACTTCATCAAGAACAACAGCCAGCGCACCTCGCTCTGCTTCAAGCTGCTGGGCGTGCAAGAGAACGCCCGCGCGACCGTCGCCGGGCCGGGGCAGGTCCATCTCCTGACCGGCACCCCGATGACCAACCGGCCGCGCGACCTCTACAACCTGCTGCGCGCGGTCGGGCACCCGGCGGCGCGCAGCTTCATCGGCTTCGCCCGGCGCTACTGCGACGCCTACAAGAACGACTTCGGCTGGGTGACCGACGGCGCGTCCAACCTCGAGGAACTGAACCTCCTTATGAAGGAGGTGATGCTGCGCCGGACCAAGGACGAGGTGCTCGACCTGCCGCCCAAGATCCGCAGCTGGGTTCCGGTCGAACTCGACGCCAAGTCGGTCGTCAACGCGCAGGCGCTTTTCGTGAACTGGCTGGCGGGGAGCGATCCCGAGAAGCCCAACGACAAGGAATTCCTCGGCCGGCTACAGAAGGTGCGCGTGGCGCTCCACAAGGCCAAGCAGGCGGCGGTGGAGGAACGCGTCCGCGACGTGCTGGAGACGGGGCAGAAGGTCGTCGTCTTCACGAGCTTCACCGAGGGGCTGAAGCGGCACGCGGCGAAACTGGGCGCGGCCGCCGTCACCATCTCGGGCGAGGACGGCGTGGAGAAGCGCACGGCGGCCGTCGACCGGTTCCAGACCGATCCGTCCGTGCGGGTGGCGGTTTGCAACATCGTGGCAGGCGGCGTCGGCATCACGCTGACCGCCGCCACCCACGTGATCTTCCAGGACCTCGACTGGGTGCCCGCCAACCATGCGCAGGCCGAGGACCGCGCCTACCGCCTCGGCCAGACCCGGGCGGTGACGGTGGAGTACCTGTTCGTCGACCGCACGCTCGACGGCTTCATCGCCGAACTGCTGGAGACCAAGATCCGCCTGATCCGGGCGATCGAGGAGCAGTTGCCCGACGGCTCGATCCTGAAGGATCTGGAGGCGAAGCTGCGGGCGATGGGGCCGGCGCTCCTGCAGGAGAGCCTGCTCGCCCGCGCCGGGGCGGACGCGGCCCAGCGGCTGGCAGCGGTCTCCGACGCGGCGAAGGCGACGGCGCGCCCCATGGCGGCCCCAGTGATGGACGCGGGCATGCACGAGTTCAGGAGCAGCCGTAATCCGTCCAAGGTCTACCGGGTGACGTTCGGACGGGCGGGGCACCTCGAGTGCACCTGCGAGGGCTTCCGCTGGCGGGGCGACTGCAAGCACGTGCAGGACGTGAGGAAGACGGTGCTGGGGTGATCCCGCCGCCATTCTCGACCGTTCGACGACGGATGAGAGGGTCGGCGCTTCAAGGAGGGCCGCGATGGCGGACTTCGATCTCGACCGCTTCGCCGCCGCCCAGGATCCGGTCTGGCCAGCGGTGCTGGCCGAACTGCGGGCCGGCGCCAAGCGGACGCACTGGATGTGGTTCGTCTTCCCGCAGCTGGCCGGGCTCGGCCGCAGCCCCATGGCGCGGGCCTATTCAATCGGCTCGCTGGCGGAGGCCCGCGCCTATCTCGACCACCCGGTGCTCGGGCCGCGGCTGGTCGAGGCGACGCGGCTCGTGATGGCGGTCGAGGGGCGGACGCTGACGGCGATCCTCGGCACGCCCGACGACCTCAAGTTCCGCTCGTCCATGACGCTGTTCGACCGCGCCCGACCCGAAGAGCCGCTGTTCCGCGCGATGCTCGACCGGTTCTGCGGCGGGGTGCCGGATCCGGCCACGCTGCGACTGCTCGGGCTCGCGTGAGGGCCTCGCCGGGCCCGGGTTGGAGATGCTTCGATCGATAAGGTAATCTCCGGGGGCGCACGACCCGGAGCGGCCCCGTGGGCTTCATCGTCTACGACATCGAGACCAGCGGGCGCGAGCGGCGGTTCGACCAGATCCTCCAGTTCGCCGCCATCCATGCCGACGACGCGCTGACCGAGACGGCGGCGGTCGACCTTCGCTGCCGCCGCCTGCCGCACGTGATCCCCTCGCCCGGCGCGCTGCTGGTCAACCGCATCCGGCCCGATGATCTGGATGGCGCCCCGCTCAGCCACCTCGACCTCGTCCGCGCGATGCTGGACTGGGTCCGGCCGCGGCTGCCGGCGGTGTTCCTCGGCCACAACATCCTGCGCTTCGACGAGCCCTTCCTGCGCCACGCCCTCTACCGCACGCTCCACCCGGTCTACCTGACCAACACCAACGGCAACGTCCGCGCCGACACGCTGCGCATCGCGCACGCGGTCCACGCGGTGGCGCCGGGCGCCATCGCCGTGCCGACGACCGAGGAGGGCAAGCCGACCTTCGCGCTGGGGCCGTTGCTGCGGGCGAACGGCGTCGACTTCGACCCGGAAGCAGCCCACGACGCGCTGGCCGACGTGCGCGGCACGCTGGCGCTGGGGCGCCTCCTCAAGGACCGCGCGCCCGCCGTCTGGGACCGCATGATCGCCAACGCGGCCAAGGCGCGGGTGCACGCGTTCCTGCGGGAACGGGCGGGCTACGTGCTGGTCGAGGCGGTCGGATCGACGGTCAGCGCGCGGGTGGTGGCGCCCTGCGGGACCGTGCCGGGGCGGGACTCCACGGCACTCGTCTTCGACCTCGCGGCCGATCCCGCGCCCTACCGCGCGATGGACACGGCCGACCTCGCCGCGGCGGTCGCCGCCGGCCGGCCCTTCGTCCGCGTGCGGCTGAACGAGCAGCCGGGCCTGTTCCGCATCGACGAGGCGCAGCACGTGGCCGCGGCGACCGGCGTGCCGTTCGATGAGCTGAGGCGGCGGGGCACGGCGATCGTGAAGGACGAGGGGTTCCACGCGCGCATCGGCGCGGCGCTGGCAACGCTGGCGACACCGCCCGTGCCGTCGGACCTCGTCGAGGACCGGATGTACGAGGGATTCCCGAGCCGGGCGGACGAGCGACGGCGGGACGTCTTCCACACGCTCCCCTGGGCCGAACGCCACGCCCACTGCGCCGCCTTCGAGGACGACAGGCTGGCCGAACTGGGCGTGCGGCTGATCCATGCCGAGCGGCCGGACCTGCTGCCCCGCGACGTGCGCGCGGATCTCGACCGGACCTGGGCCGAACGGCTCCTGTCGCCAGACCCGTCGGTGCCGTGGACGACGATCGCCAAGGCGCGGTCTGAGGTGGCAAACCTGATTCTAGGGCATCCTGATAACGAGAATTGGTTCGTCGGGTATGTGATTTGGCTTGATCATCTTATAGAGTTGCTCGCGGAGGCCGTGCCCGTACCTCACCGAACGCTCATCTCTGCTCTTTCGCAAGCTCGAGGTATAGGTCAATCTAACTAGCAATCGTGCTCCATAACCCTATGGAATCTAGGATTCGCACTCGTGCGGCTTCCGAATGCAATCACGTCGGCTTTGAGTTGGCCATCGAAGGCCGAGTATGCCCATCGGCTATGGGCGAACCTCGTCGGTCGGGGCGTGTCGATCCGGCGTGACGAACTGGCAACGGAACTCCTTGAGGCGCAGGCGCTCGGAGAAGCCTCGGTCACCGCGCGACGTTGGTCAGCCGTTCGTGAGAGGCCAGAGTCCGACCGTACCTCCTCGGGCTCATCGAAGGGGTCGCACCATCGGGAACTGCTCGGCGCCACAACGCAACTTCTTGCCGTTCGCGCTTCCGTCAGTCTCGGTGAACCTCCCGCCCCGCCCCCCGTACCTCCGACAGGGGATCTCCCGGCCGATTGGACGCTGTTCCGCAAGCTGCTCCCGTACTACGCCGAGTGCGCCCGTATCTCGGCCGGGACCGGGCTTATCCAGAATCCCGATCGCCACCGCATCCAATTCCAACTGCTGCGCCCAGAGACCATCTGGTGGCCGCGACCGCCCGCGTGGCCTGTCCTGTCGGTTCGTGTCGCCGACCTCGATCCTGCGTTCCTGGAGGCCCTCTACAACCGCCGCGGCGAGCCGGTCTTCGTCGGCTATCCGACCGACATCGTGCAAGGGAAGGACGGGACCCTATTCCTTCGCCCGATCGCGTTGCTGCGCGCCGATTGGGACCGTGACGGGGACCGGATCTCCTTCGCGATCGCGGACGAGGCGGCGACGCTGAACCCCGATTGGGCGTCCGCCATGCGTCGGAACAGGCGGATGGCGCGGGTCATGGACTGGCTCGGAACCACGGACGCAGAGCCGGACGATGGGATCATGCCCGTGACCACGAGGGAGTGGTCGTCGTTGGACGATCTGGCGAAGACGCTTGGCATGTTCCTGGCGCGCGACCTCCGCCAGCCACTCGACCCTTCCCATCTGACCTCCCGGATCGACCTGTCGGAGGCGCCGGGGGTGTTCAACGCGGTGGCTGTGTACCTCGTCGAACAGAACCGATACACCGCTGGCCTTCGTCGTGATCTCGCGGCCCTCGCCAACTGGTCGGACGCAGAGCTGGAACGGACGGCGCTGTCGGCCTTCTTCGGATCGTCGAGACACGGGGCGACGCTTCCCGTCCTCGCATCCCTGCAACTCGAGGAGGACCAGATCGTCGCGGCACGTGAGGCGCTCGCCGGCCCCTTGACGGTGATCACCGGGCCGCCCGGGACCGGCAAGTCCCAGGCCGCGGCCGCGATCATGGCCAGCGCCGCGCTTTCGGGTCGGAGCGCGATCTTCTCGAGCCGCCATCACCAGGCTTTGGACGCCGTGGAAGGTCGGTTCCACGACATGCTGCCGGAGCGGGTCGTCCTGGCCAGGGCCCGCCCCGAACGCGACGGCGACTTCGATTTCCGCGTCGCGATCGACGCGCTCCTCTCACGACATGCCGACGGAGAGGTCGCGTCGCGCCTGCGTCGTCGCGTCGAGATCGCGAGCAGTGCCTGGGTGGCGATCGAGGCTCGCTTCGCGGCGGCCGATCGTTTGGCCGAGGCGACCGCGGCGATGTCGGGGGCCGCAGACGAGGTCGAGCGGTTGCGTCGCGGACGCGACGCGAGTGATCCCGTATCACGAGTGCCCGTTCGTCCATCGTTCTGGCGCCGCATCCTCGCACGCCTCGGTTTCGGCGGAAGAGCGGCGTCGGCTCCCGGCCGGCCGCTGGACGACCGCGAGCGGCTGCGCCTCCTCCGCTCGGCCGAGACACGCCTTTCGCAGGCCGAGGAGGCGCATCGCTCCGCGCGGGCCGACGTCGACCGATTGGACGCGTCCGGGTCCTTGCCGGAGGCCGTCGAGGCGCTGCGGAGCGAAGCAGACATGCTTCTGCAGCTGCTGCCCGACGCCTTGGAGGCGACGACAGCCGAGGAGCGGCATCGGCTCGCAGCACTCCGGGGCGACCTCGGTCTGGCGCGCGACGGCGAGACGGCGCGGCGGCTCTGGGCGGAGAACGCCGATCTGGTCACACGACACTTTCCGCTGTGGGCGATCACGGCGCTCTCCGTACCCTCGCGGGTGCCGCTCCAGCCAGGCCTGTTCGACCACGCCGTGATCGACGAGGCGACGACGTGCGACATCGCGGCCGCGATTCCCGTGCTTGCGCGCGCCCGACAGGCGGTCGTCATCGGCGATCCGATGCAGACCGGGCTCGTCGCCGACCTTCCGCCTTCAAGGGAAGCGCCGATCCTGCAGCGCGTTGGCCTCTGGGTTCCGGGTATCGGACGGTACGCATTCTCGCAGACGAGCTTGTTCGGCCTCGCGAGTACGGTTCCCGACATCTCGCGGCACATGCTCCGTGATCATTTCCGGTGCCAGTCCGAGATCGCGTCCTTCATCAGCGAGACGTTCTATGGCCGCCGCCTCACGGTCCTCACCGACGAACAAAAGCTCCGACCGCCGGCCGGCGTGCGCCCCGGCCTGCACTGGATGGACGTCACCGGGCCGATCCGACACGCTGGAAAGGGATGTGTCAGCGAGGCGGAGGCCGCGGCGATTGCCGAACATCTGCACCAGCTCCTCGAGGTCCAGGGCTACCGTGGGACCGTTGGGGTCGTCACCCCCTTCAGCAAACAGGCGGAACGGATCCGCCAGCTTGCCGAGCAGCGCCTCGCCGATACGACGATCGAACGAGCGGACCTTCGCGTTGCGACCGGTCATGGCTTCCAGGGCGACGCGCGGGACGTCATCCTCGTCAGCCCCTGCTTCGCGGCGGAGATGCCGCAGGGCGCGGCGTGGTTCGTTCGGCAGGGGGCCGCGCTCTTCAATGTGGCGGTGAGCCGTGCCCGGGCGGTCTGCCACGTGTTCGGCGATCTCTCGGCCTGCCGCGGCAGCGACGTCCGGCACCTCTCGCTTCTGGCAAGGCGAGCCGGGGGATCCGAGCAAGTCAGCGCCGCCCAGTCGACACCGGCATTCGAGTCTCCCTGGGAGGAACGCCTGTTCCGGGCGCTGACCGACCGCGGGCTGGCACCGAGGCCGCAATATCCGCTGGCGGGGCGCCGCCTCGACCTCGCGTTGATCGAGGGGGACGTGAAACTCGACGTCGAGGTGGACGGCGAGGCCTACCACCGGGACCCGGATGGCTTCCGCAAGGTCTCGGACCAGTGGCGAGACCACCAGATCCGTGGCCTCGGCTGGAAGGTGCTCCGGTTCTGGGTCTACGAACTTCGGGACGACATGGAGAGATGCGTTGACAGGATCGTCGATGAACTCGGCCGACCCGCCGTCGGGCGATGACGGTGCCCGGCGGCGTCGTAACCGCACCCTTTATGCAACCGTCGCCTTCGGCATCGTGGGAATCGTGGGCGGTGCCTCGGCCGTCATCATGATCGAGACGGAACGAGCATCCTGGGAGCGGACCCGGACGGCCATGGAACGGAACGTCTCAAGCCTCAGCGGCGACCTCGGGCGGCTCCAGGTGGAACTCGCAGCGCTGCGTCCCGAACGCGAGACGCTTGCCGCCGAGACCGCCAGGCTCGTCTCCCAGAGGGACGAGTTACGACAGGCGTTGGACAAGGCGCGGACGGATCTCGACGAAGCCAACAGCGCACTGAGACGCCTTCGCGCCGAGAGGACCACCGTGGAGGAAGCGGTGGCGTCGGCCAACCGGCGTCAGGCGGAACTGGAGACCGCGCTTCAGTCGCTCGCCACCCGTCGTACGACCCTCGAAACCGAGGCACGCGCGCTTCAACAACGCAAGGACGACGCGGAACGCGAGACACGAGCGGCGGAGGACGCGCGACGGGATGCCGTCGCCAAGCGTGAGGATGTGGATCGGGACGCCAGTACCGCCCGTCGCGACCTGGAGCGACTGCGGGGGGAGGTCTCCGGAACCGAGGGACGGCTCCAGGTCTTGCAGCAGCAGGTCGTGGCGGCCCAGGCGACCCAGAAGCAACTGGAGGACGTCGACAACAGGTTGAGCCGAAGCCGAACGGATCTGCTCGAAGCGGAGCGCCGCCAGCGCGATGCCGAGGACCGTCGCAAGCAGGCCGAGACGGATCGCGATGCCCTTTCGAAGGACGCCGACCAGCTCCGGACAGAAAGGGACCGGCTCGGCCGTCAGATCGAGGACGGCCGGCGGGTCCTGGCCGAAAGCCAGAGGGCCGAGGAACAGCTGGGACGGCTGCGTACGCAAATTGCCGAGGCCGCCGCGTCCTTGAAGGCCGCGACCGAGGACGCCGACCGCGTCGGTGCGGAGCGGGTCCGGCTTCGTTCTGAGGCAGAGACGCTCGACGGGCGCCTCCAGGTGCTCCGGCGACAGGCGGATGCCGTGGAGGCGAGGGGGAAGGACCTCGCTGAGGCGGAGGCGCGTCTGGTACGCGTCAGAACCGAATTGGTGGACGCCGAAGGGAGCCTGCGCCGGACGACGGACGAGATCACGAGGCGCACCGCCGACCGGGACCGTCTGGCGACGGTTCTCGCGGAGGGCGAAGGACGGCGAGCGTCGTTGGAAACGGCGCTCGCTGAGGTACAGGCTCGGCAGGCGGCGAGCGAAGCGGATCGGCGCCGGACGGCCGAAGCCCTCGACGCCCTTCGCGCACAACTCGTTCAGGTCCAGACGGAATTCGGAAGCCATCAGGAGCGGGCGCGAGCCGCTCAGGACGAGGCAGCCCGCGCGATCCGGGAACGCGACCGGATGCTCGACGAAGTGGAGAATCTGCGAAAGCTGGTGTCGGCGCTGACCGTACGTCGTGACGAGGTGAGGCTCGCGGTCGAGACGTTGGAGGACCGAATGAAGCAGACCGCGGACGTGCCGACCGATCTTCCGCCCCAATCCGGACAGCGGTGACGAACGATGATCGAATTGATCCTGGCATCGATCCCCGGGGGTCCGATCGGCCTGCTCCTGGTCGGTGCAGTGGCGACCAACGGCGCGCTCGCCATGGCGGCCGTGGCGTCATTCAGGGCGGAGAGCGCCCAGCGCCGATACGAAGCCGACCAGAGGAGGCTTCCGGCCGCGGCCCAGTGGGAGGACGTCACGGAGCGGCTCGCCCTCAAGCGGCAGGAATTGGCCGATCTCGAAGCACGCCTTGCCGATGTTCGCAAGGACGTGACCGACGCCGACCGCGCCCGGATGGAATACGAACACTGGCGTAGTCTCGCCGAGGGTACAAAGAAGGAATATGCGGATCTCGACAATCAGCGAAAGGAAATTGATAATGTTCGGGACGAGTATGAGCAACTCGCTGGCCTCCTCGCCGAACGTCGTGCCGAATTGGCGTCAATCGTCGCCGAGCGCGACGAGGCCGCGAGAAGGCTCGACGATCTGAAGAAGCGGATCCTCGAACTCGACGATCGAAAGGCGGAACTGGCCGATATCGAGACTCGGATTACTGAGGCCACCCAGAAACGTGATTCTCTGCGAACCGAGATTGCGGAGCTGGACGAGAAAAGGGCCGAACTTCGTCGCATCCAGTTCGAAGTCGGCGAATTGGCCAAGCGCAAGTCGGACTTGATGGAGTTTATTGAGAAGATATTGGCCCAGATTCCCGAGCTTCAGCAACGGCGCGCCGCTCTGGAGGCTGAGATCGCCAAGCTTTCGATGCAGGTCGATGGTCTCGACGGGATTCGGACAGAGTACGCAGGGATCGAAGCAAAGCTGGCCGACCTCAGACCGCGTCTTGTTGGACTGGAAGCGGAGGTCCGCCGCATCGAAGCGGATCGTGACGGACTGGTCGTCGAGGCTGCCGGTATCCGGTCGACGATCGCGACCGACAAGATTGAGGCCGATCGGCTTCACCAGATCGTCGTCGCACATCGTGCCGATGCGGAAGGCCTGGAAAGCCGCCGTGCGGAACTGTCCGCGCACATCGCCAATTTGGAGAAACGCATCCGCGCGATCGAGCCGGATGCGGTCGGGGCCGCAGAGAGGACGGAGACACTCGCCGACCTGTTCGTGAAGCCATCGTGCTTGTTCGCCGAGGGAACTGCGCTTCTCGCCAAGGCCGACACGGTGACCGACGAACGAAAGCACCTCGACGCCGTCCGCACCTACCTCGACGGGCTCGGTCTCGTCTTCGACGAACGCGTCCTCCTTCGCTTCCACACGTCGCTCAAGATCGGCCGGATCAGTCCGTTGACGGTGCTCGCCGGCATCTCCGGAACCGGCAAGAGCCAGTTGCCGCAGCGCTACGCCGAAGCGATGGGGATCCACTTCCTCAAGCTCGCGGTCCAGCCGCGCTGGGACAGCCCGCAGGATCTGATGGGATTCTACAACTATCTCGAGAAGCGCTACAAGGCGACGGATCTGGCGCGTACCCTACTCTGCATGGATGAGACACTATTGGACAAGGGAATCGAGAACGGCGGGTCCATGTCGGACCGGGTTCTCCTCGTCCTGTTCGACGAGATGAACATCGCCCGTGTCGAGTATTACTTCAGCGAATTTCTGAGCCGCCTAGAAGGGCGGCCGGAGCACGAGGACAAGGACGACACCAAGAAGCGCGCGTCGCGCATCGAGATTGAGGTCCCCGGCGAGGGGCGGGCCGTGGCGATTTACCCCGGGCACAATGTCCTGTTCGCTGGCACGATGAACCAAGATGAATCGACCCAATCGCTGTCCGACAAGGTCCTCGATCGTGGAAACACCTTGCTGTTTCGGAAACCAGACAGCTTAAAAGTCAATCGCATCAAAGGCAGCGAAACACAGCACACCGGGCGGCACCTGCCAATTCATACCTGGATGAGCTGGCAGCGCCCCTTCGAGAGCCTGCCCACTGCGGATCAAACAACCTATGACGCAGTTATCGAGAAGATAAACTCCGAATGCAAAGCTATGCGCCGGCCTTTCGGTTACCGCGTAGCGGAGTCGATCCGCGCCTATGTCGCGAACCATCCAGATCCGGTGCGTAATGGTGCTCGCATTGCGCTGGCTGATATGCTTGAGATGCGTCTGTTACCTAAGCTCCATGGCGTCAACATGGAGGGCGACGCTCACGCCGCAGTATTGAGAATTGCTGGCATCGCCGGTAGAGAACTCTTGGATACGACACTGGAGCAGCGGATCAAGGACGGAGCGGAAGGCGACGTCTTCAATTGGACCGCCGCCTGACCATCATGAGTGTCGGCTTCGTCCTTTCTGCCCCCTGGGGCCTATATGACCTCGACAGGTCAAGGGGCGGAGAGGGGCGCGTGGAGTTAGCCAGTACCGATCGCCGCGTGAGCGTACGGGCCGGACCGCCGGTGATCATCGTGACGGACGCTGCGTACGATCCGAAGGTCGATGCTCGGCGGCGTGGGATTGAGCCGGAGGGGCCGCCCTTTCGGTTCGGCGAAACGACAGTCAGACATCGTATCGTTGACGTCGGAACGCGTCCCAACGAGATGGGCACAGGTGTCCGTCTTGCGGACGGAGAACACTGGCACCTTCATTACGAAGGCCACATCCCGCGCCCCGGTTTCGCCGCTCGACAAAAAGGATCCTTCGGCCCCACGAACCTTCGTGCCGAGGAACTGGATGCCTTCATCTTCGGCTGCATCGAGCGGATCCGGTCCGGTGACGAGGGAGAGCTTGGCAGACCCGGCTGGGACATGCTCGACGACGCGTGGTCGGACGGGCAACTCGACGATCCCGATCCGCCGATGGAACTCATAGTCAGGCATGCGGAACACTACGCCCGGCTGTTGGCAGATCTGGTCAAGTCGCCGCGACGCGTGCTGAAGCGGGATCGCGATCTCGTCGCCGTCGACAAGGTGCAGCAGATCGACGTGGCCTGCATCCGTTGGCTGATCCGACAGCCCGGCCGTGACGTCTACGAACAGGCGGGGCCGCGTCAACGCATCCGCGCGGTCGTCCGCAAGCAGGAGGCGAACACGCTGGAGAACCGCGTTCTCCGCGACTTCGCCGCGCGGTCGGCCGTGCTGGCGACGTCGTACTGCAAGCGGCACGCGCGGTTCCGCGGAACCGACCGGTGGACCCTGGTCGACCGTTACCGGATGGAGTGCCGCCGGGCGGAGGAGGCCTTGATCGAGGCCGGGATCGGAACGCCCGTCCATCCGATCGTGCCGAACTTCGCGCTCCTGCGCGACGCGCGATACGGACGGATCTGGACCGGTTACCAGGAGATCCTGCGCCAGGACGACGAGCGCGACGAATGTTGGCGGTGGCAGCATCGGCTCTGGGCGGATTTCTGCCGCCTCGCGACGCAGTTGGCCGTCCGTCGCATGCATGGTGCCGAGGTCGTCGCGGAGACACCGTTGCGGATCTTCGAGGAGCAGAGCCGGGGCCGCTGGACGTCGCTCGCCGGTCAGTCGGGCGTGTTGCTGGTCCGTCGGCCGGACGGAAGGGCACCGCTCGTCGTCTCTGTCGCCGCCGACCTGTCTGAGCCGCATGATCGGATCCCCGGCTGGATGGCGGCACTCTGCCCGTCGGCGGTGCTGATCGTGGACGATCTCGCGACCGACGAGACCGTCGCCGTGCCGATCTGGGCCATGCACAGCTGTTCGGAGGACCGGATGGATCTGCCAGAGCTGGCGAGTTCCGCGAACCGGGCGATCAAGGAGGCTATCCACGTCCACAACGTGTTCAACGGGGGCGGTCAGGATCGGAAGCCGGGCATCGTCCTCGTGTCATCTGTGTCCGTCGCGAACGATGCGCGCTTTGCCAGGAACGAAGCCGTCGTCGCCCTAGCCCTCGATCCCGACGGGACGGAGCTGAGCGCGGGCCTGATCAGATTGGGTCGAGCGATCGAGGCCGTCGTCGTTAACAGCGGTGGTCCTGCAAGATGAGCCGGCATCTCGGCGTCGACCTGAACGGCCTCGTCGACCAGGTGGCGAGCATCGAAGACGGCCCGGTACGGCTCGGACAAGGGGAAATCCCCTCCGTCGTCGTCGTGCCTCATTCTCAGCCGCGGCGATCACGGATCCTGTCGACGGTGACGGGCGTCGAGGCGACCCGCAGCTTCGAGGGCCGTGGATGGGCATGGCCGGCCGCGGCGCGGGGCGAGGGCGTCGCCGCGCGGATCCCGATCGCCGACATCCTCGATCGTGTCTCGACCGGCCGGCCGATCACGATCCGTGGACAGGACCACGACCCGGCGGACCTTGTCGCAGCCGCCGCCGTCGGCTTGGGGGCCGAAGAACGCGGCGGTGGACCCACCACGCTCGTCGTGCGCGACAACGGAACCATCGACGAGGAGGCCCAGCAGAGGCTGATCAACGGCTTCGGCAGGCGGCGGATGCAGGCCACCCTCCTCTGGCGTCCCGTGGCGGCGGTCCTCGGGATCGAGGAGACGCTCAATCCCGTAGCTGACCGCCTCCACGGGCGGACGCTGGGCGTGGTCTCCGTGCTCGGCGACGGGATCGACGTGTCGGTGCTCGAGATCGAGCGACGCGAGGACGATGCAGGTGCGTATGTCGTCCCGGTCCGCGCCCGTCCCGGCGTGCGGGTTCCCTTCGACCGGCCGCTCGCTACGTGCGCCGAAGATCTTGCGCGGGCGCTCCTTCCCGACGACCAGGATGGTGGCCGACAACTCGTCTGGGGCGGTGGTGCCGCCATCCGCGCATTCCTCAATCTCGACCCCGGTGAGACGCTCGTTCAGGTGCGGGGTCGGTGGCGGCTCCTGCGGTTCGGCGGTGCGAAGGCGGGGATCGGGTTGCCAGTTGTGGAAGACGATGCTTTTGAGGAGGCCAAGGCGCTGCTTGTTGGCGTCAGAAACGTGATCATCGAGGGACCGGGAATGGCGGCGACTGCCGGCAGCTTGCGTCTCAGATACACGATCTGCCTCGATCTCTTGCCGAAGGACGACAGAACTGTAATCGACGGCTGGCTCAACGACGGCATCGTCGCCAAGGGTGCTGCGATTTACGCGGCCCGGCGGGCAATGGGCCGGACGACCTACTTCGACCACCTCCCTCGCCTTCGGTTTGCGGCGCTGCGTGGAGATGAGCCCGCCTTCATCGACCTGATCCCGCGGGACGCGCGCCTCGAAGGGGGCGAGGCCTACGATCCGCCGCCGATGGATCTCGGGCTGTGGATCGAGGCCGGCACGACGGAGATCCGCAACTTCCTCGTCAAGGAGACGGATCCGAGCCCGCGCGTCTCGACCGTCCCCCTCGACAGGGTTCCCCAAGTCCGCACGCCCGTGCGGGTGAAGATCCACCAGAGGCCGCTCGCGGGTCTGGCGCGGATCACACTCATCCCGGACGACGCCGAAGGCCTCCGCCCGATCGAGCTTGACTGGGCAAGGATGCCGGTGGACGGGCGCTCCGAGGAGGAGATCCTCGAATACATCGCTATGGGCGAGCGTGCAATTCCGCCGATCCAGCCCACTCCTAGTCACATTCTAATGTGGCCCCCGCTTGAAGCCTGTCTTTCGGCGGTGCCACGGAGCACATATGGTCTATTGAATTCACCGAAATGCGAAAGATACATTTCACTTGTGGAAAGCAGACTTAAAAGATCAAATACACCGAAGAGAATCACAAACGGCAAAGACAGTGATGCGAATATTTATAGACCTGTATCAACAACGGGCGACGTTCCGTCCGCGAGCGATGGACTATCTTTTCAATCGGTAAAGTACCTTGATGAATTCCTCAACGCAGCTGCCGGCGTTTTTTTGGCGCCGCGGACACCTACGTCGAGGCGTTCGCTTGCGCTTCGCGCCTGCAGCTGGGGTTTTTCCCGTTGCCCTCCAGAAGTTCCAGAAACCATCATCCGTGAACTTCAGGGATCACTCCCTCCAAGGATCAGAACCCTCTATATCCAGTCGCTCGGTCGAGTGGCCTGTCTGCCGGATCATGTTATGGCATTGTTCAAAGAGGCGGCAGACGCTCCAAAACTTCTTATCCATCATCTGAGAGCAGTGAACTTGACTCTCTGTCGGCTGGAGGATGCCGGGGAAATCATGATTACTAATTTTGCTACCTCTATTGCTGAAAAAAACTTAGAAATACTAAGGGAGTATCCGTATCGACTTCCTGCCAGCTGGACGACGTACGTTTCGATTCAGATTTACCCCGCGCTTCTACGTCATCGAAAAGTGAACCGAAACTTTCTCGATCCTCATCGGACGCGGATGGGAAAAGAGGTATCAGAACTGCTTCAAGCGGCAGCTGCTGATAACTGGTTGAGTAAGAGAAACCGAGAGATGGCTCAGTCTTCTAACAAATGGATTAACAAAAAAGGCGAAGATTCCAGTGTTCTCAGACAAGCTCCGGAAGTTGATGATGAATCCGCTACCGATGGCGGATAGTAGAGTTCGAATACCGCCCCCTCACCCTGTCCGCAGATCGCCCAGGAACTCGCTCCCCGGCGCCACCCCCGACACCAGAAGCCGCTCCCGCGCGCGGGTGCAGGCGACGTAGAGGAGGTGGCGTTCGGTCTCCTGGATCTCGTCCAGTTCGCTCTCCTCGCTCGCCGCCTCGATCCTGGACTGCAGCGGGATCACCTCCTCGTCGCAGGCCATCACCGCCACCGCGCGGAACTCCTGGCCCTTGGCGAGGTGCATGGTGCCGACGACGAGGCTGTCAACCGGCGTCGAACATCCAGCCACCATCGGCGTCCAATAGCCTGCCACACGTCTGGTTGTGGGGGACCGTTGTCCAGGGAGTCCATGGGAGGGACCCGCGCGCGCCGCGGCGTGCCCTCCACGAGGCTGACGCTGCGGCGCGCGT
>CANGXM010000072.1 GCA_947457845.1 Rhodospirillales bacterium | reverse complement strand
GGCGCTCGCGACGGTGCCGGAGGCGTTGCGCTCGGACGCCGGGTTGCACTTCGAACGCCTGCGCGCGGCGCGGCGCCGCGACCGCGACGCCGAGGCGATGGAACTGCTGCTCGACGCGCCGCCGCAACTCGGCCGCGCGACGCCCTGGTGGACCGAACGGAACCTCCTCGTCCGGCGGGCGATGGACCGGGCCGAGCACGCCCTCGCCTACCGTCTCGCCACGGACCACGGCCAACACACGGGCGCCGCCTTCGCCGAGGGCGAGTTCCTGGCGGGATGGCTCGCGCTGCGCTCGCTCGACCAGCCCCTGACCGCGTTCCGCCACTTCGAGCGGATGTACCGGAACGTCACCACGCCGCTGAGCATCTCCCGCGCGGCCTATTGGGCGGGGCGCGCGACCGAGGCGATGTCGGGCGCCGCCGAGGCACGGCCCTGGTACGAGCGTTCGGCCGTCTATCCCACCACCTTCTACGGTCAGCTCGCCGGCCGCACGCTCGGCCGCACCGGCCTGCCGCTCCCGGTCGACCAGCAGATCACCCAGGCCGCCGCCACCGCCTTCGAGCGGCGGGAGCTGGTGCGCGTGGTGCGCGCGCTCGTCCGCATCCAGCGGGCGGAGCAGCGGGGCGATCCGCCCGCCAGCGAACGCGCGGCCCTCTTCCTGCGCCGCCTGCAGGACGCGGCCGACACGCCGATGGACCACGCGCTCGTCGCCCGCATCGCGCTGGAGGTCGGTCGGCAGGACGTCGCCGTGGCGACCGCGCGCGCGGCGGTCCAGCACGAGGTGACGCTGCTGTCGGCGGGCTATCCGCGCATTCCGCTTCCCGCCGACCGACCGGAGCCGGCGCTCGTCCACGCGATCATCCGGCAGGAGAGCGTGTTCAACGCCGGTGCCGTCAGCCCGGCGGGCGCGCGGGGCCTCATGCAACTGATGCCCGCGACCGCGCAGCAGGTGGCCGGAAAGCTTGGTCTGCGGCACACGCAGGCCAGACTCACCGCCGATCCGGGGTACAACGTCCAGCTCGGAAGTGCTTACCTCGCCGAGATGATCGAGCGCTTCAACGGGTCCTACGTCCTCGCGGTCGCCGCCTACAACGCGGGGCCCGGGCGTGTGCGCCAGTGGCTCGAGCGCTATGGCGACCCGCGCGCGGAAGGCGTCGACGTGATCGACTGGATCGAGACCATCCCCTTCAACGAGACCCGCAACTACGTGCAGCGGGTGTTGGAGGGTCTCCAGGTCTATCGCCAGCGCCTCGGCGGGGCCGACGCGCCGCTCAGGATCGTCGAGGACCTGCGGCGGTGAGCCGCCCGCCTCTCCCGTTCCCGCGGTCGCCCGACCGCCCGTCTCCGCACGCCCTTCCCGGACCCCACCGATGACCACCGACCTCGCCACCCTCCCCCTCCCGACCGTCAAGGACGTGGAGGCGGCGGCCGTCCGCCTGAAGGGGAAGGCCGTGCTGACCCCGCTGCTGGAGAGCCAGCTGCTGAACGCGCGGCTGGGCGGTCGCCTGCTGGTGAAGGCCGAGATGCTCCAGCGGACCGGCAGCTTCAAGTTCCGGGGCGCCTTCAACAGGATCAGCCTGATCCCCGAGGCCGACCGGGCCCGGGGCGTGGTCGCCTTCTCGTCCGGCAACCACGCGCAGGGCGTGGCCGCGGCGGCGAAGGCGTTCGCCATCGCGGCGACCATCATCATGCCGTCCGACGCCCCGGCGGTGAAGGTGCGCAACACGCGCGCGCTAGGCGCCGCGGTGATCTTCTACGACCGCTGGACGGAAAGCCGGGAGGCGATCGGCGCGCGTCTTTGCGAGGAGACCGGCGCCACCCTCGTCCGGCCCTACGACGACCCCGGCATCATCGCCGGCCAGGGAACGATCGGGCTGGAGATCGCGGCGCAGGCCGAGGCGGCGGGCGCGCGGCTCGACGCCTGCGTGGTGTGCTGCGGCGGCGGGGGGCTGGTGGCCGGCACCGCGCTGGCGCTGGCCGACCGGTCGCCGGGAACGCCGGTCTTCGCGGCCGAGCCCGTCGGCTTCGACGACACGGCGCGGTCGCTGGCGGCCGGCGAGCGGGTGGCGAACGCGCCGGGGGCGACGAGCTTCTGCGACGCGATCGTGACGCCCATGCCGGGCGCGGTGACCTTCCGCATCAACGCCCGCCTGCTCGCGGGCGGCGTGGCGGTGACCGACGCCGAGGTGGCGGACGCCATGCGCACCGCCTTCGACGCGCTGCGCGTGGTGGTGGAGCCGGGCGGTGCCGTGGCGCTGGCGGCGGCCCTGTCGGGCAAGGTGCCGGTGGAGGGTCGGACGGTCGCGGTCGTCTGCTCGGGCGGGAACGTCGATCCGGAGGTGTTCGTGAAGGTGCTGGCGGACGGGTGAGGCAGCGGGAAGGTCGCCGTGGCGGCACCCGATCGATAATCTGTTCTCGAACCTTCTGTTCTTCGGGTTCCCAAGTCACGCGGGTGCCGATACGAAGACTTATGCACAAGGATGCCACGCGAATGCTTGGGCTACCTCCAACGCGCCAGGACGAGCGGCGCCGCGTTCAGGATCGGTTAACCGTCGCATGGGACCATGGGCCCGTCGAAACGCGCAACCCTTGGAGTTCTCCCGATGCGCCGGCCTCAGCTCGCTGAAGACATCCGTGAATCCTGCCGGGTCCACGCGCGGCTCCTCGACACGTTCGTCGCCATCACCGCCGACGAACTCGCGCAGGCGCCGACCGGGTTCGTCGCCGACAGCCTGCGCGAGACGCTGGACCTCCTGCGCGAGGAGCGCCGGCTCTACGGATCGGCCGGCCCCCTGCTTCGCCTCGTCCCGGCGGCGGCCTGACCCCGCCCGAGGGACCATGATCGTCAGTCCCTCGGCCAGGCGTTGCCCTCCGGGCCGAAGAGGTGCGTGGTCTCGGGACGGATGCCGACCTCCACCGTCTCGTCGAGCCGGATCTCGGAGTCGCCGGCCACCTGGAGCGTCACCGTCACGTCGCCGTCGAGGGCCAGATGGACGAGCGTCGCTCCGCCGAGGCGCTCCACCACCACGGCCCGCCCGCGCAGGGACGGGAGCCCCGCCGTCTGCGCGCCGTGGACGAGGTGCTCGGGCCGCACGCCGAAGGTCGCCCGCTCGCCGCGCGGGCGGACGGGGACGTCGACCACGGTGCCGCCGGGAAGGCGGGCGCGCGCCCCGCCGTCGGGCGCCGTCTCCACGACGGCGTCGAGGAAGTTCATCTTCGGGCTGCCGATGAAGCCGGCGACGAACAGGTTGGCGGGACTGCGGTAGAGGTCCATGGGCGCCCCCACCTGCTCGATCCGCCCGGCGTCGAGCACCACGATGCGGTCGGCGAGCGTCATCGCCTCCACCTGGTCGTGGGTCACGTAGATCATCGTGCGCTGCAGGTCGTGGTGGAGCCGGGCGAGTTCGACGCGCATCTGCACCCGAAGCGCGGCGTCGAGGTTCGACAGCGGCTCGTCGAACAGGAACACGTCCGGGTCGCGCACGATGGCCCGGCCGATCGCCACGCGCTGCCGCTGCCCGCCCGAGAGCGCCCTGGGGCGGCGCTCCAGAAGGCCGTCGAGGCGCAGGGTGCGGGCGGCGCGCGTCACGAACCCCTCCCGCTCGGACACGCCGACGCCGGCCATGCGGAGGCCGAACTCCATGTTCTCCCGGACGCTCATGTGCGGGTAGAGGGCGTAGGACTGGAACACCATGGCGATGCCGCGCTCGGCCGGGGCGAGATCGTCCACCCGCCGCTCGCCGATCGCGATCTCGCCGGCGGAGATGTCCTCCAGCCCCGCGATCATGCGAAGCAGCGTCGACTTCCCACACCCCGACGGGCCGACGAAGACGACGAAGGACCGGTCCTCCACGTCGAGGTCGACGCCGCGAATCACCTCCAGCGATCCGAAGGACTTGCGCACGCCGCGCAGTTGCAGTCCGGCCATCCGATGCTCTCTCCCCTCGATGCGTCGGCGCTTCCCCGACCCATGGTTCGACGGGCTCACCCTGAGGCGTGCCCGGCCTTCCCCGCGTTGCGACCGGGCGCGCCCCGTCCTGAGCCTGTCGAAGGACGAGGCGGCACCGCGGCCTCAGCCCTTCACGGCACCCGCCGTCAGCCCCTTCACCATCACCCGCTGGACCAGCACGAACAGCACCACCACCGGGATGATCGAGATGATCCCGCCCGCCGCCAGCGATCCCCAGGGGAGCTGGAACTCGCCCACCATGAGCTGCAGCCCGACGGGCCAGGTGCGCGAGCCCGTGCTGGTCGTGAGCATCAGCGCGATCAGGTATTCGTTCCACGCGCCGATCGCGATGAAGACCGCCGTCGCCACGAGCCCGGGCAGGACCAGCGGCAGCACCACCCGCACCATCGCGCCGATGCGGCTCGACCCGTCCACCCGCGCCGCATCCTCGATCTCGGGCGGGACCGCGTCGAGATAGCCCTTCATCATCCAGATGAAGACCGGCAGCAGGAACGTCGTGTAGGCGAGCGCGAGGCCGAGGCGGCTGTCGAGCAGGCCGAAGCCGCGCATCACGATGAACAGCGGGATGATGATCATCACCGCCGGGAACATGCGCACGACGAGGTAGCCCAGCATCAGCGCGCTCCGCCCGCGGAAGCGATAGCGGGAGATGGCGTAGGACGCGAGCGTGCCGACCACGATGCAGATCGCGACCGTGATCGTCGTCGTCACCACGCTGTTCATGATCAGCGTGGGGAAGTTCGATCGCGTCCAGATCGCCACGTAGTTCTCGAACGTCACCGTCCGGGGCCAGTAGGTCATCTGGGCCGAGACGATCTCGCTCTCCGGCTTGAGCGAGACCAGCAGACACCAGACGATCGGGAAGATCGCGAACACGACGATGGTCAGCATCGCCGCATAGGAGAGGACGACGCCGATCCGCCGGCGCGCGCGTCGGGAGCGGACGACGGCCATCAGTCCCTCATCACGTTGGAGAGCCGCACGTAGGCCCAGGAGAAGAGCATCAGGAGGAGGAACATCACGGTCGCGAGCGCGCTCGCGTAGCCGAAGTTGAACTCCTTGTAGGCCTTCAGGAAGGCATAGAGCGACAGCACCTGGGTCGACCGGCCCGGCCCGCCCCCGGTGAGGATCAGAAGGATTTCCGGCGAGTTGACGAGGCTGATCACCCGCAGAACGACCGAGGCGACGATGATCATCCGCAGCTGCGGCAGCGTGACGTGGACGAACTGGTCCCACGCCTTCGCCCCGTCGCAGGCGGCCGCCTCGTAGAGGTCCTGCGGGATCGCCTTGAGCGCGGCCAGCAGGAGGAGCGCGAAGAAGGGGAACCCGTGCCAGATCTCCACCGCCATCGCGGCGGCGAGCGCCAGGTCCGGCTCGGCGAACCAGGCGCGGTAGGTGGTGAGCACGCCCATGCGGACGAGCACGTCGTTGATCACGCCGAGACGCGGGTCGAGCATCATCGCCCAGATGTTGCCGGCCACCACGTTCGGCAGGAACCAGGGCAGCAGCACGAGCGCCGCCGCGAGCTTGAAGCCCGGCAGGTCCTTGTTGAGCACGAGCGCGGCCGCGAGGCCGAGCGCCAGCTCGCCCACCACCGACCCGACCACCCAGACGAGGGTGTTGCGCAGGCTGAGCCAGAAGATCGGGTCGTCGGCGATGGCGATGAAGTGCTTGAGGCCGACGAACCCGTCCCGGTCGGGACGGGTCAGCCGCATCTCGTGCAGCCCCAGCCACAGACCGTAGCCGGTGGGGTAGAGGATGATCGCGAGGATCATCACGAGGCTGGGGAGAAGGAGCAGCCACGCCCAGCCCCGGCGCTCGGACAGGCGGCCGAGCGCGCCGAGGCGGACGTGCGGCACCCGCCGCACGCGCCGGTCGCCGTCGCCGAGCCGGGCCTCCGAGAGAGCGGTCATGCGCGCGCCACCGCCGTCTTCTCGACGCGCTCCCAGTCGATGTCGAACCCGAGGCCGGGCTCGTCCGACACGGTCAGCGTGCCGTCGACGATCGCGAGCCGGCCCATGCCTGCGAGGCTGTGGATGTGCGCCTCGTTGAAGACGATCTGCTCGTAGTAGTCGTTGTTCAGGATGGCGGCGCAGAGCTGCGCGTTCGCGACGCCCATCCCGTGTACCTGCGCCCGCATGCCGTGGCATTCGGACAGGTGCGCGATCTTCATCGAGCCGGTGATCCCGCCCTTGTAGAAGGAGGAGACGCGGGTCATGTCGAGCGCCCCCGCCTGGATCCAGCTCGCCATGTTCCAGTGGGCGCCGTCCGACGTCTCCGCCGCCAGGACGGGGATGTCGAGCGCGTCGCAGAGTTTGCGGTAGCTGCCCAGCTCGAACTCGCGCATCGGCTCCTCGTACCAGAGGAAGCCGAGGTCCTCGATCACCCGGCCGAAGCGCATCGAATCCACGTAGTCCCAGCCGGCCGAGCCGTCGAACATCAGGTCGGCGTCCGGGCCCGTCCACTTGCGGAGGTTCCGGCAAAGCTCCGCGTCGGCCTTCCAGTCGCCCCAGGCGTGGAGCTTGAACGCCTTGAAGCCGACGTCCATGCAGGTTTTGATGTGGCGCTCGAACTCGCTCATCGTGTCCCAGGTGACGGTCGAGGCGTAGACCGGGATCTTGGGCGAATTGCCGCCCAGCATCCGCCAGAGCGGCATGCCCGCCTTCTTCGACTTGATGTCCCAGGCCAGTTGGTCGACGAGGCCGAGCAGCCCCATCTGGAACTCCTCGATCCGGTCGAGTTCCCAGATCAGGTGCCAGAGCCGCTCGGTGCAGGTCGGGTCCTCGCCGATCAGCGTCTTCAGCCGCCGCTCGACGATGGAGAGCGCGCCGGTGCCGCGGCCCTGGCTCGCGTCCACCTCGACCGCGCCGAAGATCCCCTCGTCGGTGTCCATGCGGACGACGGCGCCCAGCGGCTTCTTCCCCGCGGGCGTGCCGTCGCCCGAACCCTGCAGGCCCTTGCGCCAGCGGTAGGGGTGGGGCGGACCGTCCTTTTCGATCAGCCAGCAGCGGATGTCGGTGATGCGCATGGGATGGGCCTCACATGGAAGCAGGGGCCGGCGGGACCGGCTTGGCGTTCGGGCTCGCGCCGTGGGACGCCGCGTGGCGGGCGACGTCGGCGGGGTCGAGTTCGCCCGTGGGCGGCGTCTCGGGATCGAAGAACCCGCGGTCCGTGCCGCGGACCAGCACGGCCTTGTCCCGCCGGCCGCCGGTCGGGCGGACGTGGCCGCCGATATAGCGGATCACGAACCCGATCCGCGGCCGGTCGGAGCGGTTGGGCTCGGAGCCGTGGGCGATGCGGACGTGGTGGAGCGACATCTCGCCCGGCTTCAGCACCACGTCGGTCGCCTGCCCCGCCTCGACCTTCACGGCGATCTCCTGCCCGCGGGACAGCATGTTGTCCGCGGCGAAGGTGTCGACGTGGGGGAGCGGCGAGCGGTGGCTGCCGGCGACGACGCGCATGCAGCCGTTGTCGGGGCTGCTGTCGGTCAGCGCCACCCAGGCGGTCACGATGTCGTCGGGCTCGAGGCCCCAGTAGTGCGCGTCCTGGTGCCAGCTGACGTAGTCGGAACTGCGGGCCTCCTTGGCGAAGAAGCCCGCCCCCCAGACGCGCACGTCGGGCCCGACGAGGCCCTCCACCCGGTCGACGATCGCCGGATGGAAAAGGAGGTCCCAGAGCGTGCGGGAGACGAGGTGGGTCTTGTGCAGGAGGAGGCGCTTGCGCACGTCCGGCGATTCGGCGCCGATCCGGGCGACGACGCCGAGCGCCGCGGCCACCTCAGGGGGGGCCAGCACGGGCAACGGGAACAGGACGCCCCGTTCGTCGAAGGCCGCCCGGTCGGGGGCGGAGAGCGCGATCATGGACGGATCTCCGGTCGTGGCGGGACCGCCGCGCCCGCCCGGCAAGGGAGCCGGACGGGCGCGGTCGGCCGCATGCGGGAGGGTCAGTTCACCGCAGCCTCGAGGCCCTTCATCATCGCATCGACGGCCTGGGCCGGCGTCGCGCGGCCGACGAGCACCTTCTGGAACTCCGGCAGGACCACCTGCTCCGACCAGCCGGCGCCGCCGACGAAGTTGACCGGCAGGCGGCCGATCTTCAGCGTCTCGGTCGCCGCGGCATAGATCGGGTTGCCGGCGATCCGCGGGTCGGACGCCACGCGCGGGGACGAGGGGAAGTAGCCCGTCTCCTCCAGGAAGGCGAGCGCCGGGTCCGGCTCCGCCCAATAGGTGATCCAGGAGAAGCCGGCGTCCACGTTCCGCGGGTTCATCACGCCGTTGTAGAGGTAGGAGACGCGGGCGATGTGCGCCGCCGGCCCGGCCGGCATCATCACCGTGCCCCACTGCTCGGGCTTCATCGCGTCCCGGATTTCGGTCAGCGAGCCCGTGTGGTGCATGACCATGGCGGTCTGGCCCGTCTTGAAGGCCTCCATGATCTGGCGGAAGCTGTCGTTCGGCGCCGACGGCGGCACGGCCTTGTGCTTGGTGTGCAGCTCCGCATAGAAGGTCACGGCCTCGATCGCCTTGGCCCGGTCCATCGCCGGCTTGCCGTTGACGACGATGGGCGAACCGAAGCTCTCCATCATGTCGAGCACGAAAGAGAAGCCGCCCGCCCCGCCGCGCATGGAGAAGCCGAAGCGGTTCTTCGACGGGTCGGTCAGCTTGATCGCCGCCGCCTGGAAGTCGGCCAGCGTCTTCGGCGGCGCGATCCCGGCCTCGGCGAACCAGTCCTTGCGGTAGTACATCCAGTTCACGAAGGTGAACGCGGGGATGCCGTAGATCTTGTTGTCGACCGAGGCGCCTGCCCACGCGTCGCCGGAGTACTCGGCGAAGCGGGACCAGCCGCGCACGCGGCTGTCGATGTCGACCAGGGCGCGCATCGCCACGAGGTCCTTCGACCGCTCCGTCGAGACCATGCCCGTGTCCGGCCGCGCGTTGGCGACGACGGCCGCGGTCATCTTGGCCATGTACTCGGGGTTGGGGATGTTCTCCTGGGTCACGTTGATGTCGGGGAAGCGCTGCTTGAAGAGCGCCATCACCCGCTCCAGACCCTTGAACTCGGTCGTCGAGGTGAAGTGGTGCCAGTAGTTCAGGGCGCCGCGCTGGGCGGACGCCGCCCTCGGCAACATCCCCGCCAGCGGAAGTGCGGCGGCGCCGGCCAGAAGCGCACGGCGGTCGAATCTCGTCATGGTGTGGTCCCTCCCCTTCGTGTTCGGTTCTTGGTTCGCGGTTTGCGTCATCCGCCGAGGCGGATGGGGCTTGAGCGTGGCGCTGGCGGCAGGTCCTCCGGCCGAAGCACGTCGGGCACGGCGTGCTCGCGCCGCGCCGCCTCCGACAGGGCGAGCCCGTGGCCGGGCCGGTCGGGGGCGGTGATGTGGCTGTCGCGGATCTCGTAGGGCCGTTCCACCAGGTGCGCCTGATTGTGGAACGAGTATTCGAGCCACGGCACCTCGGGCAGGGCGGCGGCCAGGTGCACGCCGAGTTCGAGCACCGTGTTGCCCAGCGTCACGGGAATGCCGTGCTCGGCCGCCAGCCATCCCGCCCGCATGACGTCGCCGATGGCGCCATGGACGTTCAGCATGTCCGCGCCGCGGGCGTCGAGCAGCATGCGCTTGCCGCGCAGGTCGAGGTACTCGCCCGAGTTCACCTGCGTCCAGGGCGCGCCGGCACGGACCTCGGCGAGGCCGGCGAAGTCGTCGCGAAGGATGGGATCCTCGACCCAGAGGATGTCGAACCCCTCGCGACGATAGATGTCGAGCCGGCGCAGCGCCTCCTTGGGCGACCACGCCTCGTTCGCGTCGACCATCACCGGGCCGATGCCGCCCGTCGCCTCCTTGAGGAGGTGCAGGCGCTTCACGTCCCAGTCCACGTCCGGGTGGCCGACCTTGATCTTGAACCCGCGGTAGCCCTGGCGCGCCGCCTCCTTGAAGAAGGCGACGTAGTCGGCGTCCGACATGTGGTAGTCGAGCCCGCTGGCATAGACGCGGACCCGGGGGTCCGTGCCCCCGAGAAGCCGGTAGAGCGGCAGCCCCACCTCCTTCGCCGCAAGATCCCAGCAGGCCTGCCCGATTCCCTCGTCGAAGGGCAGCGAGGCCCCCCGCCGGTTGCCGCCGCGGGGCCGCGAGACGCGGTAGACGAGGCCGGCGGGCGGCTGGTCCTTCAGCCGGGGCCACGCCTCCTCCCGGAACACGCGCTCCAGTTCCGCCAGCGGCGGGAGCGCGTGGAACAGCGAGGAGCCGAAGCCGAGGCCCACGGTGCCGTCGTCGGCGATCAGCTCGATCGCCATCATGTGGCAATGGCCGATGCGGACCTGGCTGTCGCCGATGATACGATCGCGGGCGAACTGGAAGCGGGTGAGCCGGAAATCGACGATGCGCACGGACCCTGCCCTCTCACGCCACTGCTGTGTGGTAATCAGATGCCGGGAATGATAGATCAGAACCCATGCCGATGAAATCAGTTTCGCATGTCGGTTTCGATGCCCTGATCGCCGAGGCGGCCGCCCCGGACGGGGGTGTCCGAACGGGCCCGGACGCGGACCGGGAGCAGGGGCGACTGAGCGACCTCGCGCACCGCCGCTTCCGCAAGGCGCTGTTCGACGGACGGCTGGAACCGGGGGCGACCGTCTCGCAGTCGGACCTCGTGAAGATGCTGGACGTGCCCGTCGGCCCGCTGCGCGACGCGCTCCGCGTCCTCCAGGCGGAAGGGCTTCTGACGATCCACGCCCGCTCCGGCATCGAGATCCGCAAGCCGGACCTGAACCTGCTCCGGCACACCTACCAGATGCGCCTGATCCTCGAACGGCCGGCCGTTCGGCTGTTCGCGGAGGCGGCACCGATGGCGGACATCGAGGCGCTGGTGGAGGCCCACCACAAGGCGATCGCGATGGTCGACGGTCGGGACTTCGCCGACGACGAGCCGCCCGCGATCGAGGCGCTGGACCGGCGCTTCCACATGCGCCTGATCGGCGCGCTGGCGAACCCGCTGGTCGACACCGCCTATGCCCAGTCGCAGAGCTTCGTGCGGCTGATCCGGATGGACCGGCACTTCCGCTACTCCACCGTGATCGCGGTGCGCACCTTCCAGGAGCACATCGCGATCCTGGAGGCGATGCGGCACCGGGATTCCGTGGCCGCCGAGGCGGCGCTGGAGGCGCACTTCACCAAGGCGATGCAGCGCGCGATGGGCTTCTTCTGATCGATCAGCGGACAGCCGTGATCGATCCCACGGCCGCGGCGGCCCTCAGTCCGCGGCCCGCGCGGCGATGTCGAACAGGACCCGGACGTCCGCGGCGACGACGTTGAGGCCGCCCCAGCGACCCTGGCCGATGCCGTACTGGGTGCGGACCAGCACCGCCTCGCCCGTGGCGCGGGCCGCCGCCCCGTCGGTCCGGAGCGTGAAGGCCAGCGTCACCGGCCGCTCCCCGTCGCGCAGGCGCAGCGTCCCCGAGGCCTCGAACCGGCCGTCGCCCAGGGCCCGCGCACCGTCGGCGACGAACACGGCCTCCGGAACCCGGGCGGCGGCCAGCCAGTCCTCGCTCAGCATCAGCGGGTCGCGGCGGGTGTCGCGGGTGGTGGCCGAGGTCACGTCGACGCGGACCACGATCCGCGCGGCGCCGGGATCCGAAGGGTCGAACCGCACCTCGGCCGTCCAGCGGTCGAACCGACCACGGGCTTCGTTACCGGTCTCGACGAAGGCGAAGCCGAGGGTGGAGCGCGCGGCGTCGACGGTCCAGTCGGCCGCCGCGGCCGGGCCGGGCATCGCGGCGGACAGGAGGAGATGGACGACGGGGATCGCGCAGGACAGGCGCACGGGGCCCTCTCGGACGGGATCGGCACTGTCATGTTGACGGTGGATCGTGACGGTCATGTGACGGCGGTGGGGCGGAGACCCCGCGGCGGAGACACCATGGCGGACGGGCGGCCGGCAGGTTAGGGTGCAGTGAAGGTCCCGTATCGGTGCGGCGACCCGCGAGACGGTCCTTCGGGGGGTTCGATGTCGGTGTCGGAGTTATTGGGGTTCCTCGCTTCGGCGCTGATCCTCCTCGCCTTCGGCATGAAGACGATGCTGCCGCTGCGGCTGGTCGCCCTCGGGAGCCATTTGGCCTTCATCGGCTACGGGGCGGTGGCCGAGCAGTACCTGATCGTCGCGCTGCACGCGGTCCTTCTGCCGATCAACCTCTACCGCACGGTCGGCGTGATGCGCCTGCTGCGCCGCGTGCGGGCGGCGTCCCAGGGCGATCTTTCGGTCGAGTGGATGAAGCCGTTCATGGAGCGGGCCGTCCTGGAGGAGAACGAGGCCGTCTTCCGAAAGGGCGACCGGGCCGACCGCGTCTACCTCCTCGTCTCCGGCGCGGTGGACCTGCCCGAGATCGACGTTCGCCTGGAGCCGGGCGCCCTGTTCGGCGAGATCGCGATGTTCTCGCCCGACGGAACGCGCACCGCCTCGGCCGTGTGCCGCACCCGCACCGAACTGCTCTGGATCACCCACGAGGAGCTGGTGCATCTCTGCTACCAGCAGCCGGCCCTCAGCTTCCACCTGCTCCGCCTCATCACGCGCCGGCTGACGGAGAACGCGATGGCGGCGACACGCAGCGGACAGATCCCCGAGGCCGCCCGGGCGAGCCTCCTCGGCTCCTGACGACGACGGCCGCCCCGGAAACGACGAAGGGCCCGACCTGTGCGGTCGGGCCCTTCTGTGTTTTGGTGGACCCAAGCGGGATCGAACCGCTGACCTCTACAATGCCATTGTCAGGGTAACCGGATTTCGGCGGATTTCCGGTGCTTACCCGAGGTTCCGCGCCGCTCGATTTTCCGAGCAAATCCGCCGCTTCCCGTGCTATCGTCATTGTTGAGGTAAGCACGGGAATGCCACCTGTTTCCCCGTTTCTGCTTACCCGGTGCTTACCCGCTCTGCTTACCCGAGGGGAGAGACCCGGTGCCGAAGCTGACGAAGAGGACGGTCGATGCCGCTGCGCCGGCGCTGGATGGCTCGCGGCGGTTCGTCTGGGATTCCGACCTCAAGGGGTTCGGCCTGCTGGTCACGCCGGCCGGGGCGAAGTCCTACGTCGTCCAGTACCGCACCGAGCACGGCCGGTCGCGGCGCCTGACGATCGGACGCCACGGTTCGCCTTGGACGCCTGAGACGGCGCGCACTCGGGCGGAAGAGCTGCTGCGGGACGTCGCGGTCGGCGCGGATCCGATGGAGCGGCGGCGGGAGGCGCGGAAAGCGGAGACCGTCTCGGAACTGATCGACCTCTACCTGGAGAAGGGCCCGGCGGCGAACCCCAAGAAGAAGGCGTCCTCCTGGGCGGCGGACCGGTCGAACCTCATGCGCCACGTCAAGCCGCTGCTGGGCCCGAAGGTCGTCGCGTCGCTGACGAAGGAGGACGTCGAGGACTTCCAGCGCGACGTCGCGGGCGGCAAGACGGCGGCGGACGTCAAGACCAAGGCGCGCGGCCGGGCGATCGTCTCGGGCGGCAAAGGTACCGCGGCGCGATCGACGGCGGTGCTGGGCGCCATGCTCGCGTTCGCCGTCGAGCGGCGGATCATCCCGAGGAACCCCGCGGCGAAGGTGACGCTCTATGAGGGCGCCAAGAAGGAACGCTTCCTGACGGGCACCGAAGCTGCGACGCTGTCGAGCACCATGGCGGCCATGGTCGCGGCCGGCGAACTGAACCCGACCGCGGCGGCGGTGATCCGCCTCCTTCTGCTGACGGGCTGCCGCAAGTCGGAGGTGCTGACGCTGAAGTGGTCGCACGTCGACCTCGAGGGCGGGCGGCTGAACCTGCCGGACAGCAAGACCGGGGCGAAGTCGGTGCCCCTCGGCGCCCCGGCGCTTGCTCTCCTGGGCGGGATCGAGCGGACGGCATCGGTCTACGTGTTCCCCGCGGCCCGCGGCGCTGGGCACTACACGGGGCTGCAGAAGGCGTGGGAGGCGGTCCGCACGCGGGCGGGCCTCGGCGACGTCCGCATCCACGACCTGCGGCACAGCTTCGCGTCGTTCGCCGTGGCCGGCGGGGCGAGCCTCTACCTCGTCGGCAAGGTGCTGGGCCACGTCCAGGCGAAGACCACGCAGAAGTACGCGCACGTCGCGGACGATCCGCTGCGCGCCGTCGCGGACGCCACGGCCGGGAAGATCGCCGGCGCGATGGCGCCGAAGGACTCCGGTGGCGAGGTGATCCGCCTCGTCCCGAAGGCCGGATGACCGGCCGCGGCGGCGCCGGGTAGCTGCTGCGCGTACAGCCGGCCGGGCCCGATCGGCGTGGCGGGGTGGCGTCGATCTTCACGTGCCGCGCCGGGGCTCCCGCCCGCTGGCCCGTGGATGGCCCGTGGATGGCCTCCGGGCTGCTGCCCTGCCTCGGGTAGCCTTCGGCGCTGGGGCGCGTCACGGGCCAGCGGGCGGGCCTCGGCGATGTCCGATCGGGAGGATTTTCCGGGAAGCCGAAATCAAGGTACCACCCAGGCAACGCCCCACGCACGGCCTCCGCGTATTTCTAGTCTAACCCGCACGCACACTCGTAGATCAACCGCAGACCTCAGTCATTCTGTCAATCAATCATGCTTGATTGATGTAACTATGCTCGGCAATCTCTGAAGAAGTGGGCGGTTAACCCCCGTTTCTTTTTCTTTGCTCTTCGTCGTCTGCCGTGCCAGTCTTTGCTCTAGCCGAACAATCCCGTTCGGCACGTCCACGGGTTCGGAGGCTGGGTATGGACGAAGAGCGTGCGGCGCTGCTGAGGGCGATCGCCGATGCGGCGCGCGAGATGCTGGTCGGGTGGGACGTCGAGGATCCGAACGTCGCCGGTCTGCGGGCGGCGGTCGACCGGCTCGATCGGCTCGCGAAGTGAAGGGCGCACCGGGCCCGGTCGCGCTGGGCGCCCGGCCGGGCCTGGGCGTCGATTTGGATTCGGCCCGATTTCCGGGAAACCGTTTTCATGACCCCACAGAGGCACTTTTCCGTGCAGGGTCCTGCCCAGATCCCGGGTTCGTGCCGTCCTCGTCCCCGGGGGTCGGTCGTGGATGACGCGAAGCGGGACCGCGCGCTGCACCGGCTGATGCGCGAGGTGGAGAGCCGGCAGTCGGGGATGCGCACGGCTCTGGAACGGCTGTGCGCACGCGCGCTGCCGGCGCCGGTCTCGCCGGATGACGTCCTCAAGGCCCTGGGCGATATCCTCTATGGGCGGGGAGTTCCGGGGATCCGGCGGAGTCACGTCGGGGCGGCCGAAGGGCTGCGGGCCCGCAAGCTGCGGCGCGTTGAAGGGCGCGACCACGCGCACCGGGCGAAGTCGCCCGAAGACCAGCTCATGCCGGACGGCACGGTGAAGGCGCTCGTCTGGGACATGCTGGATCACCTCGCCGCGGTCGGTGTGCCGACCGGTATGCAGGGCGACCGCGAGACAGGCGAGCGCGGGGGCGACCTGCTCGTCGTGCTTCACCACTTCGCCCAGGAGGTCACGGCGGACGGTGTCGGGGTGTCGAGCGACGCCTTGGCGAACGACGTCTCGGCGTGGCGGAAGCGCCGCGGGCGGTAGTTTCCATAACGCTCGCACGTCGGTTACGGGCGCTTCGGGTTTCCGGGTGGTCTTTTCGTCGTGTCGGCACGCTTCGCCGGCATTCCACGGAGAGACCAAATGGGCACCGATTTTCTGAATCCCCGCGACGCCAGCGGGTACCTCCGCCGCCGGACGGGCCGTGGCATCGCCGTGCAGACGCTGGCGCGGCTCCGCTGCCAGGGCGGCGGCCCGGCCTTCCATCGGTTCGGGCGGAACATCCTCTACCGCGCGAGCGACCTCGACGCCTGGCTGGCGTCGAAGATCACGGCACCCCTCGCCTCCACGTCCGACGTCGCGGCGGCGGCCTGATGGGCGCCCCCGCTGCCGGTGGCACGGCTGCGGGGGCTCTTCGACCGAAGACGAATTGAGGTTAGTAATGCAGACTATCACGGATGCCCAGCGGGGCGAAGTGCTCGGGGACGATCCTGGGCAGGC
>CANGXM010000071.1 GCA_947457845.1 Rhodospirillales bacterium | reverse complement strand
TCGCCGACCCCGCCCCGGTCGCGCAGACCTTCTTCGTCGACGACGAGGTGCGCGAGCGGGCGGCGCTCGACGGCATCGTCACCGTGGTCGACGCAAAGCACATCCTGCGCCGCCTGGAGGACAGCCACGAGGCGGAGGAACAGGTGGCCTTCGCTGACCTGATCCTGCTGAACAAGACCGACCTCGTCGACGAGGCGACGCTGGGCGTGGTCGAGGCCCGGATCCGGGCCATGAACCCCTTCGCCGTCATCCGCCGAACCGAGCGCTGTAGCGTCGACCCGTCGGACGTCCTGGGCCGCGGCGCCTTCGACCTCGCCCGCATCCTGGAGATGGAGCCGACCTTCCTGGAGGAGGACGCGCACGAGCACGACGCGGCGGTGACCAGCGTCTCGCTGGTCAGCGAGGCCCCGCTCGACGCCGACCGGTTCCAGACCTGGATCCGCCGCCTGACCGCGACCCAGGGTGCCGACATCCTGCGCTTCAAAGGCATCCTCGCCTTCCGCGGCAGCGACCGGCGGGAGGTGATCCAGGGCGTCCATATGCTGATCGACGGCGACGCGCTGACGCCCTGGAAACCCGGCGAGCCGCGGACGAGCCGCTTCGTCCTGATCGGCCGCAACCTCGACCGGGCGGCGCTGGAGGCGGGCTTCGCCGCCTGCGCCGCATGAGGCGGGGCGCCGGACCGACGGCGGTCGAGGACGACGTCCGCCCCGCCGCGTGGCGGGCGGCGTACCCGGCGGGGGTCACGGGGGTCTGTTTCCTCTCCGACGGGAACCGCGCCGTCCTCTCCTTCGGGGACGGCACGCTCCGGTTCCTAGCACCCGACGGAGACGGCGTCGCGGTCTCCGATCCCGTGCGGGCACACGCGGGTGCGATCCTCCACCTCTGCCCCGACCACGACGGGCGGGCGGCGCTGTCCGGCGGCGACGACGGGCGCCTGTTGCGCGTCTCGCCGGACGGCACCGTCGAGGAACTCGCCGCCTTCCCCGGCCGCTGGATCGACGCGACGGCGGCGAGCGCCGCCGGTCGGATCCGGGCGGTCGCTTCGGGGCGGGAGGTGCGCCTGATCGGCGCCGACGGCACGGTCCGCGCCATTGCCCCGGCCTCCCCCAGCACGGTCGCAGCGCTCGCCTTCAACGCGAAGGGCAAGCGCCTCGCGGTCGCGCACTACGGTGGGGTGACGCTGCACTGGACCGCGAACCCGGAAGGCGGCTCGCCGCTGCGCTGGGCCGGATCGCACGTGGCCATGACCTGGAGCCCCGACGACCGGCACCTTGTGACCGGCATGCAGGAGATGTCGCTCCACGGCTGGCGGCTGCCCGCGGGCAAGGACTTTCGGATGGCCGGCTATCCGGCCAAGACCCGCTCCTTCGCGTGGAACGCGAAGGGCACGCTGCTGGCCACCGCCGGCTCCGACAGCGCCGTCGTCTGGGACTTCGGCGGCAAGGGGCCGGAGGGGCGCCCGCCCGTGCAGCACGGCCGGCGCGACGACGCGCTGGTGACCCACGTCGCCTATCACCCGCGCCACGACCTCCTCGGCTTCGCCTGGGACGACGGGGCGGTGACCATGGCGAGCCCGTCCGGCCGGACGGCGCAGGTCGACCGGCTCGCGGGGCGCCCGGCGGGCCTCGCCTGGTCGGCGGACGGGCATCTGCTCGCCTGCGGCACGGAGGACGGGGCGGCGGCCCTGTGGCGGATGCCGCGCGGCTGAGCAGCGGACCGCTGCCGTTTCCGGCATTGCCCCTCGGCCCCGCATCGGACACGCTCCCGCCCGCGAAACCCGGGGGGGATGTGCCGATGGCCCAGCGCCTGACGATCAGTCTCGACGACGACACCGCGGCGGCGATCGACGCCTTCATGGTCCGTCGCGGCTACACCAACCGGTCCGAGGCCGTGCGCGACCTCGTGCGCGGGAGCCTCGCCCCCGCCGCGAGCGACGCGCCGGGCGGCCTGTGCGTCGCCGCCGTCAGCTACGTATACGACCATCACGAGCGCGACCTCGTCCGTCGCCTCGCCGACGCGCAGCACGATCACCACGACCTCGTGATCGCGACGATGCACGCCCACCTCGACCATCACGACTGCCTTGAGGTCGTCCTGATGCGCGGGCCGGGCGACAAGGTGCGCCGGGTCGCGGAGGCGACCGTGGCCGAGCGGGGCGTGCGGTTCGGGCAGGCGAACGTCGTGCCGGTGACGTCGGACGGGCACCGCCACCGCCACGACGACGGCGGGCCCGAGCACGAGCACGCGGCCCCCGCGCTCGCGTCCCTCAGGAGCCGTCCGCGGCGGGGATGATGGGTGCTCTCACCCGGCCTTCGGTGGCCGGTCGGCCAGGATCGCGACGGCCGCCGTCAGGGCCACGATCGCCCCCACCGGCGCCGCCCAGGTCCAGGGGGCGTGGACGACGAAACGGAACCCGTTCGCCGCCAGCTGGCCGAGGCTGGCCCGCGCCGGATCGCCGAGGCCCACGAAGGCGAGCGCGGCCTCGGAGACCAGCGCGCCGCCGAACAGGATGCCGGCGGACGACCGCGCCACCGTCGCCACCTGCGGCAGGACGTGGGCGACGAGGATGCCGCCCCGCGACCGGCCCAGCGCCCGGGCCGCCAGCACGAACTCCCGCGCGCGCAGCGCCTGCGCCTCCACCCGGGCGAGCCGGGCCACGAGCGGCCAGCGCGTCGCCCCCAGCACGAGCGTGAGCGCGACGACCGAGCCGCCGAAGAGTGCGGCGACGAGGATCGCGACCAGCAGGGTCGGCAGGCCCGCGACCACGTCGGTGGCGCGCATCAGGAGATCGTCGACGGGCGGATTGGAGAGCCCGGCCGCGAGACCGACCGCAAAACCAAGGCCAAGGGCGAGGATCGTCGTCCCCAGCCCGACGAGGACCGAGGTTCTGAGGCCCTGCGCCGTCGCGTGCAGCATGTCGCGCCCCAGGTCGTCGGTCCCCAGCGGATGCGCGCCGCCCGGCGGCAGGAACGCGTCGGACAACGGCAGGTCCGGCAGGCCGCCCGCTGGGGACAGGATCACCAGCGCCGCCGCGCAGAGGAGCAGCAGGACGACGGTCGCCCGCGGATTCATCCCGCCCCCACCCGCGGATCGAGCCGGCGCACCACGACGTCGACCAGCAGGTTCGTCGCGATGGCGACCGCGCAGGCGACGACCACCACGCCCACGACGACCGGATGGTCCCGCGCCGCCGCCGCCGTGACGACCAGCCGGCCGAGTCCGGGGAGCGCGAAGACCGTCTCGACCACCACCGCCCCGCCGATCACCGATCCCAGCCGCCAGCCGATCAGCGTGACCAGCGGTAGCGCCGCGTTGGGCAGCGCGTGCCCCACCTTCACCGCCCAGGGCCCGAGCCCCTTGGCCCGCGCCGTCCGCACGTAGGGGCGGGCGAGTTCCTCGGACACCCGGGCCCGGCAGAGCAACGCCACGAAGGCCGTCTGGAGGAGCGCCAGCGACAGCACCGGCAGGGTCAGCCGCCACGCGAGATCGACGAAGCGCGCGACGCCCACGACCGGTGCCCGGGGATCGGACAGCCCCTGCACCGGGAAGAGGCCCAGGCCGAGGGCGAGGCCGAAGACGAGGGCCTGGGCGACGACGTAGGACGGGAGCGCGTGGATCCCGGCGAACAGCCCCGCCACCCAGCGCAGCGGGCGGACGGGCGACGCGAGGGCGAGGCCGAGGAGCGTCCCGGCCGCCGCGGCCAGGATCAGCGCCGCCAGCATGAGGGCGAGCGTCACCGGTGCCCGTTCGGCGATGAGCGTCGCGACCGGCACCTGCGACCGCCACGAGACACCGAGGTCGCCGACCGCGAGCCGCCCCAGCCATTCCGCGTAGAGGACGCGCAGCGGCCGGTCGAGGCCGAGCGCGCGGGAGACGGCCTCCGAGTGCCCGGCCGCGCCGAAGTCGCCGGCCATCGCCGTGACGGGATCGCCCGGTGCGAAGGCGGCGAGGAGGAAGACGAGGCTGGCGGCGGCCCAGACGGCGACGAGCCCGAACAGGATGCGCCCGGCCGCGACACCGATCACCGGCGCCGCCACGCCGTCTCGGCGATCTGGCCGGACCAGGGGGCGAAGTCGGCGAAGGCGTCGTTCCAAGCGGCCGAGAAGTCGGTCTCCACCAGCCACCAGTATGGCAGGAGTTCCGCGATCCGCCGCTGGGCCGCGCGATAGGCCATGCCCCGGGCGGCCTCGTCCGTCGTCGCCCCGGCCTCGTCGAACAGCCGGTCGATCTCCGCGTCGCGGACGTGGGCGGCGTTGGAGAAAGGCACGGTGCCGATGCTGGTCGAATGCACCATCCGCCGGACGCCGATCTCCGGATCGGTGCCGTTGCAGTAGGATATGAGCGCCAGATCGAAGGACCGGTCGGTGAAGACCGCCAGGGCGAAGGCGGCCGGGTCCAGCATCCGGACGTTGAGCGCGATGCCGACCGCCGCGAGGTTCTGGCGCATCAGTTCCGAATAGCGGGCGAAGGCCGGGAAGTGCAGGATGTCGAACGTGGCGCGGACGCCGTCGGCCCCGCGCGCCAGCCCCGCCTCGTCGAGCAGCCGGTTCGCCGCCGCGACGTCGACCGTCACGCCGTCAAGCAGCCCCGTGGCGTGGGCCCAGGCGATGCCGCTGGCGATGGGGGCCGACGCCACACGCCCCTGCCCGAACACGACCCGGTCGAGGATCTGGCCCCGGTCGATGGCGCGGGCGAAGGCCTGCCGCACGCGCAGGTCCGCGAGCGCCGGCCGGTTCAGGTTGAAGGACAGCGTCATGACGCAGTTCGCACCCCCCGGCCCGGCGGTGGTGTCCACCACCGTCACCGGCCGGCCACGCAGGCGCTGGACATCGATGGGTGTGACGCGGGACAGCACGTCGACCTCGCCGGCGAGGAAGGCGTTCACCTGGGTCGCCGCATCGGGGACGATGCGGAAGATCAGGCGGTCGAGGCGTGGAAGGCCCGGCTTGAAGTAGTCGGGGTTGCGGACCAGCACGACTGCCTCGTCGCGCCGGTAGCTCTCCAGCTTGAACGGGCCGGTGCCGACCGGCCGCAGGTTGGCCGGGCTCTGCACGATGTCGGTGCCGGCGTGGACGTGGCGCGGGACGATGGGCGCCTCGGTCACGTCCAGTTGGCGCAGGAGCGCCGGGTGCGGCCGGCGCAGGCGGAAGACGACGGTCGCCGGATCGGGCGCATCGATTGCCTCGACGGCCGGCGCCAGCCCGGCCCGCGCCCGGGCGTGGAACTTGAAAAGCACCTCCTCGAAGGCGAACTTCACGTCCGCGGATGTGAACGGCTGCCCATCGTGCCAGCGGACGCCCTCGGCGAGGCGGAAGGTCACGGTGCGGCCGTCAGGCGCGATCGCCCACGAGCGGGCGAGGTCGGGGACCGGATCGCCCGCACGGTCGAGGGCGACGAGGCCGTTGTAGAGCGAGCCGGCGACGGCATGGAGCGGCCCGGCGGTGGAGATCGCGGGGTTGAAGTGCCCGGGATCGCCGGAGACCGCGACGACCGCGGCCCCACCGGCTGGCGGGGTCTGGGCGAAGGCACCGGCCGCGGCGAGGACGAGTGTCAGACAGGCGACGATGCGGGCGGTGAGGGTCATCTGGCGGTCCTCCGTTATGCGGAGTACCGTTAATCGTATGAACCCCGCCTGTCCATGGAGGCGTGATGACCGGAACCGCGCAGCCCGACCTCGGTCGTCAGGAAGCGTTTTGGGACGCCCGCGCGACGGACTATCCGGCGCCCGACGCGCCGGAGGTGCGTGATCGCCTCCTTGCACGCCTCGCGCACCTGCCGGACGTGGCCCGTCCGGGGCCGGGCCGCCGGGTGCTGGACGTCGGGGCCGGTACCGGATCCTTGGCCATTCATGCGCGCGACCGCGGTGCCGAAGTCGTGGCGCTCGACGTCTCGGCGGCGATGCTGGCGCGGATCCGGGCGGCGGACCAGTCGGGAACAATCACGACCGTCCATGCCGACTGGCGGTCGGTCGATCCCGAGGCGGCCGGGCTCGCCCGCGGGTTCGACCTCGTCTTCGCGCAGATGGTCCCGAGCCTGCGCGAGGCGGCGGACTTCGCCCGCATGTCCGCCTGCTCCCTCGGTTGGTGCGCGTTCGTCGGCTGGGGCCGGGTGCGCCGGGATCCCTGGCTCGAACGCGCCTTCGCCCTGCATGGGGTCCCCTGGGAGGTCCCGGCGGGCGTTCCGCTGGCGCTGGAACGGCTGGCCGAGATCGGCGTCCGCTGCGAGCCGGTGTGGATGCCGGAGACATGGTCGCGGGAGCGTCCGATCGGGGCCGTCGTCCGCGACGCGGTCGATCATCTGTCGGTGCGCGGGGTCGAGGCCGACGTCGGCCTGCTGACCGACACGGCGGGGGCGCTCGCCGTCCACGGCCGGATGGCGGACACGGCCTCGGTCGAGATCGGGATCGTGACCTGGCGCCCCTGATCCGGGGACGCCCGCCGGTCAGGCGGAGGCGCTCTCGCGCCCCTGCGCCCGCCCGCGTGCCGAACCGATCGCGAGGAGGGTCGCGGCGAGGCCCAGCGTACCCACGAGGACCACGGACCGGGCGACGCACTCCCCGCAGCCGAGCACGTGGCCGAAGAGGCCCGCCGCGGGGACCGGGGCGCCGTCCGGACCGATCAGGGCCAGTTCGATCCCTGTGGCGGTGCAGATCTCCACCGTCTGCCCGCCGACGGTGCGGACCGCCGTGTGGGGCAGGACGGTCATCGTCGCCACCGTGAGGAACCCGGCCGCCGCGACCGCCGCCGCCGCGCGCTGCCATGGCCCCGTGCCCTCGCGTCCGTCCATCGCATCGTGCCCCGTACGGTGAGGGGCTCATGCGAACACGGCCCCCGGCTGCGACGCATTGACATGGCGCAATCCTTGCCGGCCGCACGATGCCGTCGCGACCGCGAGCGGGGACCACCGAGCCGTGAAGGTTGTGCTTGTGGCCCCGGGCACGACGCGGCACGTTGGGGAATGGTCGCTCTCCGTTGCGCCCGTTTTCCGTTCGTCCTGGCGTTGATCTTCCAGATCTTCGCGACGACGGCGCTCGCCTTCGTCCATCCAGGACGGGCCGGGCCGTCGCCGGGCGTCGGCGAGACGGTCCCGCTCGATGCGATCACGGCGGCGTTGACCGAGATCTGCCGCGTCGGCGGTGATGCGCAGGACGTCCCCTCGGACGTCCCGGGCCGCCTGCACTGCCTCGCGTGCATCCTGTCGGTCTCGCCGACCCTCGGGAACGATCCGCCCGCCCTCCCCCTCCCGTTCCGGGTGGCGCAGGTCGCCTACGAGACGGCGCCCGCGGTCACGCCTCGGCCGTCCGAACCTCCTCGCCCGTCCGCCCGCGGTCCGCCGTCCATCGTCGTCTGACCGACCGACGAAACCTGGGTTCCGGGCGTCGCCGCCCGACGGCGAGCGACGCCCGTGATCCCGACGACGACCGCTGCGCCGCACCCGGTCACGAGGTCCGGCGCCCGACGAAGAGACCAGAGATGACCATCGGACAGTTCCTGCGCCGGGGGGCCGCGTTGGCGGTCGCCCTCGGCGTCGCCATCGGCCTAGCCCAGACGGCCATGGCACAGCCCACGCCACCCGGCACGGTGTCGATCACCGACGCGATCGGACGGACGGTGACGGTGAAGTCGCCCGTCGACCGCGTGGTCGTGACCTTCAACTACGAGGAGTTCACGGCGATCGCCGGGACCGACGGCTGGAAGCGCGTCGTCGGCATCACCCGCGCGGTCTGGGAAGGCTGGCGTCCGGCGATCTTCAGCCGCTACGCGGCGGTGATCCCGAACCTCGCCGCCATGCCCGACGTCGGGCAGGTGGACGACAGCACCTTCAGCGCGGAGAAGGTCATCGCCCTGCGGCCGGACGTGCTGATCCTGCCCGAATGGGCGATGAAGCCGCTGGAGACGGCCCGGGCGCAGATCGAGGCGGCGGGCATCCCGATCGTCGTCATCGACTACAACGCCCAGATCCTCGACCGCCACCTGGCGTCGACCCGGGCCATCGGCAAGGTCATGGGCACGACCGCGCGGGCGGAGGAACTCGCCACCCTCTACGAGACCCGCCATCGCGACGTGATGGCGCGGGTCGAGCGGGCGCAGAAGGCCGGCGTCCGGCGACCGAAGGCTTACGTGGAACTCGGTCAGGCCGGCCCGGACACCATCGGCAACACCTACAACAACAGCATGTGGGGGCAGATCCTCACCTCCATGGGGGCCGAGAACATCGCGGTCGGCCGCATCCCGGGCCCGTGGGGCCCATTGAGCCAGGAAGCGGTGATCGCCGCGAATCCGGACGTGATCTTCATCGCCGGATCCTCCTGGCTCAACCGGCCGCAGGCGGTCAGGACGGGCTACGACATGGACGCGGACGGCGTCCGCCGCTCGCTGGCCCCCTACGCGGCGCGCCCCGCCTGGGCGGGTCTGTCGGCAGTCCGAACGGGCAACGTCAACGCCATCGAGCACGGCCTCAGCCGCACGCTCTTCGACTTCGTCGCCATGGAGTTCATCGGCAAGCGGCTCTATCCGGAGCAGTTCGCCGACGTGGACCCGGACCGGTCGTTCCGCGAGTACCACGAGAAGTACCTGCCCGTTCCCTTCAGCGGCGCCTGGATGGTGCCGCTGAAGCCTTGAGCGTCGCCGCGTCGTCCATCGCTCGGGACCACGACGACGATCTCGTCCGCGCCGCCCATCGCCGCCTGGCTCGTCGCCGGGCGGCGGTGCTGATGGTCGGTCTCGTCGTCACCGCCCTGAGCTTCGTGGTGGACGTGGCCACCGGACCGGCGATGCTGCCGCTCCGGTCGGTCGCCCTGTCGGTCGTCGGTCTCTCCGGCGACGCGACGGTCGACGCCATCGTCTGGGCGATCCGCCTGCCGGTCGCCCTCATGGCGCTGGCGGTCGGGGCCGCGTTGGGGCTGTCGGGGGCCCTGATGCAGACCATCCTCAACAACCCGCTCGCGTCCAGCTACACGCTGGGCATCTCCGCCGGCGCCGGGTTCGGCGCCGCACTGGTGATCGTCGCCGGCCCGCCGCTCTGGCTCACCGAGGGTCAGGCGATCCCGCTGGCGGCGATGGCGTTCGCCGGGGTCGCCTGCGCCATCGTCCATCTCGTCGGCCGGTTGCGCGGGGCGACGCCGGAGATGCTGGTGCTGGCCGGCATCGCGCTCCTGTTCCTGTTCCAGGCCCTGTTGTCGCTCCTCCAGTTCCTCGCCTCGCAGGAGGCGCTCCAGCAGATCGTGTTCTGGCTGTTCGGCAGCCTCCAGAAGGCGACCTGGACCAAGATCTCGGTGGTGGGCGCGGTGGTCGCCGGCTGTACGCCGTTCCTCGTCCGCGACCTCTGGCGCCTGACGGCGCTGAAGCTCGGCGACGAACGTGCGCGGGGCCTGGGCGTGGAGGTGGGCGGGCTGCGCCTGCGCGCCCTGGTCCTGATCTCGGTCCTGACGGGGGCGGCGGTCGCCTTCGTGGGCACGATCGGCTTCATCGGCCTCGTGGCGCCGCACATCGCCCGCATCCTCCTGGGCGAGGATCAGCGGATCTTCCTGCCGGGGGCCGCCCTCGCCGGGGCTCTCCTGCTCTCGATGGCGTCGGTGGCCAGCAAGACGATCATCCCGGGCACGCTCTTTCCCATCGGGATCGTGACGGCCCTGGTGGGCGTGCCCTTCTTCGTGTGGCTCGTCCTCGGCAACCGGAGGGCCTACTGGTGAGGGTGACCATGCAGGACGTCGGCGTGCGCTACGGCGCCGTCCCGGCGCTCGCGGCGATCTCGCTGATCGCCCTGGCGTCGGAGGTTCTGGTCCTGGTCGGCCCCAACGGGTCGGGCAAGTCGTCGCTCGTGCGTTCCGTCGCCGGGATCCAGCGCCACGACGGCCAAGTCGGGTTCGCCGATCCGCAGGGTCCCCGTCCGCGGTCGAGCGTCCGGATCGGCTACGTTCCACAGGACATCGGAAGCCGAACGGCGCTCACCGTGACCGAGACCGTGCTGCTCGGCCGCATCGGCCAACTCGGCCTGCGCGTGTCCGACGCGGACCTCGACGCGGTGAAGGCGGTGCTGGCGAGCCTCGACGTGCTGCACCTCGCGGCCCGACACCTCGGGGAGCTCAGCGGCGGCCAGCGGCAGCTGGTCTTCCTCGCCCAGGCCCTCGCGGCCGAGCCGGACGTCCTGCTCCTCGATGAACCGACCAGCGCGCTCGACGTGCGCCACCAGCTGGAGGTGCTGGAGATCGTCCGCTCGATCACGGCCGAACGGGGTCTCGCCACCGTCGTGGTCCTCCACGATCTCAACGCCGCCGCCCGCTTCGCCGATCGCATCGCCGTGCTCGACGGCGGACGGCTCTACGGCACGGGGGCGCCGGCCGCGACGCTGACGGCGGCCATGCTCGGCGACGTCTTCGGCATCGAGGCCCACGTGGCGGTCCACGGCGACGGGCGGCCGTCGGTCACCCCGCTGCGGGCCATTCGGGGGAGGACCGCGGCATGACCGGCACCCCCTTCCCGGTCGCCGCGACGTTCCACGTCTGCACCGGCTGCAAGGCGTCGGCACGGACCGGTGGCGCCGACGGTGCCGCCGTCGCGGCGGCGATGCGGGATCTCGCGGCCGGGCTCGCGGACCGGCTCCGGATCACGGTCGCGACCTACCCCTGCCTCGGTGGCTGCGCCGGGGGCGGTCGCCTGTCGGTCGCCGGTCCAGGACGGTGGACCTTCGTGTTCGGCGGCGTCGACCCGGCCACGGACACGGGCCACCTCGCGGCGTTCATGGACGCCTGGGCCGGTCGGGCGGACGGTCTGGTTCCGAACGCCGAGCGCCCGCCGCCGCTGCGGCGCCGGATCATGGCCCGCGTACCCCCGGCGTGACGGGCCGTCCCCGAACTCGCCCGCAACCCTCCCCTCACCCCCGAAGGAAAGCCTCATGGACCGTCGCGATCTTCTCGGAGGGGCCGCTGTGCTGGCGGCCGCCCTCGCCGGCCTCGCCCGCGAGGCCGAAGCCCAGGCGTCCGCCTCCCCCACCGCGCCCACCGATGCGGTGGTGCCGCCGCCCGAGGGACACGTCATGGACCACATGCCGGCGCACTGGCGGGGCTCGGAGCGCATCGCCTTCCTTCTCTATCCCGGCTTCACCGCCCTCGACCTGGTGGGGCCGCACTACATGCTGGCCAGCCTGATCGGCGCCTCGGTCCATCTCGTCGCCCGGACGAAGGATCCCGTCGCCAGCGACCAGAACCTCGTCCTCGTGCCGTCGGACGATTTCGAGACGTGTCCGCGCGACCTCGACATCCTCTGCGTGCCCGGCGGCACCGCGGGCACCCTGGCCGCGATGGGCGACGCGGCGACGCTGCGCTTCGTGAAAGATCGTGGCGGGCGGGCCCGGTTCGTGACCTCGGTCTGCACCGGATCGCTGATCCTGGGGGCCGCCGGCCTGCTGGAGGGTCACCGCGCCACCTCGCACTGGCTGACCCGGGACGTCCTGCCGGTGTTCGGCGCGATCCCGACGCCCGGCCGCGTGGTGCGCGACCGCAACCGCATCACCGGCGGCGGCGTCACGGCCGGGATCGACTTCGGCCTGGGGCTGCTCGGCGAACTGCGCGACCGCACCTATGCCGAGACGGTGCAGCTGCTGGCCGAATACGCACCGGAGCCGCCCTTCGACGCCGGCACGCCCGAGCGCGCGCCGCCGGCGGTGACCGGCATGATGGACGCGATGTTCGCCACCTTCCGCCGCACGGCGGCGGCGGAGGCGCGCGCCGCCTTCGCGATGGGGCGCACCCTCTGAGGGCGGCCGACGCTCAGCCCGCCCCGGCGAGGAGGCGGCGGACCTTCTCCACCTTCGAGCCGTGCGCCTCCTGGTGGCCGAGGCCGGTGACGAACCGGCCCCGGGCGTCCATCAGGTAGATCATCGTCGAATGGTCCATCGTGTAGTCGTCGCCGCCCGACGTCGGGACCTTGCGGTAGAAGGCCCGGTAGGCGCGGGCGACGGCGGCGATCTCGGCCTCGGTCCCGGTCAGCCCGACGATGCGGGGATCGAAGCTGTCGGTGTAGTCGCGAAGCAGGTCCGGCGTGTCGCGCGCCGGATCCACCGTCACGAAATAGACCTTCAGGTCCGCGGCGGCCGGCCCGACCTCCTCCAGGACCTTCGCGATCTCGAACATCGAGGTCGGGCAGACGTCGGGGCAGTGGGTGAAGCCGAAGTAGAGGGCGAACGGCCGGCCGGCGAGCGACGCCGAGGACAGGCGGGTGCCGTCCTCGGTCGTCAATTCGAACGGACCGCCGACCGACGCCTCGCCGACCGACGGCAGGCGGGGGGCGAGGCGTTCGACCAGGGACGCCGCGGTCAGGCCGACCGCGAACAAGAGGGCGAAGGCGACGGCCCCCCAGAGGACCAGCCGCAGGCGGCGCAGCGACGGCACGCGCACCCCCCTCAGTGCCCGTGGCCCTGGGGCCGGCCGTCCGGCCCGGCGCCCATGGCCTGGACCGTGTAGTCGACCCGGACCTCGCCCGCCCGGCGGAACCGGAGCGTGCCGGTCACCCGATCGCCCTGTCGGAGCGGCTGGGCGAGGTCGAGGAACATCACGTGGAAGCCGCCGGGACGGAGTTCGACCGATCCGCCCGGCGGGATGACGAGGCCCTGGGGCAGTTCGCGCATCCGCATCACGCCGTCGGCCATGGCCATCTCGTGGATCTCCACGCGTCCGGCCACGGAGAGGGAACCGCCGACGAGGGCGTCCGGCTCGCTGCCGGTGTTGCGGATGGTCATGTAGCCGCCGGCCACGCGGGACCCGGCGGGGGTGGCGCGGGTCCAGGGGGCGCCGATGGCGAGGTCGCCGGCCCGGATGCCATCCTGCGCGAAGGCGGGGGCGGCGGGCAGCACGAGGGCGGCGAGAAGCAGGGAACGACGATCGAAGGTCATGGAACGCATCCGGTCGGCCGCGCGGGAGGCGCGGCATGTCGCGACGGGCGTCCGCGACCGCATGGGTCGAGGACGCCGATTCAGGCGGGGGCGACGACCGGGGACGGCGGGGCGCGGGAGGAGCCGGGAACCTCGAAGCGGGCGACGGGCGCCGGCCCGCGATCGACCATGACGGCGGCCGAACCGACCGACACCGGCGCGGCGGTGATCGATACCGGCGGCGGAAGGCCGGGAGCCCCGGTCAGCAGACAGGCGTCGCAGAGCGTGACCGCCACGTGGAGCGGCGCTTGATCCCCCGGCCCGTCCGCGTCCACGACGCAGAGGTCGGGAAGCGAACCGTCCGGGAGGAGGAAGGCCGCGAGATCGACGGTCGGCTTCGCGGCCGTGCCCGCGACCGGCGCATGCGCGACGCCGAGCAGCAGCATCGCCACCGCGTAGAGGGCGGCGACGGCCGCGCGCAGTCGGAAGTGACGAAGGACTGTCGGCATCGACCTTGGTGGTGCAGTAGAGGTGGCGGCCCTGACGCACCTTACCTCCCAACGATGTCCGACCGGATCGGGGGGCACAATCGGCGTCGATGTCGCAGTAGGGTGGGGAGCGGGACGCACCGGCGCCGGTCCTATCTCCCCTGCCGGCGTCAATCGGTCTCGCCCTTCCCGGTCACCTGCGCGACGTCGAACGACGCACCGCCGAGGCGGATCTCGCCCGTGACGGAGGGCGTCGCCGGATCGAGATGCAGCGGGCGACCTTCGGCCGCATCAGTGACCACAAGATGATCGCTCTCCAAAGCGATGCGGGGCCGCGCCTCCGTCTCTCCCGACCGTGCATCGGCAGCCCAGTTGGTTGCCGTTCGGTGTCGTAAGCCGATATCGCTACGCGAGATGGTGGCCCGAATTTCCACTGCGGAGGACACCGGGCCGAGGCAGAAGCAACTGGGTCGGGGGGTCGATATGACGACGGGCCGGTCCGTATAGGGGTGAAGAACGGGACGAGCCCCCGCGGACACGTGACGAGCACGGGCCGGGTGCATCAGGACGTCCGACCAACCTAGTTTGTTTGTTCGTTTGTTTATTAGTTTGTTTATTCAACAGGCGAAATGGAAAGGTGGATGCGGAACGATGGAGCGGGGTCCCGATCGGCGCCGATCGGAACCTCAGATCGAACGATAACTCTCCCGTCAAGTTAACGTGTGAGAGGTTCTGTAGGGAGTAGCCCGACTTCGGCGCTGGTTCACAACGACTGTACCGAACCAGAACTCAGACCCGAGTTTGTTGCACATTGCCACAAACTACAGGCCCATCAATGCCAGTCTTACTCTATGACCTCCCAAAATGCTACGGGACAACGCCGCTGTTTCGGATCCTGTGACCGTACATCAAGGTGTACGATTATTGAGAACTTGATAATGCCCTCTTGTCGATCCTCTTGCCCCCACCGGCTGATCGAATCATATCCTGCTTCTCGACGCCATTAACGTCGAAGGGACAGGAGAGAAACGCGTGCCAACGGACAGCAGCTTCATCGCCCGCCTCGGCATCGAGGGATACCTTCTCGCGCCGCACCGTTACGGCTTCACGGACGTGCAGAGCGAAGATTGGGGCCATGCCGTCGCTTGGTCGCCGGATGGCCGCTCGGGGATCGCCTTTGAGCTCGGCAAGCACGACGCCATCGCTGTTTACGCCGTCGATAAGGCGGGCCTGCCACTGGGGCAGCCGCTTTTCGACGTGTCAGATGTGCTCACGGCGACGAAGCGAGCGGTGATCGCTCGACATGCTTCTGTCGAGGCAGAGGGTGAGGAAGTACCGGCGTAGCATCCGGCCAGATTGACGGCAAGAAGGTCCGCAGTGCGTGTCGGCGTCGACGTCACATTGGCTGAAACCGACGGCCGTCCAGATACCGCAGGCAAGCACCCAGCGACCCCACGCGGTGAGACATCCAAGCCAGTCTGTTTTTTGTTTGTTTGTTTGTTTGTTCAGATTGCGGAGATCACGATGACTGAAGAGTCAGCGAGAATCGGGCGACCACCCGAGTTCACGACCGAGCAGATCGTCGCGGCAGGGAAGCGGATCGTCGCGCGGAACCAGGCCGTCAACGGCTTCCGGCTCCGATCGGAGCTCGGCGGTGGGAAATCGTCCCGCCTCATGGAGGTCTGGACCCGCCATGAAAACGAACTGATCGACGCCGCAGCGAAGAGAATAGACGACCTTCCCTTCGAACTTGCCCCCCATGCCGACTCGGTAGCGGAACTCGCTTCGGTCGAAGCAAGGACAAACATCCAGAAGCTCTACCGAGCGATCTATAGCGAAATCAATGGTCGCCTCAATGCTCAATTCAAGAAAGAACTTGAGAGGGCGAACGATGTTGCTGTCAAGCGACACCCAGATTTACGAGGTAAGGCGACACCCAGTGTTACGAGGCGTCGCCCAACGTCGGGCGCGGCGGGCGCTCCGACCTCGAGGTCGGAGCGCCCGCCGAAGGCCGGAGGGGTCAGCTCCTGAAGGCGTCCTCGAGATCGCGCAGCCGGTAGCTTCGGCCCTTGATGTTGAGGACCTGGGCGCGGTGCAGCAGGCGGTCGAGGATCGCCGTGGCGAGCACCTCGTCGCCGGCCAGCAGATCGGTCCAGTCGCGGATGCTCTTGTTCGTCGTGATGATCATCGCGCCGCGGCCGTAGCGGTAGCTGACCAGCCGGAAGAACAGGCTCGCCTCCTCGCGCGTCATCGGGTCGTAGCCCATCTCGTCGACCAGCAGCAGCGCGCTGGACATGTACTTGCGCTTCCTCAGCCGCTCGGGCCGCAGATGCGCGTCCGCCTTGAGCGCGGTCAGCAGTTCGTCGAAGCGGAAGTACTGGACCGAGAAGCCGAGCTGGATGGCACGCACGCCCAGCCCCACGAGCAGATGGCTCTTGCCCACGCCCGGCGGTCCCTGGATCAGGATCGCCTCGGCATTGCGGATCCACGCGCCGGTGCCCAGTGTCTCGATCCGCGACCGCTCGATCGCGGGCTGGAAGGCGAAGTCGAAATTCTCCAGCGTCTGGCCGGTCGGGATCTTCGAGCTCTTGAGCATCGTCCGCACGCGCCGCTCCTCACGCCCGGCCTGTTCGGCGTCGAGCAGGCGGTCGAGGAACAGGTGCGCGGCCAGCTCGGACCTGACGGCCTCCGCCAGCAGCGGTTCCAGCGCCGCGGCGGCGTGGCCGCACCCGAGCGCGGCCAGCTTGTCGCGCGTCGCGTCGATGTCGAGCCTCACCCGCGGCGCCGTCATCGTGCCACCTCCGCCAGCCGGGCGTAGAGGTCGACCGAGCGCTGCTGCACCGCCATCGTGCCGAGTTCCTGCAGGCGCCGCCCCATCCGCCCCAGCGGCACGGGTGCGATCACGCGCTCGGTGCTGTCGCCCTCGTAATGCGCGTCGTCCTTCACGATCAGAGCGGCGCCACCACGCGGATGATCGGCGATCACCGCGCAGTCCTTGAGGATCTGCACCCGCCCGGCGAGGCCGCGGACTTCCACCTCCTGGCGGACGAAGCGGAACGGCACGCTGTAGCGCCGCCCCTCGAAGCTCACCATGCAGTCGACGCCGACCG